>CABUDQ010000023.1 GCA_902490365.1 uncultured Collinsella sp. | reverse complement strand
CAGGGTTACGGCGCAACCTGCAATCTGGGCGTTCGCGAGGCAAAGGGCGACTGGATTGCCATCCTCGAGCCCGATGACTGGATCGAGCCCGGAATGTACTCCGACATGCTTTCCTTTGCCAAGCGCGAATTTGGCGATCCGAACAAGCTCGACATTATCGAGACCCCGTATTGGATCATTCGCAACCCCGATACCCCCCAAGAGGTCAAACTACATTGCGCATATCGTGGTCGCATCAAACCGTCTCGGCAACCATTCACCATTCACGACGCTCCACACCTGCTGGCTCACCATCCGTCCATTTGGTCGGCAATCTATCGTCGCGACTTCCTGATGCAAAACAATATCTGGTTTAAGGAAATCCCCGGTGCAGGTTGGGCCGATAATCCATTCCTCGTCGAAACGCTATGCCAGGCAAAGGCCATCGCTTACTGGCCCAAGCCGTATTATTGCTACCGAGAGGAAACACCCGAAAAGGCGGCCGCCCTGGCAAAGCGTGACCCCTTGATGCCGTTTAATCGCTGGAACGACATGGTCGATATTCTTGAGCGGCTCAACGTCACCGACTCCGCCGTCTGGACACCGCAAATCACACGCGGCTTCACCTATATGGGCATCATGATTGAGCACACCGGAATTGAGGGGCACCCCGAAATCGAGCGGGCGATCCACAGGATGTTCGAACGCATGCCGCAAGAGCTGGTATTTGCCAATCCTCGCGTTACCCCCGCGGCCAAAAAGCTCTATGCCGAGTATATGGGCATCGCCAATCCTAAAATCAGCTACTGCGCATACGCCAAGGACCTTGTGGGCGAGGGCTTGTATAACGTATGGAACAAGGGGCCCAAGCAAACTCTAAAAATGATTACATCGCACTTTGGTTCATACAACGCGCGCACTGGAAAATAGTCTGATGGGCAGAAAAGCAAGCAGAAATACCTCCATCGAAGCGCTACGCTTAATCGCGGTCGCTGGGATTGCCATATTCCACACGTTTCAGTGGACATTCCAAGCCGTCTGCACCGGCCTACCGGAATACGCGCCGCTCGCTGTCTTCCCTTACTCCGGCGCGCTCGGCTTTATCAACCTGCTGGGCTGTTGGGCCAACGAGGTCTTCTTTATGATCTCGGGGTACTTCCTTATTCCCTCGGCGGTACGCGCCCTTCAAAACGGGTCTTCCGCGCAGTGCCTCGTTTATAAATCGTTTACACGGTTAAAGAAAATCGTCTTACCCACGCTCTTTTATTGCACCGCGTGCCTGTTTGTTTCAATGTACGTCTATCCCCTACCCGAAATCTCGCTGCACGAGATTGGCTGGCTTACGTTGGGCATCGAGTTTATCTGGGTCTACGCCGCCTCCGTATTGCTTGTACCGATGATTGCGCTGGCAAGGCAGCGAATCGGCAGCAAAAGGGCCCCGTTTGTCGTAGCACTTCTAGTGTTCGCAACATTTGGAATCAACTGCTACATCGCGGCGACGGCAAACGAAGTTGCCGGTGTCGTTTTATGGCGCAAGCTCATGAGCGCTGTTACCTACCTGGTCGCGTTTATTGCGGCTGGAGAAATGCGCTTTGTCCTCGAACACCACGGCAACGCATCCGGCGCTCAAAAATCCGAGATCGCGCTAATCGGACTCGTTGCCGCCACCATCGCGCTCGAGCTTCTGCTATCGGCAAATAGCCAGTACGACGCGCTCTGGAAGCTCTCCTACAAGTCCACTTCCGTCATATCCTTTATCTTGGCCGCCGCATCCGTTGCCGCCGCAGCGCTCCATCAGCCGCGCCACGAAGTCCCAGCTGCAGACAAGACAATCATGTCCCTCGCCGCAGGAACGCTCGCTTTCTACGCCGTACAGTCGTTTACCTGCAATGTCTGGCGACCCATCTTTGACAAAGCAATCTACACCATGGCGACAGGCATCCAAACGGGAGAGCCTCATCCAGCCGGCGCCATTTTGCTCGGAATCCTTATGAGCCTTTGCCTCGCGCTTGCCCTGCTCCTCATGGATATCGTACGCAGAGCCGTAGTCGAGGCCATCAAGGCCCATATGAACAGCTAGACGTCCTTCTGACCCTGCAGGCCACGAAGCGCGCTAACACCCGAAGCAAATAACATCGCAAAGATAATCGCCCAGTTCTTGCAGCCAAATACCGGAATATGGACGATCGCATGGTCATGCATAACAACGAAATAACCCAGAACAACAGCCAGAGGCAATACCATGAGCAGCGACTGGATCAACGCCTTGCAGCGACGACCGTCTTGCGCTCCGCCCCGTACCGAGCAAACGAGAACGGCAATCCAAACCGCCAATACGACAGCAAACGAAACAAGACAAACGACGTTCGAGATCATCGCATAACCAGCTGTTGAGCAGATGGCGAACAGCTGCGGGCTCATGCAATAAACTCCTTCAAAATCTGAGGCCAGTCAGCTTGGGGCAACAGCGACGACGCCCCGTGCGCAGACCAAAGGCCCATCTCGCCCAGAACGTTCGAAAAGACCTCGTCCCAGCCCAGCACAAATGCCGCGACAACCCATTTCATCGCCCAGGTAAACACAAACGAAAGCCCAAACCCAAAGAGCGCCTGCAGCATCGTGACGACGCAGCGCTTGGGGCGCTCACCCTCGGGGAGCGCAATGAAGGCGAAAAAACAATGCAGGGCGACAACTGCGGCAGGAATCGTAAGGAAGTCCAAAAACGAAAATGCCGCGCCGGTCGCTATGGACCACAGGACAAGGCGGCTCGTGAACGCACGCTCACTCGATGCAGAACTCAAACGAAGGCTCATGCAAGACATGCAAGACATCATGATGAGCGCCACAAAGAACGAGATGCACAGCAGTAGATCACCGATATAATTGAAAAACAGATTGGTCGAGAACAACAGGATTGCAAGGAAACCCAACGTCACTGACATTGAAAACCGCTTCCGCAAGGCAACGTAAGCGCAAGCGGAGCCGGCAATCGCCAGGGCAGCCGCGGGCACCATGACAACATCGATACCGCCAATAAACAGGCAGACATTCGTAAGTAGCTGCCATCCATGCCAATACCGGTAGTACTGCTGATGCGTAATCTCGCCGGCTTTCGTAACGTCATCAATCTCGGCAACAGCCATCGTCTTAAACGGAGAACCTTGGTCCTTTTGCCGTGCGACTTCAATGATAAAGCGATTGTTATCAAAGCAAACAGGGCCAGCTGCAACACGGTGGTCGTAGACACACATGTCAGACAACAGGGCCGAGGACTCCGAACCCTGCGCATGCGACTCGATAACGGGCCTCGGCAGGCAATTCGCCGCGGTATTGCTCAGGACAAATGCGACCTGAAGAACCAAAAACAGAAACATGACCTTGAAGGGAAGGCTATCTGCAAAGGAGGTTAAACGAGTTTTATTCACAGGGCATCCAAACACAAAGATCGCGTCCACAGGAATCGGCACCTATGTAATACCACAATATGCGCGTGCAACCTCGCCACGCCCGCACGTCGACAAGGCTTGTAGCAAACGTTCTTGGTGATTAGCGGAACATTACCCGCGGGCGCCCGCCTACGCTTACAATAGTCGTGTCCCATGGGACACATTGTTTATTCCGCAGGGCCGATACGCTGCCCACGCGAAAGGATATTCTCGTTCATGACTTCCGCCCTTCCCGCCCCCATCGACAAGCTCGCCATCGTTGTCGTTACGTACAAACGCCAGGAGCTCTTGGCCAACTTGTTCGACTCCATGACCGAGCTCACGGCAACGCCCTGGCGCATCGTGATTGTCGATAACGAGAATTCGCGCGAGACCGAGGCCATGTGCACCGCATTTAACGAGCGCCTGGCCAACCTGTGGGGCATCGACACCGAGCAGCCCGACGCGCAGGGCGGCACCGACCGTGTCATCTACGCCCCGCAGCTCGAAAACGGCGGCGGTGCGGGCGGCTTCTCCGCCGGCACTAAATGCGCCTACGATCTGGGGGCCCAGTGGTTCTGGGTGATGGACGACGACGTGCTCGTCATCCCCGAAGGCATCGAGCGTCTTGCCAAGTGGACCGACCGCTACGATGTCATCCAGGGTTCGCGCCTGGACTTTGACGGCGGTGCCTTCTTTTGGCAGTACCAGCTCATCCTTTCGCTCGGCATTCCCAACCCCATCGCCAAGTGGGACCTGGGACCCGAGGGCTACCGCGCCATGAACCAACTGTGCTTTGAGGGCGGCATGTTCTCGCGCCGCGTGGTCGACAAGATTGGCCTGCCCGACGCGCGCTTCTTTATCTACGGCGACGATGCCTGCTACGGCTACGTGGCCAGCCAGCACTTCCCCGCCGCCGTGGTTGCCGACGTGGTGCTCAAGCGCGCCCGCGCCGTCTCCAACTGGGATATCGCCGGCAAACGACAGCTCAACTCCACGAGCGACACCAACCGCTATTACATCATGCGCAACCGCGGTTATCTGGCACGCTACATGCAGATCTACGGCGACTACCACCCCGTGCTGTTCCGTCTGGGCAATGCCGCGACCTTCTGTAAGGAGTTCATTCGTCTGGCAGCAGTCGACAAATGCTTTAAGACCGGCATTCCGGCGCTGCGCCGTGGCATGAAGGACGCCCGCAAGATCGTTAAGGATCCCAACTGGAAACCCATGCCGCCCCTGAAGGACGCCGAGTAACGGAAGCCGGAAACACCTTGGCGCTTAAAGCCGCTGGCACACCGTAGCCACATGCTGCCCATCAAAACCGAACCCCCAGCGCATGCGACCCACGCCGGGGCGTGGTACACGGATTTCGTCGATGCCGTCGCGCTCTATGTCGAGTAGCGACTGCACGGCCAGCAATTCCAACCCCAGCGCATCCACATCGGGGTCGTACATCAAGTTAATCGTTATCAGCGGGCGCTCGTCCAGCATGCCAATCGTATCTGCTACGTCGAACACAGCGCCCGTAGGAAAAACCTGGATGTCCCAGCGACCCGCGCCACACTTTCGCCTCGAAGCAGGATTGGCATAGCCCGGCAAGCCAAAGCAGAGCCCCTGCAAGAGCAGATGATATAGCAGCGGCTTATCTGGGTTGGTCTCACCGATACCCGCATCCCCCAGGATGCGGCTTAGCGCCCGCCTCACGGTATCCTCCTTCCCACGGCACAGCCCGTCGCGAAACGCATCGACGTCTCGAATGTCTTCGGCAGCGCACTCAAACCACTCAACAATCACTAGACGCAAGGCCTGGCGAAGCTCTTTATTGGGCAATCGCAAAGCACGGAGACGATCGCCATGCTCTGGCTCCTTAGTCATATCTGTCGTCAGGAAACCTGACAGATACAGCGCCGTCCACAGGCCATCATCAGGCGAGGCCTCTAGCCCCGCAGTGCCCAAACAAAGCGGGACCTCAACGCACCCATGGGCCTCGAGCAAATCGAACAAGACCGAAAGGCGGTCGAGATTCCACCCGGCAACTACCCTGCCCAGGCAATCCGCATACCCATACAGATCGGCGCGCACAGGCGCCGTGCAGCCTCGGTCCAGAAAACCGATCACACGCTCTGGACTCGAGCAATAGGCCCTGCCAAACCGATACCCCTCGAGCCAGTCACGCGCATCATCCAGGTATTCCTCGCGCCCAGCATGATTCAAAAGAGCCTCGACCTCAGCATCCGAAAAACCGAAACATCGGTCACACCACGCCGACAGCGGCGTCGTCAGACAATACGAGCAGCCGCGCGAAGAAAGCGCCGCTTCGGCAGGACCGGGACACTCCCCCATCAGACACGTCAGCCGCAACGAATCGCGCGCAGTGGCAATGGCGTCAAACAGCACACGGTCAAGTAGTTCTGCCGGATCGGCGTCGGAAGCGTCCCTCGCGCTCGCACGGCGAGACCACGCCGCATCGTACCCATCAACGAGCAATACAACCTGCTCATCGCAGGCAATCTCCAGCAGTTCTATGAGCACACCGAGCACCGAGGCGACCTCGTCCTCGCTCGCCACCCCACGCGCGACACGTTCGATGTGACGCACCTTATCTCGAGCTAAATCCGGAGCCTCCAAGAGAGCCAACAAGCGAGCGCACTCGCCCGAAAGGGCATCGCGCACGACGCCGGCAACAGCGGGGCCACGCCTCGCAGCGCCAGAAAAGTCCAGCGATATCACCGGATAGCAAGTATACTCATCCCGATAGCGCCCGCCGTTCGCATCCCAAATCTGAGCATCGGCAAACAAACGCTGACCAGAGCGACCGACCGCTGGACGCTCCAGAAAAGCCCTAAGCATCGACAAGTTCATGCTCTTGCCAAAACCCTCGGGTCGACAGCACACCACAACGGACGCGTCGCAGTCCAACACATCGGCAATAAACACGGTCTTGTCAACCAGCATGCAGCAACCAAGGGCCTCCGCATAGTCGTGCATGCCAATGGGCAAAACCGCATCGTCGGCACAGCCGATCAAGCGCACGCCAAAGCCAGCAGCACAATCAACATTTGCCTGTTCAGACACCAAAACGTTCCCCCTAAATCGCAACACGATGCCAATTGTAATGACCGCCTCGCGCGTACCGACGACGCCGCGCGAACATATCGGGCAACGGTAGCAACAAGAGGTGTGAGGGGGCATAACTAATCGTTGCACAACAAAACGGGGCCCGATGCATTCGCACCGGACCCCGTCCCAACTCTTTAGTTATCTAGCAACCAAGAGGCTACTCCTCCGAGCCGTCCTCCCCAGAAGTCTTCTTCTGCTGATCAAGCTTATGCTTACCACTTACGATAGACGTGGCACCCAGCGTAGCCAAGCTTGCGCTGGCAAGGCTCGCCATCACGATCAAGTCGCCCGTCTTGGGCATATTGCCGCCAGATGACTTGGTCGTTGTAGTCGTCGTGGTCGTGGTGGTCACCGTTTTGGAGTCATTTTGCTCCTGGACCTGGTTGTCAGCACCGCTCTCGTCGTCTTTGGACTGTTTCTTTCCGTCCTTGTTCTCGTCCTTCTCCTCAGATTCAGACTTCTTGCTCTCGTCCTTCTTCTGACCGGACTTGTCGCCCTTCTCATCAGAGCTAGAACCCTTATCGGATTCGGTCTTCTCGGAAGCCTTGTCCTTGGAGTCGCCCTTTGCGGCCTCGGACTTTTCCGTGGAAACCTGATCAGAGTTGTCCCTGTTCTGGGTCGAGCCGTTATTGACACCAGCCATCAGCGAAGAGCCCAGCGTAGAACCAAGCTGCACGGAGAAAGAAGGCTTCTTGTCCGGCGAAGCAACGGGAGCGTCCGGCGCCTTATTCGAGTCGTCCTTGGAAGCATCGGAATCAGGGATTGCGGCAGAGCCAGAGCCGTTGTTAGAGCCGGTGTCAGCGGACGAATCGCTCGAGCCGGTGGATGAGTTAGAGGCGTCAGCGCCGGTCGAACCAGAAGCGTCGCCGCCCGTATTGCCGACAGAGCTTGAAGACGAATCGCCCGCAGCAGAGCCGTTCGAGGTAGAGCCGTCGTTGGTAGTACCACCAGCAGAACCATCACCGTCAGTATCGGTCGAGGGCGCATCCATCCTGTCATCGTTGGCATCGTCACTCGAGTCGTCATTCGAATCAGGTGTCGGCGAGGGCGCCGGCGTAGGCTCGGGCTGCACGGGCGTCGCAGCGGCAGCCTCATCCTCGGCGATATAAACCAAGCAGTCCTTCAGCTCGTTGCGGTAGCGGTTCTTCCAGCCCTCATGATACTGGGGCTGGCTCGAATACTTGGTCGCCACGTTATTGACCACGCTGTTGGAAAGCGCCGTCACAAACTCGCGATCAGTCATACCGTTAGAAAGATTCGCCCAGCGGAAAAAGTCCCTGCAGCCACCGGTGCCGCACATGTTGGTGATGCTCCACACCATGCCCTTAACGCAATCGGCGCGGCCCGAAATATCAATGCCCAGGCCGCTCTTGAGCCATGCCTCGGTCACCGCATAGTACGAGTTGTACGCATACGAATCTTGAAGTGCTGAGAACTCAACAGGATCGGTGTTGTACGCACCTTGGAAGGCATCCTGAGCGATATGGCCCAGGTCGGTGAGCTGACCGTTCTCGGACATGGCATTGCTCGTGTTGGAAATCTCGCTGCCGCGATCAATCGCATCCTTGAGCATGCTGTATTTTTCGGGGTTGTAGTTGTAGGCCTGCTTCATAAACGGAATGAGCGACCATCGACGGTCGAACTGGTAATAGCCCAGCGCGTTATAGCCGTCGCCATACGAAAAGCCCTGGTTATAGTTGCCATGGCTCTCGTACTTGGTAAAGTACTTCATCTCGGTGGTCACGTTAACAAACGAAACGCCCTGGACCGACCTCAGCACGCCCGAGAAGGACTGCTGGGTATAGAGACCCTTATCGATATCGGTCGCATCCGAGGCAACGCCCGGTGTGGGCTCCTCGGCGGCAGCGGGTGCGGGTGCGGTAACGGCGCCAAACGAAAGCGCCAGCGTCAGGCCCGCGACAATAGCAGAATGCTTGGGCTGCATAAGATCCTCCCTGCATTGGTATAGTTAAAGTGCAGTTTGCAAAGATAAAAATAAGTATTGCAGCTCACCCGTTGTTGCACAACAACCTCTCGGTAAACGGCAACAACCCTCCGCGAAAACTTAAGGAATTAAACAAACTGGTCGTCGGGCGCCATCAGAAGCTCGCCGTATCGCTCCATCAGCCCGTCCCTCAACTGACAAAAAGCGGGAATATATACGTTCAAGATGCGCTGAATCAAATCTTGAGCGAGCTTGTTGTCATAGATATGGACGTTCGTATTGCGGTCTTTGAGCATATCTAGCCAGGCCGCCTCATCAATAAAGTCGTAGAATCGGTAGGACTCCTTCAAGATGGCACGAGGAGACCCCGACGCGGCAAGCGTGGCGCCCTCATACTCGAGCAGACGCTTAAGGAGCTTCCAGCTCAGTTCAAATTGAAGATTGAACTTATTAATCAAACCACTCTGAACAAAATCATTGTTGAGATCCTGATTGGGCGCATCCTCAAGATTCGCCAAGGCGCTGACAAAGTTCTCATATTTTTTCATACAGAATCACACCATCCCTGGCAATTTCATCGAGCAATTGACGCGATAAGGACTCGTCGAGATTGACGACATCTACATCTAAAAGAGTATCAAGACGCTCCTCGATCAAATATGACAACCGGCCGAAATCCCGGCAACCTGCTACGGCGATGTCAATATCGCTCTTAGGCAAGTTGTCACCTCGAGCGCGGGAACCAAACAGCACAACCTTCTCGGCGTCACATTCCCGAGCAAAAACTTCAATTTGCTTATACACCTTGTCGAGAGATGTCATTTGCAGCCCTACAGCTTAATGTCGAAGTTGATCTCGGGGACGGCAGCAAGGTCGGCCAACGTCACGCCGTCGACGTAGTTTTCGATCACGTCGTCCAGGCCGCGCCAGAACTTGACGGTTGAGCACAGATCGCTACGGGCGCAGCTGTTGTCGATGCCGTCGCACGCCACCGGAGCCGTACTGCCCTCGACAGCGCGCAGGATGTCGCCAGCACGCACCTCGGCCGGGTCCTTGGCCATCATGTAGCCGCCGCCCTTGCCGCGCACGCTCTTAAGCAGGCCAGCCTTCATAAGCGGACGAACCAGCTGTTCCAGATACTTCTGCGAAATGCGCTCGCGGTCGGCAACCTCGCGCAGAGCAATCTTGCCCTCGGCGTCACCGAGCGCCGCGATATAGATCATCAGTCGGAGGGCATAGCGGCCCTTAGAAGAAATGAGCATACCTACCCTCCCATCGCATCTTGGACAACATAACCAGGTTTGTTTGTCCCAAATCTTAAGTAAGTGGGACAAACACAACAGGTTATTTTGTCCCACAATCTGAAAACTCGAGTGGATTAGTCGGGTTTTCCCTTGACTAACGCCGAACCCATAGTAACTTTATTCCGAGAAGATTCCTAGGGTTTAGTACACCTATGAGTACACCATATACAGAGAGGGACAGCATGAGCGCAAATCCGCTGCTTTCCATCGAAGGTCTGACCGCCTCCGTGGACGAGAAGACCATCCTCCACAACGTCAACCTCAACGTCGCCGCCGGCGAGACCCATGTGCTGATGGGCCCCAACGGCGCCGGCAAGTCCACCCTCGGCCACCTGGTCATGGGCGACCCCGTCTACACCGTGCAGGACGGCCGCATCGTCTTTGACGGCCAGGACATCACCGAGCTCACCACCGACAAGCGTTCGCGCGCCGGCCTGTTCCTGAGCTTCCAGGCCCCGGTCGAGATCCCCGGCGTGCCACTGTCGAGCTTTTTGCGCGCCAGTATCGCCGGCCGCCCCGGCCTGGAGATGAAGGGCAAGGAATTCCGTCGTCGCGTCAAGGAGCTCGCGGCCGAGCTTAACATGGATACCGCCTACCTCAACCGTGAGCTGGGCGTGGGCTTCTCGGGCGGCGAGAAAAAGAAGGTCGAGATGCTCCAGCTTCTGCTGCTGCAGCCCAAGCTCGCCATCTTGGACGAGACCGACTCCGGCCTGGACGTCGACGCCCTGTCCACCGTCAGCCACGGTATGGACGCCTACCGCAAGAGCTGCGACGGCTCCATGCTCATCATCACGCACAACACGCGCATCCTGGAGCACCTGGATGTCGACCGCGTCCACGTTATGGTCAAGGGCCACATCGTGCGCGAGGACGATGCCTCGCTGATCCCCTGGATCGACAAGAACGGCTTTGAGACCTTCGAGCGCGAGGCCGCCGAGCAGCGCGCCCAGGCCGAGGCCGCCGCTGCCGAGCAGCAGGCGTAAAGGGGCGACGCAATGACCAAGAACCGCACCGAGGTCGCGGACATCGACCGCAGCCTCTACGACTTCACCTACGGCGAGGAGGGATTCGAGCGCCTCGACGCCGGCATCACGCCCGACATCGTGCGCGAGATCAGCGCCAAGAAGGACGAGCCACAGTGGATGCTCGATCTGCGCTTAAAGTCCCTCGAGATCTTCAATCGTTTTCCCGACCCGACGTGGGGCCCCTCCATCGAGGGCCTGGACATGGACAACATCGTCACCTACGTCAAGCCCAACACCGACCAAAAGCACGACTGGGAGTCGGTGCCCGACGACATCAAGAACACCTTTGAGCGCCTGGGCATCCCCGAGGCCGAGCGCAGCTACCTGGCGGGCGTCGGCGCGCAGTACGACTCCGAGCTGGTCTACCACAACATGCAGGACACCGCGTCCAAGATGGGTATCGTCTATTCCGGCATCGAGGAGGCCCTGCACGACCCGCAGTGGGAGCCGCTCATCCACGAGAAGTTTATGACGCTCATCCCGCCCACCGACCACAAGTTTGCGGCCCTGCACGGCGCCGTATGGTCGGGCGGCTCGTTTGTCTACGTGCCCAAGGGCACCAAGTTGGACTTCCCGCTGCAGAGCTACTTCCGCCTTAACGCCAAGGGCGCCGGCCAGTTTGAGCACACGCTCATCATCGTCGAGGACGACGCCGACCTGCACTTCATCGAGGGTTGCTCCGCGCCCAAGTACAACGTTGCCAACCTCCACGCCGGCGCCGTCGAGCTCTTTGTGGGCAAGCGTGCGCACCTGCGCTACTCGACCATCGAGAACTGGTCCAAAAACATGTACAACCTCAACACCAAGCGTGCGCGCGTGGACGAGGATGGCGACATAGAGTGGATCAGTGGCTCCTTCGGCAGCCACGTGGGCTACCTCTACCCCATGAGTGTGCTCAACGGCCGCCGCGCCCGGTCGAGCTTTACCGGCATCACCTTTGCCGGCGCCGGGCAGAACCTCGATACCGGCTGTAAGGTCGTGCTCAACGCCCCCGAGACCTCGGCAACCGTCGAGACCAAGGGCATCTCCAAGAGCGGCGGCATTCAGACCTTCCGCAGCTCCATCGTGGCCACGCCCAAGGCCGAGGGTTCCAAGGCAACCGTGAGCTGCCAGTCGCTCATGCTCGACGACCAGAGCCGCTCCGACACCATCCCCGCCATGGACATCCGCGCCAAGAACGTCGACATCGGCCACGAGGCCACCATCGGCCGCATCGGCGACGACAAGGTGTTCTACCTGATGAGCCGCGGCATCTCGGAGGAAGAGGCCCGCACCATGATCGTCAACGGCTTTGCCAACCCGGTCTCCAAGGAGCTGCCGCTGGAGTACGCCGTCGAGATGAACAACCTGATCAAGCTCGAGATGGAAGGAGCGATCGGATAATGAAACAGACCACGAACAACGCTGCCACCACGCTCGAGCAGGTTAATGCGATGCCCGCAGCAACCTGGGGCTGGTTGAAAATGAACCAGACCAAGCTTGTGCTTTCGGACGAGCTTGCCGCCGCACCCGCCGAGGCCGTTGAGGTCGAGGGGCTGGACGAGCAGTTCTCCGGTGCGGCCGACGCCTTCGACGCCGCCATGGAAGCCATGGCCGAGCGCTTCCCCGAGCGCCGTGCCGCTGCCCCCGGCGACGCCGCCGACCGCGCCCGCATCACGCCCGAGACCGAGCTCGACGTGCCCGCCACCTCTGTCTACCAGGCCGGCGCCATCAAGCTCGAGGAGGAGCTCTCCCCTGCCGAGGCCTTCGAGACCGGCATGGGCGAGGCTGCCTATGCGTATCTGACCGAGCACGCCACCAAGCGCATCGTCATCGATGTTCCCGCCTACCAGCACGCCGCCGTTACCGTGCGCGTGAGTGGCGTCGACGCAGCGGCTGCGATTGCCGCCATCGACGTCGTCGCCCGCCCGCAGGCAACGCTCGACCTCGCCCTAGCCCTGGACTCCCCCGTTGCCGGCGAGGGCGTCGTGGGCTCCGTGCTGCGTGTGTGCGCCCACGAGTACGCCACCGTCAACGTGACCTGCACGCAGACACTCGACGACAGCTGGATCGCACTCGACGACACCGGCCTGTTCCTAGACGAGGGCGCGCGCGTCAACGTGCAGCACACTGTCCTGGGTGCCGGCGCCAGCGCCACCGGCCTTGCCGGCGACCTGCTGGGCGATACCGCCAAGGTGACCATCGATACCGATTACCTGGGCGCCCGCGAGCAGGTGCGCGACTTTAACTACGAGCTGCGCCACCGCGGTCGCAAGACCGAGTGCGAAATCGACGCCAACGGCGTGCTGACCGGCACGTCCAAGAAGGTCTACCGCGGCACCATCGACCTCGTGCACGGCTGCAAGGGTGCAACCGGCACCGAGCGCGAGACGGTGCTCTTGGCTAACAAGGGCGTCGACAACAAAACCGTTCCCGTCATCCTCTGCGACGAGGACGACGTCGCCGGCAACCACGGCGCCACCATCGGCCACGTCCGCGACGAGCAGCTGTTCTACCTCGCCTGCCGCGGCCTTGACCAAAACGCAGCCGAGGACCTGTTCATCCGCGCCAAGCTGGAGGACGCTGCGCTTTCCGCCACCGACGAGCGCACCCGCGCCGCCGTCGTCCGCCTGGGCAACAACCTGATCGACAACTTTGAGGAGGAGCTCGCATGATCGATACCGAGCACGTTAAATGTGACACCTGTACCGCACCGGAGCCTATGGAGCTCGACGCCAGCGACGAGGCTTCGCGCGGCTGGCCCACCGTAGATATCGAGACCAACCCCTACAAGGGCCAGTTCCCGCTGTTCCATCAGCACCCCGAGATCGCCTTCCTCGATAGCGCCGCCACCGCGCAGCGCCCTGCCTGTGTGCTCGACGCCGAACGCGACTTCTACCAGCGCATGAACGCCAACCCTCTGCGCGGCCTGTACTCGCTGTCCGTCGAGGCCACCGACGCCATCGCGAAGGTCCGCCAACAGATCGCCGACCTCATCGGCGCCTCACAGGCCAACGAGGTCGTCTTCACCCGCAACACGAGCGAGTCGCTCAACCTGGTCGCTAAGAGCTTTGCGCCCACAGTGCTCGAACCGGGCGACGAGGTCGTCATCACCATCATGGAGCACCACTCCAACCTGATTCCGTGGCAGCAGGTCTGCCGCGAGACCGGCGCCAAGCTCGTCTACCTCTACCCCACCAAGACCGGCCAGCTCACCACCGAGGAGGTTCTTGCCAAGGTGGGTCCCAAGACCAAGATCCTAGCCGTGGGACAGGTCTCCAACGTGCTGGGCGTCGAGAACCCGGTCAAGAACCTCGGCAAACTCGTGCACAAGTACGGCGGCTACCTGGTCGTCGACGGCGCGCAGTCGCTGCCGCACATGCCGGTCGATGTGGCCGACCTGGGCGCCGACTTCTTTGCCTTTAGTGCGCACAAGGCCATGGGCCCCATGGGCATCGGCGTGCTGTGGGGCAAGATGGACCTGCTCAACGCCATGCCGCCCATGCTTACCGGCGGCGAGATGATCGATTCGGTCACCGAGCAGGACGCTGTCTGGGCTCCCGTCCCCGAGAAGTTCGAGGCCGGCACGCAGGACGCCGCCGGCATCTTCGCCACGGGCGCCGCACTCGATTACCTGGTCAACACGGTGGGTTACGAGAACATCCAGGCCCGCGAGCAGGCACTCGTCCACTACCTGATGGGCGAGCTCATGCAGCTCGACTTTGTCCAGATCATCGGCTCCATCTACTGGGATAACCACCACGGGGTCGTGAGCTTTAACGTCAAGGGCATCCACCCGCACGACGTCGCGAGCATCATGGACATGGACGGCGTGTGCATCCGCGCCGGCCACCACTGCGCACAGCCGCTGCTTACCTGGCTGGGCGTCGAGAACCTTGCCTGCTGCCGCGCCAGCGTGGCCTTCTACAATGACAAGGCCGACATCGATAAGTTCATCGCCGGACTGCATCACGTTTGGAGCACGTTTAATGGGTAATCTGTACACCTCCACCACGTTTATGGAGCACAACTCGCACCCCGACTACAAGTACGAGATGGACGCCCCCACGCACGAGCACGACGGCATCAACCCCAGCTGCGGAGACGAGCTCACCTTGCAGCTACGTGTCGAGAACAACGTGATCGAGGAGGCCTCCTTTACCGGCCACGGCTGCGCCATCAGCCAGGCAAGCGCCGACATCATGGCCGACCTCATCACCGGCGAGACCGTCGAGGAAGCTCGCCGCTTGGCAGAGCTCTTCCTCGCCATGATCCGCGGCGAGCAGCTCTCCGAGGAGGACTTGGAAGACCTGGACGAGGCCGCCCAGCTCCAGGACATCTCGCACATGCCCGCCCGCGTCAAATGCGCCGAGCTCGCCTGGCGCACCCTCGACGGCATGCTCACGGGACAAAATAATCAGTAGTATTTGTCCCAAATCTTAAAAATTTTGTTGGCCGAATCGCTTGACAAGAGTGGTTCGGCCATTTTCTATTCCGAGCCCTCAGCCTGAGCCTTCACTCGCGCATAAGCGCGCACGATACGAGAGACGGTACTCTTGCTGATTCCCGTATACCGTTCGATCTCGCGCAGCGTGTAGCCGACATTGTGCAGGGCGAAAATGATTCCGTCTCGCCGCGAGGGTGCTACGGTCTTGAGTTCGTTGAGCGGCACGCCCAGGCGCTTCGCCATCTTGTCGGCAAACGCACGCCGCTCCCACTCCGTCTCATCCATATCGTGAATCACCGGATCGGAACCATCGGGCATCGACAGAGAATAATCCAGAAACCCCTTGGCAGACTCAAAGAGCTCAAGCACACAAGAAGGGTCCGAAAATCCCCTCGTCGTATCGTTGTCATACGCTCGCAGATACTCGGCAAAGCTGCTCCAGGGATAACGCTCGATCAGGGCGATACCCGCCTCCTGCGGATTAGCGTGAACATAGCGAATGGCGGCCATTAGATAACGGTCGGTATCGAGCGAGCGCCGGTCAAAACGGTTCTGGAACAGATGGCCTGTGCGCCCCGTTCGTTTATTGAACCGCCGCGCGTACGTCAAAAGCAGCCGGTGCATCGCCGCGCTCATCGCGTCCTCGTAATCTGCAAGCACCAGATGCACGTGATTGCCCATAAGGCACCAGGCGATAACCGTCACGCCCGCCTCGCGGCAGCACTCGCGCATCAGCTCCAAAAACTCCCACCGGTCTTCATCGCCCTCAAAGATGAGCTGCTTGCCCGTACCGCGGGCACAAACATGGTAAAAGCCGGTAACCGTTCTCCAAACGCGCTGCATGGCGCTCCCTTCGCCGGGATCTGCTTGCCATCCAATACAGCACGATTGAAGCGTGCCATCAACACATTCACGCAAAACAATACTCTCGCGCGGCCAAAGGCAGTAAACAAGCGGCGAACGGCACCGTTGCAACAGGTCAACCCCTGCAACGCTTGCAAGAGCTGACCAAAAGCTTGCCCAAGACGAACCCCCTCTACGGAAGTTCGCGACCACAGAACATATAGTTAAACCGTTTCAATTAAAACTTCCGGACTTCTCGCTACGAAAACTGAGCCGTTCGCCGATTATTCCGTGCATTTCGCGGTATTATAGGGGCTGCATGTCATGTCCCTTTCGAAGGGTCGCCCGGCAATCGCCAGCCACGACCCCCAGACGGGACGCCAACACGATAGAGAGGAGAGGCATGCAGTACTCACAGGAAGTGGAGAACATGTGCCCCGTTGCCAAGGGTGCATACCACGGCCCCGCACCCATCCCCGAGGAGGGCAAGTGGGTCCAGGCTAAGGAGATTTCTGACATCTCCGGTCTTACGCACGGTGTGGGTTGGTGCGCACCTCAGCAGGGCGCCTGCAAGCTCACGCTGAACGTCAAGGACGGCATCATCGAGGAGGCCCTCGTTGAGACCATCGGCTGCTCGGGCATGACCCACTCTGCCGCCATGGCTTCCGAGATCCTTCCCGGTAAGACTATCCTCGAGGCCCTCAACACCGACCTCGTCTGCGACGCCATCAACGTTGCTATGCGCGAGATCTTCCTGCAGATCGTTTACGGCCGCAGCCAGACCGCGTTCTCCGAGGGCGGCCTGCCCGTGGGCGCCTCCCTCGACGACCTCGGCAAGGGCCTTCGCTCTCAGGTCGGCACCATGTTCGGCACCAAGGCCAAGGGCGCTCGTTACCTCGAGCTCGCTCAGGGCTACGTCACCCGCATGGCTCTCAACGACAAGAACGAGATCATCGCGTTCGAGTTCCTGAACCTCGGTAAGTTCACCGACGCCGTCAAGGCCGGCAAGACCCCCGAGGAGGCCATCGCTGGCGCTATGGGCCACTATGGTCAGTGGGAGAACGCTGCCAAGTACATCGACCCGCGCACCGACGAGGAGACTCACTCCGTCGCCAGCGTGTTCCCGGTTCACGAGTAGAAAGGGAGGGAAATAACTATGACTGTTACGTTCGAAGGTTACGAGCGCCGCGCTGACAAGATCAACAAGTGCCTCGCCGACAACGGCATCGCCTCCCTCGAGGAAGCTCTGCAGATCTGCACCGACAAGGGCTTCAACCCGCGTGAGATCGTCAACAACACCCAGTCCATCGCCTTCCAGAACGCTGAGTGGGCCTACACCCTCGGCTGCGCTCTCGCTGTCAAGCGTGAGGCCAAGACCGCTTCTGAGGCTGCCGCCATCGTCGGCGAGGGCATCCAGGCCTTCACCGTTCCCGGCTCCGTCGCCGAGGACCGCAAGGTCGGTCTGGGCCACGGTAACCTGGGCGCCATGCTGCTCTCCGACGACACCGAGTGCTTCGCCTTCCTGGCTGGCCATGAGTCCTTCGCTGCCGCTGAGGGCGCTATCGGCCTGGCTCTGAACGCCAACAAGGCTCGTAAGAAGCCGCTGCGCGTTATCCTCAACGGTCTGGGCAAGGACGCCGCTCAGATCATCGCCCGCATCAACGGCTTCACCTACGTGAAGACCCAGTTCGACTACTTCACGGGCGAGCTCAAGGTCGTCGAGACCATCCCCTACTCCGATGGTCCCCGTGCCGCCGTCAACTGCTACGGCGCCGACGACGTCCGCGAGGGCGTTGCCATCATGTGGCACGAGAACGTCGACATCTCGATCACCGGCAACTCCACCAACCCGACGCGCTTCCAGCACCCCGTCGCTGGCACCTACAAGAAGGAGCGCCTCGAGGCTGGCAAGAAGTACTTCTCCGTCGCTTCTGGTGGCGGCACTGGCCGTACCCTGCACCCGGACAACATGGGCGCCGGCCCTGCCTCTTACGGCATGACCGACACCATGGGCCGTATGCACTCCGACGCCCAGTTCGCCGGTTCTTCCTCCGTACCTGCGCACGTCGATATGATGGGTCTCATCGGCATGGGCAACAACCCCATGGTCGGTGCCACCGTCGCCTGCGCTGTCGCCGTCGAGGAGGCCCTCAAGGCCTAATCGCGCCCGCGCGATGCTCATATAGTTGAGCTTTAGAGCCGCTACCCACCCGGGTAGCGGCTCTTTTTTGTCGCCACAAAGCGTTCAGGATGCGATATATCAGTTCTGATGGAACGTAAGGCATGATGAGAAGGAGCCGCCAAGCGCCCCTAACGTCCACGTGCCATATTTGCCCTTTGCCGATTTATCCAATCTTTGCGATACCTTTGCCGATCACCCATGCGACAATGCGCAAACGAGAAAGGAATGCCATGGAATCAACTGATGTACTGGTAATCGGATCGGGCATCGCGGGCCTTTGCGCCGCCATAAAAGCAGCAAGCACGGGCGCGACCGTTGCCATCGCAAGCGCCGGCAAGACCATGAGCGGATCGAGCTTCTTCCCGGGCACCTGGGGCCTTGGGCTTATCGGCCCCGTCGACGAAGACGACGAACAGGATCTTATCGACACCATCCAGACCGTCGGCGGCGGCGTTGCCGACCCCGAGCTCGTCCAGACGTTTGTCCACGGAATTCCTCAGGCCATCCAATGGCTCGAGCAGAATCTAGGTGTTGAGCTCCAGCGTCCGCAAAACGCCGTGAGCGCCCAACAAAAGCAATTTATCCCCTGCTTTGACCATAAGACGCGCAATTGGCGCGGCCTGACCCGCAAGCCTCTTGAAGACGCGTGTGCGGCCCAGATCAAGTCTCTTGGCATTCGTTTGCTCCCCCGACACGAGCTTATAGACCTTGTTGAGGACACAACCGGAAAGATTACCGGCGCCGTGCTCTACAACCAAACAGACGAGCGCATCGTGACCTTTACAACAAAGGCCACTATCATCGCTGCGGGCGGCACGGGCGGCCTGTTCGAGCGCAGCCTCACTTCGGCCGATGTACTCAGCTCATCACAGGCCATCGCACTGGCGCACGGCGCATCGCTTACTAATATAGAGTTCATGCAGATGATGCCCGGTTTCATTGAACCTAAGCGCAACCTGGTCTTTAACGAAAAGACCTGGCGCTATGTCACGTTTGACCAACCGGTCGACATTGCCAACGAAAAGTTAGACGATCTGCTTGAGCAACGCTCAGGATATGGCCCCTTCACTTCGCGCTTAGCTTCCCGCGCCATCGATCTTGCTGTCGATCAAGCGGGTGCCGAAGGTCTGGCGCTCCACTACGACTTCCCGCGAGAGAATGTCCCCGAGTTCGTGCAGACATTTGCCACTTGGCTACAAGACGAGCATGGTATCGCTCCGAGCGACGAGATGCGTGTGGCGATGTATGCCCACGCGGCCAACGGCGGCATCAAGATCGACAGGACCGCGTACACGGGCGTTGAGGGCCTCTACGCCTGTGGCGAGGCAACAGGCGGCATGCACGGCGCCGACCGCATCGGAGGGCTGTCGAGCGCCAATGGCATCGTATTCGGGCGCATTGCGGGCGCATCGGCGGCTCGAGCAGCACTGGACGCTCCCGAGGCAGCCGCACCGATGCACACTGCACTGCCCCAGTATGGCATTGCCACAACAGACGCCGAGCACCTAACCCGCAGCCTCAAACACACAATGAGCACCTACTGCATGATCAACAGGACCGAACCAGGCCTATCCGAGGCGTTTCAAGAGCTTGAAAGCCTGCAAGACGAGGCAACGGCGCTGAGCAAGCCACACGCCAATGACAGCGAAATCGCAGCCCTCGCCCGCCTGCAATCGCAGATTCAACTAGCACAGGAAATGGTCAAAGCCATGCGCAAACGAACCGAAAGTCTCGGATCGCACTATCGAGCGAATTAAACTGGACACCTATCTAAAGCAAAACACAACTAATCGATATCCATGGGTCCCGTGAGCTCAAAGTGGCATGGGCTCATGTCTCGTGCGAATCAAACAAAACCCCAGTTGATTCCCATTTTCGTGACACCACGAAAATGGTAACTGCCGGTGTCGCCGCTCGCGCGGTTAAAGACTACAAACTTACGCGCTATGCATGCTATTTAATCGCCCAAAACGGAGACCCAAACAAGCCAGAAATCGCGCTCGCCCAGGCGTACTTCGCGGTGCAGACACGCCGGTTTTGCCGATCCACAGAGTAGACTCAATCTGTGAAAGCGGCTGTGCCCTTACAGGTTCGATCTCATGCACGCTTAACAAAAAAGCGACCAGCCGGAGCCAGTCGCCTTAACATGCTTTGGGTGGGCCGTCAGGGGGTCAGCTTGCTGCGCAGGCGGCCGCTGCGGCGCCAAGGCGCCTTGCGCGCTGCGCTGGCAAACGCTTACGCGTTTTCTAAGCTCCGCGCCCTTTCGGGTTCGACCCCATGTGAGGTCAACAAAAAAGACGGCCAACTTTCATCGACCGTCTTACATGCTTTGGTGGGCCGTCAGGGGTTCGAACCCTGGACCTTGGGATTAAGAGTCCCCTGCTCTACCAACTGAGCTAACGACCCAAAGCTAAAGTCCGTTATGACGGACTTTAGAGGAGATATCGTGTGGTGGGCCGTCAGGGGGTCGAACCCTGGACCTTGGGATTAAGAGTCCCCTGCTCTACCAACTGAGCTAACGACCCGATATCAACACGAAGCAAGAACTGGGGTGGGTAAAGGGACTCGAACCCTCGACCTACGGGACCACAACCCGTCGCTCTAGCCAACTGAGCTACACCCACCGTGTCCTGTGCGCTTCGCGCTCGACTATTATTGCAAGGAACGCCATGCGATGCAAGCCCCAATTTTCAAGAATTTTGAAAAGAGTTTTTCGAGCGCGTTTCGAGCAATTCCTACCCTTTTCATAGGAGTAAACTTGCCCCACTGCAAACCCTCGAAAGGACCGTCATGAAAGAACTCTCCAATCGCACGGCAACATTCACCGATTCAGTCATCCGCCGCATGACACGCATCTCCAATAAGTACAGCGCCGTCAATCTCTCGCAGGGCTTCCCCGACTTCGATCCCCCGGCGCAGCTGCTCAAGAGCCTCAGCACCATCGCCGCCGACCCCAAGCCGCTCTATCACCAGTACTCCATCACCTGGGGCTCCCAGGCCATGCGCGAGGCGCTTGCCGCCAAGCAGGAGCACTTTATGGGCATGCCGGTGAACCCCAACGAGAATATCGTAGTCACATGCGGCTCTACCGAGGCCATGATGGCCGCTATGATGACGGTCACAAACCCCGGCGACAAGGTCGTCATCTTCTCGCCGTTCTACGAGAACTACGGCGCCGACACGATCCTTTCGGGTGCCGAGCCCATCTACGTGCCGCTCAACCCGCCCACATTCGACTTTGACCGCGAGACGCTCGAGGCCGCCTTCCGCGACAACGACCCCAAGGCCATCGTCCTGTGCAACCCTTCCAACCCTTGCGGCAAGGTCTTTACGCGCGAGGAGCTCACCTTTATCGCCGACCTCTGCAAAAAGTACGACGCCTACTGCATCACCGACGAGGTATACGAGCATATCGTCTACGCGCCCCACGAGCACGTCTATATGGCCACGCTGCCCGGCATGTTCGAGCGAACCATCAGCTGCAGCTCGCTGTCCAAAACGTACTCCATCACCGGCTGGCGTCTGGGCTACACCATCGCCCCGGCGCAGATCACCGAGCGCATCAAGAAGGTCCACGACTTCCTCACCGTGGGTGCCGCCGCTCCCCTACAGGAAGCCGTCGTCACCGCACTCAACTTCGACGACAGCTATTACCAGGAGGTCCTCGACCTCTATACCGCCAAACGCGACCTGTTCTGCCAGGGGCTCGATAGCATCGGTCTTGAGCATAACGTGCCGCAGGGCGCCTACTACGTCATGATGGACATCTCTGAGTTTGGCTATGACAGCGACCTCGAATTCTGCGAGGACCTCGCGTCTAAGGTGGGCGTGGGTGCCGTGCCCGGCTCGAGCTTCTTCCGCGAGCCCGTCAACCATCTGATTCGTTTCCACTTTGCCAAGCGAGACGAGACGCTCAACGCGGCGCTGGAGAACCTCAAGTCGCTACGTGATAAAATCAAGCCGCGCGGGTAAGGACGGCCCGGCAACTAAACTAACCAAAGACGCCTCGCACCGCCCGCCGCGTTGCGAGGCTTCTTTTTATAGCGCTTTCTTAAATGGTTTAGAGCCCTATACTTTAGTCATGGAGCAACTCGTCCCAGAGAGAGGAATACTATGGCAAAACAGCAGCTTATCGGAGCGCTCGAGGCCGGCGGCACCAAGATGGTCTGCGCCACGGGCTATGCAGACGGTACGGTCCTGGAGCGTGAGCAGATCGCGACCACGACCCCGCAGGAGACCGTTGAGGCCGTCAATGCATGGTTTGCCAACAAGGGCATCGCCGCGCTGGGCATCGGCGCCTTTGGCCCCACCGCGGTCAACCCCGCCTCGCCCCAATACGGCAAGATCCTGGAGACGCCCAAAACGGCATGGCGCTACTTCGACCTGCTGGGCACCATCCAAAACGAGCTCAATATTCCCTGTGGCTACGATACCGACGTCAACGTCGCCTGCCTGGGCGAGGTCACTTTTGGTTGCGCCCAGGGCCTCACCGACGTGGTCTACCTGACCATCGGCACCGGTGTGGGCGCCGGCGTGCTCTCGGGAGGCAAGCTCGTGCACGGCATGATGCATCCCGAGGCCGGCCACATCCTGGTCACACGCGACCCGCGCGACACCATCGGCGAGCACAGTGCCTGTCCCTTCCACGACAACTGCCTCGAGGGCCTCATCGCCGGTCCCGGCGTTAAAAAGCGTTGGGATGGCAAGAGCGCCGGAGACATGGCCGATGACCCGGAGGCCATGGACCTGCTCGCAGGCTATCTGGCACAGGCGCTCATGACCTACACGCTGTGCTACGCACCGCAAAAGATTATCATCGGCGGCGGCGTGGCCGACCACACCCCCATCGTGCCGCTTGCACGCAAAAAGTGCGCCGAGATGCTCAACGGCTATATCGTCACGCCCGAGGTCAACGACATCGATACCTACATTGTCAACAACAGCCTCGAGGGCAAGCAGGGCATCATGGGCTGCCTGGCCCTGGGCGCCCAGGCGCTCCAGTAAAGGGTGCATCAACGGCGCACGGCGTAGCCAAGCTCGCAAAACGCCCGGACAAAACCGTCACGCCCCGCAGAGGCCCTCAAACGAACAAAGCCGCCTAGGACCAAGCAAAACGTCCTAGGCGGCCTTTTTGGTGTAAATCAGCGACCGTAAGAGATATCGGAGCACGACGCCTGTCGTCGCCCCGCAGCAGTCGATCATCACATCGGTAATCATGCCGGCGCGACCGGGCACAAAAAGCTGGATCGTCTCGTCGATAGAGGGAACAAGCAGCAAGAACACCGCCGTGGGCAGCAACACATCAAACGTGCGCCGGCCTTCGAGGTCAAAGGCGTGCGTCGCCAAGATGCCAAGCACCATGTACTCGGTAAAATGAGCGCACTTGCGCACGACGAAGTTGGTCACCCACTCGTATGGAAGCCCCAGGGCCTGCAAAAAGCCGCGAATGGATTCCATGATCGACAAGCTCAACGAACCAGACCCCGTACCGGGAACCAGCGAATTGCCCCAAATGACGAGCACCATGGCGCAGGCGGCAAGCGCCCATTTTCGATCGAGCTTAACCATGAGGCAATTATGCCTCCGCGCGCAGCGGTGTAAAGCTGGCGGTACCGCCCTCGATAACGCTCAGATAGGCACGGCCCGTGCGCTTGACGGCCGCAGACTGTAGACGGTTGATCTCTTCCTCGAGAATCTGATTGACGCGCTCATGGCGACGGTTTTCCATAACGCCGGCAGCGATAGCCTCGGCGCGCTCGATACCCTCGCGCGAGATACGCGCGGTATCCTCGGGAAGCACGGAGCTGTGGCGGCCGACATAGACGGGAGCAACCGAGACAGGTGAGGCTGCAGGCGTGGGCACCGCCACGGGGGTTGGCTCGGCAGCCTCGGCCATGATCGCCATGGCGGCGGCCCACATGTCCTCGTGGCCCGAATAATCGGCCATGGGGACATCTTCCTCAAGAGAGGCATCGGGGAGACTGTCGGTATCCACGCGATCCTGGGCATCGATAGACGCAGTGATGGCGGCAGGCTCGTCCAGATCGGAGAGATCCACACCCTTGGCATCGGAAATGATGGGCATGCTGGCGAGCTTGGCGTTGTACGGCGCCGCCTCCGCGGCCTGCATTTGGGCCGAAGCGCCCCAAAGCGAGCTTTCGGCGGCTCGGCGAGCGGCAATGGTCTCCTCGTCGACAGCCAGGGGCTCATCGGCAAAGGGGTCGGCGACAGGAGCCACCTGAGCTGCGCTCTGTTGGCCGGTCGAAGCGGCCGCCGCGGCAGAAGTGTACGCAGCCGACGATGCGCCGCTATAGGCGGCATTGTTGGCGGCGTTGGCCACAAGCGCCACGAAGGCTGCGGTGCTACCCGCAGGGGCGGCGTGAGAGCCCGAGACGGCGCGTGCGGCAGCGGCAATGTCATCGCGATTGTAAGAACCGGTCTTTCCACCGTTGGTGAGCTCGTCGATTGCGACCTGGTAGACATCGCGCGAACGCACGGGATCGCAGCTGACCGGGGGATCGTCATCGAGCATGCTGTCGATCATAGACCAGGCCTCGGCCTCATCCATGGCGTTAGCCGCGCGCGCGATGGTGGGAACGCCATCGTCGGCGTGGCGGCGCTGGAACGCACCGGTCAGGCCGGAGAGAAATGCGGAAGAAGGCTGTGTGGCATTGGCCTGATCGGCCGGGACCGCAGGCTGAGGCGCCGACCCCTGCTGCTGCGCGGGAATCGAGGCGGTCTTGAACTCGTTGTGGGTCCGGCCAAACTGAGCGGCGCCGCCCACGGCATCGGGCTCAAACAGGCGGCCATCATGCTCAGAGCGATACTCGGAGATGCCCAGCGAGGCTGCGTAGATGCCCACGCCCGCCACCGCACCAACGGCGAAGGGAACCGCGCCCGCGACAACCGTCTCGTTGACCGACGAGAACGGCAACGTCGCGGCATACATCACCACGGGGGCGGCAAGGCCGATCCCGCAGGAAAGTCCAGCAAGGACTGCTCGTTGTGTTGCATCAGAAGAAGCCATGAGCTCTCCCCATCTTCCAGCACCCAAATCGCATCATTTAGTTGGCTGCGCGAGAGAAGATGAAGCGGGACATGCGTCCCAAAGCAACGGTATATGGTTCGTTTCATCTGCGTTTTCCGTCGCGAAGCTTAAAAGTTATTATGCGAAACCGACCCTCCGATTGCAAGCGATGAGGCCGGATTATGGCTCGAAAACTGCTGCTTGTCGGTCATAAGGTCAGAAAATGTTGCCGAGTGGCGCCGTAAAGAAAGGGCCGGGGCATAAACCCCGGCCCGATTGCCCGTTCTTATGGCGATATAGCGTGCGGCTTTTGGTCTAAAACGTCTGCTCGTAGTCGCTGTGCTTTTTGGCCGAACGCACCAAGAACTCCTGATTGGTGTTGGTGCCCTTAAGGCCCTTAATAAACGACGCCGCCGCGCGCTCGGTGTTGTTCATGCCGGCGAGAATGCGACGCAGGCCGAAGACAAACGGGCGCATCTGCTCGTCGACCAGCAGGTCCTCGTTGCGCGTACCGGAGGCAACGGGGTCGATGGCCGGGAAGATGCGACGATCGGCAAGATCACGGTCGAGCTTGAGTTCCATGTTGCCGGTGCCCTTGAACTCCTCAAAGATGACCTCGTCCATCTTGGAGCCGGTATCGATGAGGGCGGAGGCGAGGATGGTGAGCGAGCCTCCATTTTCGATATTGCGGGCTGCACCCAGGAAACGCTTGGGCGGATACAAGGCCGCCGAATCGACACCGCCCGAAAGGATGCGGCCCGAGGCGGGTGCCGCCAGATTGTAGGCGCGGGCAAGACGCGTGATGGAGTCGAGCACCACCACGACATCGCCGCCCAGCTCCACAATGCGCTTGGCACGCTCGATGACGAGCTCGGCCACGCGGGTGTGATTGTCGGCGGGCATATCGAAGGTCGAGGCCACGACCTCGCCCTTAATGGAGCGCTGCATATCGGTGACCTCTTCGGGGCGCTCGTCGACGAGCAGGCAAATGAGGTGCACCTCGGGGTTGTTGATCGAGATGGACTGGCAGATCTTCTTAAGGATCGTTGTCTTGCCGGCCTTGGGCGGCGACACGATCAGGCCACGCTGGCCCTTGCCGATCGGCGACACGATATCGATGGCGCGACCGGTGATGGAATCCTTGCCGTGCTCCATGCGCAGCGGCTCGTTGGGATAAACCGGGGTAAGGTCGCCGAACTTGGGGCGGTTGCGGATCTGCTCGGGATCCATGCCGTTAACGGTCGTGATCTTGGCGAGGCCGGCTCGCTTGTCGCCGCCGCGCGAGGGGCGCAGCGAACCCTCGATGACATCACCCGTGCGCAGGCGTGCGGAGCGGATGAGGTAAGCGGGGACGAAGGCGTCTTCGTTGGACTTCATGTAACCGTGGGCATGGATGATGCCGGAGTTGTCCGGACGAATCTGCAGGATGCCCTTAATATCGCGGAAGCCCTCGGCCTTCGCGGCGGTCGTGTAGATCTCCTCGACAAGCTCGGCCTTCTTCTTGCCGGTCGTCTCGATCTCGAACTCTTTTGCCTTCTCGCGCAGCTCGGCTACCTTCATGGCCGCAAGCTCCTCGCGCGAAAGCGTGGGCTCGGTGGGGGCGGCGTTGCGCTCCTTGTTGCGCTGTTTGCGGTCGCGCTGACGGCTGCGGCGGTCGTTGTTGCGATCGTCCTTGCGGTCGTTGCGCTCGTCGTTGCGCTTGTGCTGACGGCGGCTGGGGCGGGCGCCCTCTTCGGTCTCGGTGCCTTCGGCAGCCGCGGCTGCGGTTGCATCGGTGCCGGACGGAGCCTCGCCCTCTGCCTTGGCGTCGGCGTTGGCATGGTTGCTGGGTTCGGCGTCGCCCTGCTGCTCGGCACCCTTGGCCCTCGCGGACTTCTTGCGCGTGCGCTTGGGCTTCTCAGTTGCCGGCTGGTCGACGTTCTCGGCCTCGGAAGCGGCATCGGCGGTTGCCTCGGAGGACTTGTCGTCGACGGGCTTGGCCTCAGCCTTGACCTTCGCCTTCGTCGAGCGCTTTGCCGCGGTGCGACGGCTGCGGCCGGGACGGACATCGGCGGGCTCGGCATCGGCAGATGCGGGAGCCTCGGTGGACGGAGCGTCCTGGACAGGGGCATCGACCGTGGCCGCAGGCTCGGCCGTCACCGCTGCGCCCTGGGCAGCAGCTGCTGCGGCAGCGGCTTTCTCGGCCTCAACATACGCCTTGGGCTTGCGGCCGCGACGATGCGGGCGCAGAGCCGGATCAACGACGGGAACCTCGTTGACCTCAGCGTGCACGACGGGCTCAGCGGAGGAAGCGCCCTCCCCTGCCGCAGAACGAGCCGGAGCTTCAGCGACCTCAGGAGTCAGCTGCTCGACGGGCTGCTGCGTCTTGGCTGCCGCACGGCGACGCGTGCGCGGTGCCGGCTTCTCGGCCGACTGTTCGGCAGCAGGAGCCTCGGGGGCGACCGACGCAGCGAACTCAGTCAATGCCGCGGCCTCGCGCTCGGCAGCGCGACGGCGGGCACGCACAACCTGGGCCTCGCTAATCTGCGCCAGTGCACGGGCCTGCGCGACCTCATCGGAAATGGGG
Source organism: uncultured Collinsella sp. (assembly GCA_902490365.1). Taxonomy (GTDB): domain Bacteria; phylum Actinomycetota; class Coriobacteriia; order Coriobacteriales; family Coriobacteriaceae; genus Collinsella. The sequence continues at coordinate 3,974 of CABUDQ010000023.1, read as the reverse complement.
GCCGAAGCATCGGTGGCAACGGGGCGCTTCGCGCGCGTGGTGCGCGTCGTACGACGCTTGGGCTTTTCGGCATCCTCGCCGTCCGCAGCAGGCTTGGCCAAACGACGCGTGCGCTTAGGCTTAGCGGGAGCAGCCTCCTCGCTAGCAACGGGCGTGGTGGGCGCGGCGGCCTTAAGCGCCTCGGGAGCCGAGACCTGCGCCGGCGCGGAAAGCACGGCCTGGTCCGACGTAACCGGTGCAGCGGGAGCCGTTTGCGTCGTCGTTATTTCGTTTTCTTGTTGTTGATCAGACACAGTGTTTGCTCAACTTTCTTTTCAAGCCCTGTGATCACATGCTCCCTGCATAAACCTTCAGGGCGGCTAAACAGTCTAGCTCCGTCAAATACCGACGGACATCATTGATCTGTATAGAGATGATTGCGTTATATACGCAGCGTTAGTGTAACACAACCGCAACCACCTGCAACTTAGTCATCGGGGACGTTCTTAAACGACTAGTCAAAAGGGATGCTCTTTACAAAGTTCCGGCGTACACCATCGCCACATCATAAGCTGCGGTGAAATAGTTCCCAAATCCCGGCCGACATCTCTATAGCAGGAACCATTCCACCGCAACTCACAAGAAGAAGGCAGATCAAGCCTCAAGCGTCGAGAAAACGGTACAGCTAAGGGGCAAGGGCATCGGTCCCAAGATCAACACGCCACGAATCACGCCCATCTACTACGTTTGCCCCCGCACCCTGACCGTGCTCATTATTTTTCGAAAGCCGCAGGCCTGCTACCTGCGGTTTTAATATTGCGATTTTCTGCGTGGTCCGGGGAACGCACTTAAACGCAGTAGATGTCCCCGATTCTTGGCAGAAGGTGTTCCGCCGTTCCTCCACGGGACAACAATGATCCGTTTTCCTCCGTCCCCAAAGGGTCATTTTCAAAACCATGACGGTTTACTACGATGAATCGCTCAACCACGACCGCGCAAATACCTGAAAAAATAAAACCCCAGCTAGATGGCTTGCACTTTTCAGTGAAAAGCCTGCGTGGTTGTAAGCCCTCGATTCATCGTAGTAAACCGGTATGGTTGTGGTTTAGTAACATTTCCCAACACACCAAAAAGCATCGCCAAACGCAAAAAGCCCGACCTCCGCATAGGAGATCGGGCTTAGAAGGCTCAGTTGAACCAAACCAACGCAGTCAAACGACTAGCGCTTACATCTGCTCGGGGGCAGAAACGCCAACGAGGGTAAGCACCAGAGCGAGCGTCACGCGGACGGCGTCGCAAGCGGCCAGACGGGCGCGCGAGAGCTCGGGGTCGACGGGACGGCCCTCGCTCGGCAGAACCTGGCAGGCGGCGTAGAAGCTGTGGAAGTCGCCGGCGAGCTCCTCAGCAAAGTGCGTCAGGCGGAACGGAGCGCGATCGCGAGCGCAGCTGGCGATGAGGTCGGTGAGCTCGTTGAGCTTACGCGAAAGGGCGAGCTCGGTCGGGTCGGTCAGCAGCGAGTAATCGACGTTCTCGCCAATAGCCTTCTCGGCGACGGCCTTCATGCCCATCTCGGCGGCCTGCTCGGCGGTAACGTCGGCGGCACGGCGCAGGATGGAGCACACGCGAGCGTGAGCGTACTGCACGTAGTACACCGGGTTGGAGTTGTCACGCTTCTTGACGGCCTCGATATCGAAGTCGACCATCTGGTTGGAGCTCTTGGAGATGAGCGTGTAGCGAGCGGCGTCGGAACCGACCTCGTCAACAAGCTCCTGCAAGGTCACCATGGTGCCCTTGCGCTTGGACATACGGACGGGCTTGCCGTTGCGCAGCAGGTTGACGAGCTGGCCCAGCAGAACCTCAAACTTGCCGGGATAGCCAAGAGCGTCGCAGACGCAGCGGACGCGCTCGATGTAGCCGTGGTGGTCGGCGCCCCAGATGTCGATGACGTGGTCGACGCGCTGGAACTTATCCCAGTGATAGGCAACATCGGAGGCGAAGTAGGTGTACTCGCCATCGGACTTGATCAGGACGCGGTCCTTGTCATCGCCCAGGTCGGTGGAACGGAACCACAGGGCGCCGTCCTTGGTGTAGAGGTAGCCCATCTTGTCGAGCTTCTCAAAAGCGCGGTCGACGGCGGAGGTGCCGGCGGTCTCGCCCTCGGTGTCCTTCACGTACAGAGAGCGCTCGGAGAACCAACGATCAAAGTCGCAGTTAACGGCGTGGCAAAGGTCGCGCATGTTGTCGGCCATCTTTACGTAGCCGCGCTCGCGGAAGCTCTCCATGCGCTCCTGCGGATCGGCGTTGACCCACTTATCGCCGTCGGTGCGCCAGAACTCGGCAGCCTCGTCGATGATGTAGTCGCCGCCGTAGGAGTCCTTGCCCAGAGTCTCGGCAAAGTTGTCCTGATACGGATGGGTCTCGGGATGCTCGTCGCTCTCGTCGGCAACAAAGGCGTCGCGGTCGGCGATCAGAAGCTTGTGAGCCTCGTCGATATCCACGCCCTGCTTGGCGATGATGTCGGCAAGCTGCATATAGCGCGTGCTGATGGAGTTACCGAAGGTGTTCATCTGAGAGCCGTGGTCGTTGATGTAGAACTCACGCTGGATGTCGTAACCGGCGTGGTCCATCACACGGCAAAGGGAGTCGCCCAGAGCGGCCCAGCGGCCATGACCGATGTGCATGGGGCCGACGGGGTTGGCGGAGACGAACTCGACCTGAGTCTTCAGGCCGCCACCGACGTTGGACTTAGCGAAGTCCATACCCTTCTCGCGGGCCTCGCCAAAGATGGCGTTCTTGACGGCGACGGAGAGGTAGAAGTTGATGAAGCCAGGACCGGCGATCTCGACCTTCTCGATTGCGGGGTCCTTGGGCATATGGGCGACGACGGCCTCGGCGATCTTGCGCGGGGCGCAGTGAGCCAGCTTGGCGGACTTCAGGGCCATGGTGGAGGTCCACTCGCCATGAGAAGTATCAGCCGGTCGCTCGATAGCGCAATCGTCAAGTTCAAATGCGGAAAGGTCGCCGGCCTCCTGGGCCGCAGCAAGCGCAGCGCGTACCAGCTCTTCAATCTTCTCGGGCATAGATCCTCCTTGTGTTAAAGCCCCCGAGCTCTTGGTCACTCGTAGGGCAAAAGCCAGAGTTTGTAGCACTCTATCACAAGCGGTAACTACTGTCGCAGGGTAAAGCTAATAGATATTGCATATGCACAAAAATGACTACCGCTCTTGCGCGGCGGTACAAAGGTGGCGGTTTGCCTGCTGTTTATACACGTTCTAGAAATGCATAAACGTATGAATAAGCCGTTCTATTTATCGAATACTCTTACCTATCGGAGTTGTGTGCTTTTCCTGCATAAAGTGATGGTTTGCGCACGTCAGCGTGGTATTCTTAACATACGTAAATTCGTATAAGTTGGAGGTAGCATGTTCTCAATCGGTCAACACGTCATTCATCCGGGTCAAGGAGTCTGCACCGTCGTCGGCTTTAGGGACGACACACCGCAGCCCATGTTGTTGCTCGAGACCAAACAGGGACATGCGCAGACGATTCTCATGTACCCCGTGGCGCAGGCCGACCGTCTGCATGCCGCTATCTCCCAGCAAGATGCAGAGCACCTGCTGAGCCACTACGATGAGCTGGAGTGCGACACCTTTACCGAGCGCAACAGCTCGCTTGAGGAGACTCACTTTAAGCAGCAGCTCAAGCTCGGCGCGCCCGAGACGGTCCGCGTGGCAAAGACGATGATGCACCGCATCCGCCAGGCCGAGGAAGCAGATAAAAAGCCCAGCTCCTACTACATGCGCGTACTCAAAGAGGCCAAGCGCCGCTCCATCGAGGAATTCGCCGTGGCCCTGGGCGTCACCGAAGAGGCCGCCGAAGCCCGTCTAGCCCAAGCCGCCCTCAACTAACCTGCCAAAAAGGGACAGGTTTATTTTGGCAGGTTTTATCTGGCCAAACGTCGATGAACAATTAGTAAACGGCCGGGCGCTCGGTTT
>CABUDQ010000022.1 GCA_902490365.1 uncultured Collinsella sp. | reverse complement strand
CTCCCTCACGATCATCGGACATTGCGTCAAAACAAGAGAACCAGATACCCGGATTATCAATTAACTTCTGCGTCTTATCCCAATTGAAATAGCGAGCAATAACCTTGTCTTCGGGAACATCGAAGATCGGATGATCGCTTTTTAACACGTAGGGCCTTATGGATGACTTATTCATACAACAACCTACACCAACGGATGGCGTTTGAAATCCCAAGAGGTTTCAAGCGAGTCCCAATCAGATTTTGACATTAAAAGGTTGTCTGTAGTTGGTCCTACTGTCAGTTCTTGATCGAAAGCAATGACCGGCAAAAGAGAAATCTGCCCAACTTCAAAATGAAGACCTGGAGCCAAAACTGAAGAGATGTACGAAGTAACACTCGAGTTCAGTAGGGCGATAATGCTAAGCAAGCTACTTTTCTCTCCGAATATAGATGGACCACTTGCTTCAAAGATATGGCCCGCCGGTTTCCATCTTGCCGACAGTAATCCCGTAGCAACGTTAGACCAAGAGACACATTCTTTAAAATAAATTTCTTTACTCCTTGGATATGCAGTAGGCGACGAGCAAATCGCTTCTCCGTTATTTTCCCAGTTAACAACATATTCATCGTTGCCGTACCATCTACGATACCTACCACCTTTGTTTAATGGATACCATTTATTTCTAGTGAGACCGCTTGTCCAACCACCAGCATCCCGCATCGAGAAGCTAGAAGAAGAGACTTCCCACCAACAACGAATAAAGGCGTTTTTGTCACCTGAACCAAGCCCCTTTTTTACAGGAGCAAGCGATCTGAGATTGACGCCATTCGTAAAGACCTTAAGTAAAGCGTCGCTGGCCCAGTAGGCTATGGGGGTGCCGGGGACCTGCTTGAAGGTCTCGGCGTCGCGGCGGTAGAACCAGCCGCAGTCGGAGTTGCCGATCGCCTCGAGGGCCTTCTGGCGCTTGGCCTCGCTGCCGTTGATGTCGACGAGGCGCACGTAGGCGCCCTCGCATGCCGCGCGGCCGTTGTAGACGACATCAGCAGTTACGTTGACGACCTCGCCGCCGATGGCGTCGAACGCGCGGGGCCCCAGGTGCAGCATGGACAGGATCGACTTGCTCCCGATGAGCGAGGAGCGCATCTTCTCGAAGCTGCCCAGGAACATCCAGCTCTGCATGGTGATCATGGCCGCGTAGCCGCGGTCCTTCGCCAGGTTGAACCCGCGCTCGATGAAGCACGTGCACAGGTCGCTCTTGACGTCGGGGTAGTTCTTCTTGACCCACCTGGACATGAAGGGGCCGAAGCTGGAGCTTCCCATGTAGGGCGGGTTGGCCACCACGCAGTCGTGACGGCGGGCCAGGGTCTCGCAGGTGGAAAGGGCGCGCTGGAGCCTCTCCTTGGAGCTGCTGCCGAACAGGCCGCCGTCGCCGGCCAGCGCCATCGCGTCTCGGATCGCGGCGAGGTCGCCCTCGCCCGGGGCGAGCAGCGAGCCAACCTCGTCCAGGTGCGCCAGGGCGTCGAGGAGGTCCTTCTTCTTCTCGAGTGCGCTGCCCTGCGGGATATCGCCCTCCCCCAGCGCGACCGGCGCGAGCACGGCGATGTCGGCCCGCACGCCGCGGCCGAAGAAGCGGCGGTCCAGCCCGCGGGCGCACATGGCCAGCGCCAGGCGCGCGATCTGGGCGGCGCGGGGGTCGATCTCCATGCCGTGCAGGTTCTTGGACAGGACGAGCCCGGGGATCTCGCGCTCGCGGTAGCCGCGCTCCAGGTACATCTTGGAAAGCAGCTCGAAGGCGTAGACCAGGATGTGGCCCGAGCCGCAGGCCGGGTCGCACAGGGAGATGTCCTCGGGACCGGCGATCCTGATGAAGTCCTCGTGCCCGGAGTCGGGCTCGACGTAGTACTCCATCTCGCCGCGCAGGGGGCTCGCGGGGTTGTTGAGCATCCACAGGCGCCCCAGCGAGTTCTGCACCATGTAGCGCACGATCCAGTCGGGCGTGAACAGCTGGGTGGCCGGGCCTATGGTGTCCGGCGTCTCCTTGGCCTTGGAGGCGAAGAAGGCGTCCTTGACCTCGGAGTTGTAGTACTGGTACATCCAGCCCAGGATCTGGACGTTCCGCCAGTCCTCCTCAGGAATGTCGCCCACCATGCGTCCGACGACGCCGTCGGGGTCCATGAGGTTGGCCGGCAGCAGCAGCGCCATGCAGGCGTCCACGGGCTGGAACACGCCGGGCAGGCACCCTGAGAGCTCGGCGCACTGGGCCAGGAACAGGTAGCGGAACAGCGGCCCGTCCTCGCCGGCCTGCTTGAGCTCGGCGACGCGCACCGGGTCGGCGCCCTCGATCTCCACGTCGAGCGCCTCGTCCGCGGCCTGGCTGCCCAGCTCCCAGGAGCCGTCCGCCGCGGGGCGGGTGAACATGCGCACGCGGGAGGGCAGGAAGTCGTGGACCTCCATGTAGCGCACGGCGGCGATGCGGTTGAACCAGGTGTAGGCGGCGCGGTCGCGCAGGCGGGCGAAGCCCTCCTCGGCGCCGGCGCGCAGCAGGGCGTCGCGCCACCCGGTCTCCTCCGGGGACAGGGCGCGCCCGCCCACCGCCGTGGCGCCGGCGGGCTCGGCGCCCTCGGTCACGCCGTAGAGCCTCATGCGGGCCTCGACGCCGGCGATGAGCTCGTTGCGGGCCCAGATGCAGTAGTTCTTGATGGCGGTATCGTTCATGGCGGTCTGCCCTTCCCCGGTGGTTCTTGGTTAGCTCAGGCGGATGGCGTCGTTGCCCTGCAGCTCGGCAAGCAAGCGCACGCGGAGCTGGGCAAGATAGGCGTCGATGTCGCTTTCGCTCTCCAGCTTTTTGCGCTCACCCAGGTCGGCCAGGCGCAGCTTTTTAATCCTGGGCGCGGGCGCAGGCTTTACGGTCGTCGGGGCGTCCTTGTCGTTGTCCTTGATCGTGGTAACGATCTCGCCGTTGGGCGTGACTTCTACGCGGCGGCTCTCGCGCTGCTGGCGGGCCTTCTCCTCATCGATGGCGGTATCAATCTTCTCGCACGCACGGTCGCAATACTCAATCAGCTGCTGCTTGAGCGCGGCTCTCAAACGAGTTAGCCATGCGGCCGGCGTTCTCGATAGCGCGCTCGGCAAGCTTGGCATAGCCGTCCTGGCTCTGGGCATATTCGTGTACCTTGGCCATCTGCGCAGCGATGTTATCGAGCATTTCCTTGCGTTTGGCATCGACCATCTGCTTGTGAGCCACCATGACCGGCTCCATCAGCTCGTGGAGCTCGCGGACCTCGCGGTATGGACGCGGGTTCTTCAGAATCTGCTCAATGCGCTTGTTGGCCTCGACCGCTTGGGCGTTAGAGTCCATGTAGAAGCCCTCGTCCTTCATAAGGCCCATAAACTCAACGGCCTTATCAAAGACGGGCTTTTGGCTCTCAAAGAAGAACACGACCTGGTCGTAGTCCTCTTTCCAGTCGTCCAGATCGTCCTGCGCCTTTACAAAGGCGTTGAACAGCGTCTGAGCGTCGTTCTGGTTGTCCAGCAGGCGCGTGGTCAGCTTAATGCCGTCCTCCAGCACCTTTAGGCCCGGATACGGATAGGCCGGGGCCAAGCCCGTAAAGTTGTTGTTCGTGAGTTCCACGCACTCGCTCTTATAGCCCGTAAGCGTATCGACCACCGTGGCGGTAAGCTCGTTCTCGTTGGAAATGTCACGATTCGCACCGAAGGTCTCGCGCAGCACCCTGTTGACCTTCTTAATGAGCTCATCGCTCATCTTAACGCGCTCGCGCACCTGGGCCTTGTCGGCGTCCTTGCGCAGGAAGGCAACCATACGCGAATCGGCAGGGGCAACATTGGCGCCGGCAGCCGTAATGGTCGCGCGCTGCGAAACCACCAACTGCGCCACCACGTTGGCAATGTCGATTTCGCGCCAGCCATAGGGAGCACCCTGGAACTTACGCTGCAGGTCACCCATGGTCGTATTCAGCGACAGGCGCGTCTGGGCATGCAAAAAGTCCGCGACCTCCTTCTCGGCGCGAGCGTTCTGGGAGCTCTGGCCGTCGAGCGCCATCTGGTTGGCACCGCGCAGCGTGGCGCGAATGTCCTCGTCGGCCTTGGCGGGGTCGGCGATGTAGTCGGCCTTGGTAAAGATGGCATCCGTCAGCTTTGACAGGGCCTGGTCAAAAACATCGGCGGGCTTGGTGGCGCGAACCGTGACCATGGAACCGTTCACAGCCATACGGGCATGCAGCACGGCCTCCTCCAGCAGTTTGGCTGCCTCGCGCTCAACGTAAGTAGCCTCTTTCATCTTTGCCTGGATAATCTGCTGGGTCGAAGGCGCCAGGGCCTCGGTGTTGATGGTCTTGCGATACTTGCGGATCTTAGCCACATTCTGCAGGTCGTCAAAGTAGTCGATGTCGTCTGCCAGCACCACCAGCGCGATATTGGCCGACTTGACGGCGAGCTCGGCGTCGTCGGCGCGCGAGAGATCATCTGCCACCGTGACTACATTGAGCTTCATGCCACCCTGGGCCACACCATAGGCAGAATCGTCTACATAGCGGTCGAAGGGAAAGTCGTTGGCGCCCACGCGCAACTTGGTAGCCGTATAGATACCGCTAAAGAGCGACTTTTTAATGCCCTCGATAATCAGGGCAGCATCCACCGGCGTCTCGCTAATGGCGCGCGAGATATCCTGCTCCTCGTCGGTAAGGAAGTTGTACGCATCGCCCTGACGCGCCACGTAGTTCTCGCGCACCAGGCGGTCGAGCGACTCCTTAACGCGGTCCTTAAGGGCAGCCTTGTCCACGTCCATGCCGTCGACCATAAGGATGGAGATGTTCTCGACGTTGGACTTGATGTAGTCGATATAGCGGATCAGATACAGCAGCTTTAAGACCTTAACGTCCTCGGCCTTAAGGCCATGGCCATCCTCGGCCGCACGCTCGGCACACGTGACCACCTGGATTACGCCGTGCTCCAGGTCCTTGGCGATGGTATCGAAAAAGCGCCAGAACGGCACCAGGGTACCCACCTCTTGGTCTTGGATGGCCTGGGCCGATTCCTGGAAGGCGGAGAGCATGGAGCGCTCGCCCGTGGACATGTGCTTGGCCTTAACGCCGTGCTTGCGTACCTCGGTCATAACGTCGGGCAGCACCTTAAACTGATAGTTCACAAACGGGTAGCTATCCGTAAAGTCCTTGCGGCTGGCATAGCCAATAAGGTCGCTGCGCGAACCGTCAAAGGAGAACACGTTTTTGAGCACGGTGCTCTGGGACTCATAGTCCTGCTGGAGCTTTGCCGAGGCGGCATCGTTCTTTTGCAGCACGCGGCGCTGGATAACCTCGTCCACGCTGGAGCTGGAGAGCGAAAGGCGCGTGTTAAAGCGGCCCTGAATCTTGGAGAAGTCGTCGCCCACGATCATGGCGACCTCGTCGATAGCCTCCTGGCTGGTCACCATGACCCACACGCGGCCACCGCAGCGGCTGCCCAGCTCCTCGACAAGCGTCTGCAGCGACAGCATAAGGCTCGTGCTCATGTCGGCATCGGAGCCAATAAACTGACCCACCTCGTCGGCCATGAACAGTAGGCGGAACTCGCCGCCGCACTCCTCGGCGCGCTTGTCGGCATACTGCTTGACCATCTTGGCAAAGGTGTCGGCAGCGATGGCGTCATCCTCGGTACCGTCGAACCAGTGGCGCGCGGCCTGCTCGCTCATGCCCAGCACCTCTTGCAGGGCCTCGACGATGTCGTCCTCAAAGTAGCTATAGCTCTCGCGGTCCTCGAGCCAGTTGCCACCGCCAATGCGCTCGTAGGCAGCGCGGAACTCCTGTGTCTTGCCCTTGCTGTCGATATGCTGCTCCAGGCGTGCGAGCTTTAGATCCTCGCCAAAAAAGCCCAGGTGCTCAAAGAACACGCGCTCAAAGGCGCGCAGCAGGGCCGTACGCGAGGTGTCGCCCTCTTTCCACTGGCCGCCCTTGCTGTCGATGTTAAACAGGATCGCCTCGGTGGGAACCTCGCAGCAACGACGAACCCTGGCGGCTACGATGGGGTCGGAAATCTTGCCATCAAAGTAATCGACGGCGCGCTTGCCGGCAATCTCGTCGTTTTGCAGCAGATACGAGAGCATCTTGAGGAAGTGCGATTTACCGGAGCCAAAGAAGCCGCTAATCCACACGCCCATGTTGTCGGTGGGAACGTCGAGCGCCTTATCGTACGCCTCGAAGAAGTGCGCAAAATGACCCTGCAGCTCGCGCGTCACCACGTACTCGTCGAGCTCCTGGCGCACCGATTCGTCGCTGGCGTCTTGTACCTTGACGACACCGTTGATGGAACGGTTGATGTCCTTGGAAAACAGGTCTTGGATGATCATCTGTCGCTCCTAAGAGATATCGAACGCGCGGTAGTAGTTGCTGGCGTTCTCTTTGTTGAACAACTTGAGCTGGCGGCCGTCAAAGCTGCCGGGATACATGACGACAACGGGCACGGTGCCAAAATCGGCAAGCATGTCGTTGAGCAGGTTGTGCACGCGCAGTAGCGGAAAGACCTCGCCCACGCCAGTGAGCAAGATCACGTCTCCAGGCTGGTGAGGCTGGGTATGCTCCAGGAGGTATTGGGCAAAGCTCTTGGAGCTGCAGGGCTTCTGGAGCTCTTTGATCTGGGCCTCCGAGCCAACCTTTGCTTCACGCCGGGGTATCGCACGAAGGATGCGGCGCTGCTCGCAGATATCGAGCATCACGTCGTACAGGTTAAAGACCTGCAAATTGCACGGCAGCTTGCCGGACTGGGCATCTGCCATGAGCTCGTCCACGTAGGCGCGGCACTCAAACTCCAGCGAAGGATCGTAGCAAAACGTGTAGAAGCCGATCTCGTTGCCAATGCCCTTATTGGCCAAGAAGTCCTGGTCTTGCAGACGCTCGCGCAGCGCTTCGCGGCGATGGTCAAAGTCCTCATGGATGCGCTCGGCGCGGTTGCGCGGGCGAATGTGCGGCTGGTTTATTGTCATGGGCTACATCACCTGCCCGGTGAGCGCGGCCAGAGCGTCCATGTCGCCGAGGTCGCGGATGGCCTGTTCTACATCGGGGTCGAGCAGCAGGGGTTGGAGCGCGTCGGTGCGCTGCGATGCCTTAAAACCGGCGCCACGCAAGATCTGGCGCAGGGTGCTTTTTATACGGCCCAGCGTGGCGTCTGACCATTTGGCGGCCTCGGCATGCTCAACCTGAAAACGGGTGACAAACGCGTTGAGGTCAACGTCGGTAAAGGTGTAGTCGAAGCTGGCCATACGCTCACCGATCTCCACCTGGATGAGCTCGCGAACCATGGTGTAGCGACACATCATGGCAAACAGGTTTGCCTGGGCCGCCTGATCGGGCATGCCGTTGGCGATCAGGTCCATAATGCGCATGACCGCTTGGTCGGCAGCATCTTTGTCGATACCGCGGGCAGTGCACTGCGCCTCGTCGAGCGCCACGGCATCAAAGCGGCGCAGGCACACGCTGGCGCGATTGGCCAGCATGCGCTCGGTGGGATACTGAAACAGGTTGTCGTGCTTAACGCGTGCGATGATGTCGTCATCGCTCACACCGTCCAAGCGCAGCGCGGCGACGATGCGCATCTCGGACAGCAAAAACTGCTCGCGCGTGAGCACGCCTCCCAGCGATATTTTGTCGGTGTTATCCACAGGACACACTCCAAGGGTTCGGGCCTTTTTATTCGCATCGGGTCGATGCAAACATGCCTTTCAATCATACCGTTTAAGTACCGGGTCGTGAGGTCTAGAGAGGATAAACGAGGGACACGCTCCCACAGACGGCAACAAATGAGAGGTGGGGCGCTTTGGCTGCGCGGCAAACGGATCGAAGTCAAATTTATTGCGCAACAAAGCCTCTGAAACCTTGAGGTAAATATGGAGCCAAAGACAACTGGCGCAGCGCCGCGCTGCCTCTATACGGGAACGCGAAGATCGCATCCAGTGCGCCATCACGCGTGGCTACGATAGCCTCGTAAACGGCCGCATTCGACCCTGGAAACAAGCAAAGGCAGAGGCAGATCGGATGCGAGCCATCAGGTAAGGTCACCCCTCCCCCATGTAACCATCCTGTAAATCATAGCGGCGCAGTCGAGTTTTACCGTGATGCGGTCGCGCCTGGCGCTCCACTGTGCTAAAGTATCCCGAACGTTCAAACGACTACGAGGGGGAACTAGAAGATGGCACGTGTGCACAACTTCTCAGCTGGCCCGGCCGCACTGCCCACAAGCGTGCTCGCCGAGATCGCCGACGAGATGATGGACTACCGCGGTTGCGGCATGTCCGTGCTCGAGATGAGCCATCGATCTAGCATGTACCAGCAGATCATCGACGACGCCGAGGCAACCCTACGCCGCCTGCTGAGCATCCCGGACAACTACCGCGTCCTGTTTTTGCAGGGCGGCGCCACGCTACAGTTTGCGGGCATCCCCATGAACCTCATGCGCCGCGGCCGCGCCGGCTACGTCGTGACCGGCAACTTTGCCAACAAGGCGTACAAGGAGGCCACCAAGTACGGCGAGGCCGTGCTGCTCGCGAGCTCGGAGGACACCAATTTCGACCGCATTCCCGACATGGCCGACATCAACGCGCGCATTGCCGCCGAGGCCGCGGGCGACGGGCTCGACTACGTCTACATCTGCCAGAACAACACCATCTTTGGCACCATGTACCACGAGCTGCCCGATTGCGGCGACGTGCCGCTGGTCGCCGATGTCTCGAGCTGCTTTCTGTCGCAGCCGCTCGACGTCGAGCGCTACGGGCTCATTTACGCCGGCGCGCAGAAAAACGCCGGCGCCGCGGGCGTGACCGTGGTCATCGTGCGCGACGATCTCATCGCAGATGGCCCCGCCTTTGCGCAGACGCCGCAGTACCTGGACCTTAAGACCCAGGCCGCCAAGGGTTCCATGCTCAACACGCCCAACACCTTTGGCATCTACGTGTGCGGCAAGGTGTTCCGTTGGGTTGAGCAAACCGGCGGACTTGCCGCCATGGCCGAGCGCAACTGGGCCAAGGCCAACCTGCTCTATGACCTGCTCGAGCACAGCGAGCTGTTCCATGGCACCACGCAGCAGGGCAGCCGCTCCATCGCCAACGTCACCTTCCGCACCGGCGACGCCGAGCTCGACGCCGCCTTTGTCGCAGGCGCGGCCGAGCACCAGATTCAAAACGTCAAGGGTCATCGCCTCGTCGGCGGCATGCGCGCCAGCGTGTACAACGCCGTCACCATGGAGGACGTGCAGGCGCTGGCCACGTACATGAAAGACTTCGACGCGCAGCATAGTTTGAGTCCGCGATCTAACTAGCCCGCAACACGCGGGCCGACCAGCCACCTCAGACCACCCTGCTTAGATAAAAACCTGCTAAGGAGTTTCTCATGCGCAAGATTAAGACCATCGACGACATCACTAAAGACGGCAAAGTCGAGTTTGGCAAGGGCTACGAGTTTGTAGGCACCGCCGAGGAGGCCGACGCCATCCTGATGCGCTCGACCGACCTGCACGGCTACGAGCTGCCCGAGGGCATCCGCGCCATCGCCCGCTGCGGCGCCGGCGTCAACAACATCCCCGTCGAGGAGTACGCCAAGAAGGGCGTCGTCGTCTTTAACTCCCCCGGCGCCAACAGCAACGCCGTCAAGGAGCTCGTCCTGGGCATGCTGGTGCTCTCGAGCCGCGGCGTGGTGCAGTCGATGAACTGGGTGCGCGACAACGCCGACGACCCCGAGATTCAGGTCGACGCCGAAAAGGCCAAGAAGGCCTTTGTGGGCCGCGAGCTCAAGGGCAAGCGGATCGGCGTCATCGGTCTGGGTAACGTGGGCTCCAAGGTCGCCAACGCCTGCGTCGACCTGGGCATGGACGTCTACGGCTACGATCCGTTCATTTCCGTCGAGCACGCGTGGGTGCTGAGCCGCGAGGTGCAGCGCGTGGGCACGCTCGAGGACCTCTGCCGCGGCTGCGACTACCTCACCGTGCACGTGCCCAGCAAGGCCGACACCATCGGCATGATCAGCACCGAGCAGATTAACCTGCTGGCACCCGACGCCGTGCTCATCAACTACGCGCGCGAAACCATCATTGACGAGGACGCCGTCGACGCCGCTCTGCGCGCGGGCAAGCTCAGCTGGTTTAGCTGCGACTTTGCCACGCCCAAGACCGTCAAGATGCCCAATACGTTTATCACCACGCACTCGGGCGCCGGCACCGGCGAGGCCGAGGCCAACTGCGCCGACATGGCCATCAGCGAGCTCAAGGATTACCTGGAGAACGGCAACATCGCGCACAGCGTCAACTACCCCGCCTGCAGCATGGGCAAGGCGCGCGCCGCAAGCCGCATTGCCTGCCTGCACGCCAACGTGCCCAACATGATCGGCCAAATCACGGCCATCCTGGCCAAGGACAATGCCAACGTGCAGCGTATGACCAACGAGTCCGCTGGCGAGAACGCCTACACCATGTTCGACACCGACGAGCACCTGGACAGCAGCACCATCGAGGCGCTCAAGCAGATTCCCTCGATGTATCGCGTGCGCGTGATTAAATAGCGCCGGTGCCAAGCCTGCCAGACAGACCACGAAGCCCATTCGCCCCCTCCCGTTTTCACGAAACGGGGGGCGATTTTGTTGCTCCGGACGTCTTTAAAATGATACCCAGAACAAGTTTTTTCAGATAATCGATAGTGAGGCTCCAGTCGCTAAGCACGCCCGCTTTGATAAACAGCTTTATCAGGGACTTTAGTAGGTAAAAATCGGTCTCTATGTGCCGAATGTAAGTTGACTGTCTATTTTCCGAAACAACTTATTCTAGATAGCATTTTTAGGGTCCCTCCAAGGCAAAATTGAAGCCTTTTTGCGACCAGAACTCTAGCTCGCGCTACCGTTTACCCACCGCGCGACTACATTCCCGCCCAATCGATAAAAATCTCCTCACGAAGCCGCCGTTCGAGCTCCTGCTGTCGCGGCGTTTTGTCTTTCAGCGGCACATCGAGATAGGACATGATGAGCTCCATCACCACGCGGAAGGCATCGAAGTCGGCCAGCTGACCATAGGTCATCAGAACGACGGGATATCCCATGGCTTGCAAGGCCGTCGTTCGATCGGAGTCCGAGATCTTGGATTCAATGGATCCGTGAATGGCTTTACCTTGGCATTCAACCAGACACTCTCGACTGCCGTCCTTATTTGCCAGCAGGATATCGGCATAGCGCCTATCAAGCCCCGAAATCAGGCGGGCGCTGCGCGTCATACGAATCTCAACGTTATTGGTGAGGCTCAGCCCTTCGCCGCCGCGCAACCTCGTAAGGCCAAACAGCATCGAAGCCTGGACCTCGAGCGGCGATGCTGCCACCCCCGTAATGCATTTCGCGGCTCGTATGAACGTTTTAGCGCCGCGGAGCCCCCGGACCTTATCGACGAACTCTGTAAGCTCAGAGAGCTCGATCAAGGGAGGTCGTTTCCACAAGTCCGTTGGATTCCCCGAGACATCCTTTACGTTTTCCCAGCCCGACCGTGCGTCACTCCATCGGCTCCCATATGCCTGCTCAAGTGCCGACTTTACCTGAGGCGCAATCTTGCACACGGCAAAGGTGCCGCACATCTCATACATGCACATGATTAGACGCTCGTTTGAGACCGAGGAAGCCAGAGTCAGCAGGGTAAAGAGTGGGGACGCAACATCGAGGCCAAACTCCGTCTGCCGCACGGAATCAAACGGCCTCTCCCCGTTCCAAACATGCCTGACAATGCGATCGCCCTTACGTCCGCAGCTGCCCTGCGCCAACACGTGTAACGGGGTGCCCAGGAAATGCGTGACGAGCGGATGCTCACATAGGTGCTCCCTGCGCGGATCGTCCGCAGAATCGGGCAGGTCCGGCATTATTGCCAAGACCTGTGGAGGTATCCGGTGATACCGAAAGGCAGATATGTCGCACAGCATGTCGTCCATGAAGGGTACGTACCCGCTGCGTCGCTTGTAAACCCGCTCGGACGGCAAACGCGCTGGCTCGGCCTGCGAACGGTAAATACTGCCACGCCCACGTCGCGGATCTCTCAGGAGGCTTACAATCGGCTTGGAAAGCAAACTGATTGTGAGGTTGCATATGGTTGATGAGGACTTTGCCTGGCGGCTTGCGCAGGAGCTTGTGCGGATCGACAGCTCAGACCCGGGCGCGTATGAGGATGAAATTGAGCGCTTCATTAAGAGGCTCATTGAGCAGCAGCTGGCACAACTTGATAGTTCTGCGCTCGATGCCGTGCAGATTGAGGAGCTCGAAGTGCTGCCCGGGCGCCGCAACCTTAAAGTCACCGTGCCGGGCCAAAGCGACGAGCCGCGACTGATCTATATCTGCCACATGGATACCGTCACCTTGGGCGATGGCTGGGACGCAGACATCGCACCGCTTGGGGCGGTTGTGCGCGACGATAAACTCTATGGCCGCGGTGCCTGCGATATGAAGGGTGGCCTGGCCTGCGCTATTGCCGCACTGATCCATACGCTCGAGCGCGTGGCGGCGGATGGCGCGTTGCCCCGCCGCGGCTTTTCGCTCATCTGCTCGGTCGACGAGGAAGACTTTATGCGCGGCTCAGAGGCCGCGATCGATGCCGGCTGGGTCGGCTCGCGTGAATGGGTGCTGGACACCGAACCCACCGACGGACAGATTCAGGTGGCGCACAAGGGGCGCACGTGGTTCGAGATTGAAATGGCTGGCGTAACGGCGCATGCGAGCCAGCCGTGGAAGGGCGCGGATGCCGTCGCCGCCATGGCCGAGGTCGTGTGTTCGCTCCGTCGCGTGTTTGTGGCGCTGCCCGCGCACGATGAACTGGGGTCCTCGACCATCACGTTTGGCCAAATCGAGGGCGGATATCGCCCCTATGTCGTGCCCGACCGCGCCAAAGTCTGGGTCGACATGCGTCTGACCCCGCCGACCGATACGGCCGCCGCGACGCGCATGGTAGAGCAGGCCATCGCCGTCGCCGAAGCCGCCGTTCCCGGTTGCCATGGCAGCTACACCGTGACGGGCGACCGCCCCGCCATCGAGCGCGACCCGAACTCTCCCCTTCTAGCAGCGCTCAAGCGTGCCGCCGATGACGTGACGGACGCGGACACGACCGTCGGCTTCTTTACCGGCTACACCGACACCGCCGTCATTGCCGGCAAGACAGGCAACCGCAATTGCATGAGCTACGGTCCCGGGTCGCTCGCGCTCGCACACAAGCCCAACGAATATGTGCCCCATGCCGATATCGTTCGTTGTCAGCAGGTGCTAATCGCGCTCGCCGATAACGTGCTCTGGGACGCGAGCGGCCAAGTTGGGGCATAATAAGCCGCGAACAAACCGACTCGTGCGTTAGGACCGCCCATGAAAGCACTTCCGTTTCCCTGCATCCGCCCGGCTCAGGACCGCGTACTCGAGGCGCTGCCTGCAATGGGCAGCATCCTGAGCGGCAACGATGCTCTGCGCGGAGCCCTTGCCGATGGCCTGATGCTCAAGGACCCGGGTGCGGCGTATTACGTGTACGAATGCTCGGGCGAGCCGGGACGCGTGACGGGTGTCGTGGCGATCTGCCCGACGAGTGTACTTGCGGACGGCAAGGGCGATGGCAGCGCCGACGTGGCCGCCGCCGCGCGCGCGATCGCCGAGCTCAAGGTGCAGCCGCGCCCCGTGTCGCTCGCCTACGAGGCCTCGCCCGTCATGGATATCATCCTGGGCGCCGCCAAAGAGGGCGCGTCGCTCTACGCCGTCACCGACCCCGCGGGCATTACGCACCGCGCGTGGGAGGTCAAGCGCGAGGACGCCGTCGGGGCCATCCGCGCTATGCTCGACCAAGCACCGGAGCCGGCACTGACCGACGACCCCGCCTACGCCGCCGCTCTGACCGGGGCGTCGCAGCTGCTGGCCGATGAGGCCCGTGCCGCCGGAACGTACACCGGCAAGGAGCCGTTCAACTTTACCGTTGCCGTGCTCTTCCCCGCCGCGCAGGTCAGCGGCGCCGCGCCGCAAGTTCCGACAGGTCTGCTCACGCACCAGGTCGCGCGGTTCTAGCAAGACCAGACCGCCCAGCACAAAAATCGGCAGCTCAACAAACAGGGGGCGGAGATGCAGCAGGTACATGCATCTCCGCCCCTTTTGCGTCGAGAAGTAAGTCGGCGACCCGCACCGCCACGCCCAAACTACCCGCGCTGCGGACCCGCGGCAGCCACGAGCGGCTCAAGCCCCAGCTCGCGCGCGTAGTCTTCCTGCGTAAAGATCTCAACCAGTTCAAACGTATCGGTCGTATCGTCAAACACGAAATGCAGCACCGAGCAGTTGCCCGGCACGCGCTCGCGCTCGTCGGCCTCCGTGCCCTTCACGTAATCCAAAAACTCCTTGATGGCCGACCCGTGGCTCACCGCGAGCACGCACGAATGGTCCGGGCGTCGCATAAGATCGGTCAGCGTCGTCACCATGCGCTCGCGCACCTGCATCTGGCCCTCACCGCCAAACTGGCGATAGAAATCGCGCCACGGGCGCTCGGGCATAAGCATCACGCGCTCGGCCTCAAAGTCGCCAAAGAACCACTCGCGCAGACCGTCCAGGCGCTCGTACGTCATGCCCGACCACAGGTTGGCGATGGTCTGTTCGGTGCGGTGCAGCGTAGAGGTGTAGGCGTGGTCGGGCTCAATGCCGCGCGCACGCAAGAACATGCCGGCACGCGCCGCCTGATCGCAGCCCAGCTGTGTGAGCGGCGAGTCACTCCACCCCTGAATGATACGCTTAAGGTTGAATATCGTCTGTCCATGACGGACCAGATACAGATCTTTATTCATAGGGGTCCTTTCGTTCGTTACCAACCCAAGAGCGAAAACGCCCCATCGCAATAGCCAAAATGAAGCACGGCACCGTTGTCGGGCAGCTCTCCCCCGCCAGTCACATACTCAAGAAACTCCTGGCAGGCTGAGCCGTGGGAAACCGCCAGCACGCAGTCGTGCTGCGGCCTGGCCATGATGCGGGACAGCGCCGCGACCATGCGCGACTGAAGCTGCACTTCCGACTCGCCGCCAAAGGCCACCGGATAATCGCCCCAGGGCTGCGGCGGCATCTCGCGATTTGATGTGCCCTCCAGCGAGCCAAAATGCCACTCACGCAGGTCATCGACCAGCTCAATGGAACGGCCCTCGCCAACGATAAGCTCGGCCGTATGCCGCGCCCGGCCCAACGGCGAGGAATACACATGATCAAAGGCCACGCCACGCGCCGCAAACGCCGTACGCGCCGTCAGCGCCTGCTCGCGCCCGCGCGCCGTAAGCGGCGAATCGTGCCAGCCCTGCAAAATGCTCTGCACATTGAGCTCAGTCTGCCCATGCCGCACCAAATACAGATCTGCCACACACCCTCCCCTCGTACCACCACAAAGGGGACAGGAGCCTTTGTGGTGATTTTGCCGCCGGATTGCACCGCAACGACGCACAACTACAGCAGCACGTCGGCAAGCGGACGCTTGGGTACGTGGTGCATCTGCGCCTCGTCGCGCCAATAATTGATGGAGCCGTCGGGGTTGGAATCGATCGCATCGATCACCTGTGTCTCGGCCGGAACGCCAAACGCCATGATCAGCTTGAGCTCATACTTGTCGTTATTGAGCCCCATGGCATCGATCGCGCGGGGCGTAAAGGCCTTGAACATGCAGGCTGCCACCTCGGGCGTGGCGCTGCGGGCGGCGAGCATCATCGTCTGCGCGGCAATGCCCGTGTCGACCTCGGTAATGGGAGCGGCAGGCTTGCCCGGAACGGCGCGCTCGGCCAGAATCGCGATATAGCCGGTCGGACGCTCGCCCTCGGCAGGACCCGGCCAATCCTTAAACGCGCCGGCCCATGCAAGCTCATCAAATACACGCACGCAATCCTCGGCACCGCTCACCACATGAAAACGAAGACGCTGAGCATTGGCACCACACGGGGTCAGGTGCGCCAGCTCCGCCAGCTCAAGCAAAAACTCGCGCGGCACGCGCATAGACTCGTCAAAACGGCGGCACGTACGGGCACGACGGACCAACGCATCAAACGCTTCCAGACCGAGCTTTTCGCAACCTTGCTTTGCCATCGATTCGACACTCGACGGTGCCTCGGGAACTGCTTCGTTCATAGGGACCCCCAATACAAGCCAATTGTCCTTAGGAAAATCTAACCTAAAACGTAGGCAATAACGAACAGGGCTGCAATGTTCTACACCTGTTGAATAGAAAATCGCGACGTGGGGAACAACGGAAACAATTCGGGGCCTTTGGGTTACGTTTCGCCCTCCCCGACCCATACGTCAGCGCCCTTAGGGGATACTGGTTGTAACGATCAAGGCTTACGCCGCACGGAAAGGAGACATTATGGGCATCTTTAAGAACGATGACCAAAAATCGAGCCAGTTTGGATTTGACGAGAAAAGCATGGCGGGCAAAGCCGTCAAGGCCGTACGCTGGATCTACGCCATCACGGGCGTCTTAGCACTCATTGCTGGCATCGCGCTGCTTTTTGCACCCGCCAAGTCCCTCGTCTTTTTGACGACCGTCCTGGGTTTTTACTTTGTAATCACTGCTGCCATCAGACTGTTCACTGCCATTTTTGAGCCGCTGCTGCCCACCGGCTGGCGCGTGACGAGCATCATCTCCAACCTACTCATTATCTTGGGCGGCGTCATAATCCTGCGCAACCAGGCCTTCTCGACCGCGACGCTCACCACGATGGTGGTTATCGTGGCCGGCTTTGGCTGGATTGTCGAAGGTGTCATGTCCATTCTGGAGTCCGAGCTTTCGTCCAACCGCGCCCTCGCCATCCTGAGCGGCGCACTTTCCATCATCGCCGGCATGTTCGTGTTTATCTATCCGCTGTGGTCGGCCAAGATGCTCGTCATCTTTAGCGGCGCCGCGCTGCTGGTGTTTGGCGTAACGCTGATTGTTCGCGCTATTCAATTTGGCAAACTGGTGCACTAGATGCCGCGAACGCTCTTTATTGATGCCGACGCCTGCCCGGTCACGCGCGAGTCGATTGACTGCGCGCGGCGGGCGGGCGTCGCCGTTGTTATCGCCGGCAACAGCACGCAAAACCTGGAACGGCACATTCGCCGCGACGACCCGCGCGATACCGAGCACGCGCGACGCGGCTTTTGGGTCACGACGCTCGACGTGAGCGTGGGCGCCGACAGCGCCGACTTTGCCATTGTCGAACGCCTGCAGGCGAGCGACGTGGTCGTGACGCAGGACATTGGCTTGGCGAGCATGGTGCTCGGGCGCGATGCCGCCGCTATCGGTGTGCGCGGGCGCGTCTACGACAAAGCAACCATCGACATGCAGCTGTTTATTCGCCACGAGGAAAAGAAGGTGCGCCGCGCCGGCGGACGCACTCGCGGGCCGGCGGCATTTACCAGCGAAGACCGCGCCCGCTTTAAACGCAACCTCACCGAGCTGCTGCGCTAACCAAGGTAGATTTTTGGGACATGTCCGGAAATCTACCTTTTTGTTTTGAGCGGTGTGAGCGCTCGGAATCCATGGCTCAACAAAAAACGGGCTTCAAAATGCCATGCGTCGCCGCATTGCGCAGGCGCTGAGCATGGCTATTTGAAGCCCATTTTCTAGGCCCACTTAGAGGCCAACGGCGGAGAGGATGAGGCCCCAGCCAGCGCCGATAACGTACATCATGACCAGGAACACGGCGTTTTCGCGAGCGCTGCGGTTGGTGCGGAACAGGACCAGGTAGCCCACGCCGGCGGAAATGAGCGTGCCGGCGAGCATCGGTGCCAGTTGCAGTGCGCCCTCCAGGTACAGCTGCGTAATGACCACGCTCGCCGAGCAGTTGGGGATCAGGCCGACAAGCGCCGAACCCAGGACGGCGAGCGTCTCGTTGCCACGCAGGAACTGCTCGATTGCGGACTCGCCAAAGGTCTCGAGCACGGCGACCAGAATCAGCGTCACCAGGAAAATGAATACCGATACCTGCACGGTATGCGAGATGGCGCTGCGGATAATCGACAGGACGGGCGTGCCTTCATGGGAGTGGGAGTGACCGTGGTCATGATGGTGTTCATGCTCGCCCTCATGACCGTGGTCGTGGCCGTGCCCATGGCCGTGCTCGTCCTCGTCCTCGTCTTCATCGCAACCGCAATGGTCGCGCTCGCACAGCTCGTGGATGTGGTCGGCGCTCACGCCTGCCTCGGCCACCTCGTCGATGATGTCACCGCCGCTGTGGTCGTCGTGCGCGCAGTTCACGTGGGCCGGGTTGGCCGCGGTTCCCAGCACGGTACGGCGAATCGCCGCGTGCGCGCGGGCGTTACGGCGCAGGCCGCGAATGACAGCGTCCACGATAAAACCCGTGACCAGTGCGATCAGCGCTTTCGAAGCCAAAAGCATCGCCATAGTCTGCACGGGAACCTGCTCGGCAAGCAACAGCGGCAGCATCTCATCGGAGGTCGAAAGGAACACCGCCACCAACGTGCCCAAGGTCACGACACGGCCGGCGTACAGCGTTGCTGCCATGGCCGAAAATCCGCACTGCGGCACCATGCCCAGCAGCGAGCCAACCACGGGACCCGCAGCGCCGGCGCGCTTGATAGCGCCGTTGACGCGGTCGCCCGCAACGTGCTCAAGTGTCTCGAGAGCAAGATACGTCACCAACAAAAACGGCACCAGCGACAGCGTGTCCTTGCCGGCGTCGAGCAGAATATCAATCAGTAAATCCATGACGGATGGAACCTTTCGTGTCTTTCGGCAGCATTGTAAAAGTCCTAGCGGTCAACTAGGGTATTGTAGTTGTCCCGGGCGCGGTGCCAATAGTTGCCTATGGTAAACTATCATCTCGCCATAACTCAGTAACCTCGAGCCGCACAACGCGGCCCGTCCAAGGAGTAGTATATGAACGTATCGCAAGCACTCGAATACGAGCGCCAGCCGTTTATCCCCATGTTTATCTACGGCGACCACGGCGCCATGGAGTCCGAGCGCCAGAAGGGCGAGGAGGCCCTCAAGGTGCTCGAGACCGAGTACTTTACCGCCGAGGGCGACCCCGGCTTCGACTTTGCCACCGTGCGCGACCTGGCCGACCGCAACCGCGACCTGTGCGACCAGATTGGCGAGGCGCGTCTGCGCAACGTGACGCCCGCGACGCTCTCGCGCGGCCTGTCCGATGCCGACACCTGCGCCGCCATCGGCAAGATGCAAAAGCGCACCGCCGCGTCCGTTATGCGCGAAATCCGCGGCGACCGCGACGCGCTCGGCGTGGCCTACGCCCGCAAGCCCATCCAGGGCACCGTGCTCGGTATCGACATCGAGACCACCGGCCGTGCACCCGAGCGCGGCTATATCATCAACGTGGGCTGGGAGATCATGGAGCTCACCAGCGACGCCGTCCCGCATGACGCCGAGGCACACTACTGCGGCCTGCCCGACATCTACCGCGGCGAGGATGTGCCGTTGTCGAATATCCACCACATCACCTGGGACGACATCGACGGCAAAAAGCCGTTCCGCGAGAACAAAGAGCTGCAAAAGCAGCTGCTCAAGCTTATGAAGAAGTACCCGTACATGGCACACAACGCCGCCTTTGAGGACAGCTGGTTCAAGATCCACCTGGACGGCTACGCCGAGGCACGCCGCGCCGGCAAGATCATCGTCATCGACTCGCGCCAGATCTGCCGCAGCCTGGACGCCGACGTGCGCTCGCTCCCCCGCGAGTCCGCCCCAGCCGCGCTCGAGAACTGGGCGCGCCGCCGTGGAACCCTCGCCGCCGACGCCAACGAGCAGCACCTGGGCTTGGACGACACCGACCTCATGCTCCGCACCGTCCAAGCCGAGTTCAACCTCAAGAACCTATTCGCGAAATAACCGATCCATCTGCGGGAGCGCCTGCCAGGCACAGCGCAATCCGTCTGGGCACACCGGCACGCAGTAAACTAGGGCGCAGCCTTATGGCTGCACCCTAGTTTTCATCAAAACGAGCAAATACGCGTGCTTCACATAGTCGGCAGGTTGGCCCACCTACATTTTTCGAGTTGTTCGGCCAGCTGAACCACTAGTCAAGGCCCCTTGAACCGCAATCAAGCGCTATAGTCGCCCCAATTTCGCAACCAAGCCCTATAAATCTACCTGAATCAATTCGAATAGGACGTTGCGATCGCACCATTCGTATAGGATAAGGCCGAATAACTCAAATTATGTTGGTGAGGCATCTGAGCGGTCGGCAAAAACGCTTAGAAGCTACGAATCCGCAACTAAAGTTCACCAAAATGGGGCAGCCGACAGAAACCTCCCCAGCCGAAGCTGCCCCCCCTCAATACGACAGCTCAAAAACCCACCGTTCGCAGAAGATAAGCCGCGCCCCAATACCGTTGCCCGAAGTTTCGAGCGTATATGGCGTCCGCTATGCCATCATGCGCGTATGGGAATCGTTCTGTCACATACCACGGCACGCGCTGTATACCAAACAGTCAACTCGCTCGCAAGCCACGCGACCGATCCCATATCTATGGAAAAGATCAAGGTGTCTGCGCCGACCACGTCCAACCTGGAAGCGGCGCGAGCATGGCTCAACAGAAAGAATGTCGATTCTGAAAGCATCCATGTGCTGACGTTTTCCAATAATGCCAAAAGGCACCGCAAGGGCTGCATCTGCCACTGCACGCGCTATACGTTTGATGCAGAAAGCTACCTAGAACTCGAGCCGAACGTCTACATCGTCGATATCAAGCTGTGCGCGTTAGAAGCAGCAGCCGACCTCAACCTTTCGGAGCTCGTTGAGTATTACTTTGAAATCTGCGGCTCCTACGCGCTTGGAACGTCCGACGAAACTCAATATCGCGAGCGCCCAGCCCTAACCAGCGTTGAAGAGCTCAGAGCCTTCTTTTCAGAGGCATCGGGGTATCGTGGATCTAATAAAGCACTTAAGGCACTTTCTTATGTACGCGAAGGCTGTCGCTCCCCACTCGAAACGGCGTTTGTCATGATGCTGACAATGCCCAAGTCAATGGGTGGCTTAGCCATACGCGCTATCAAAACGGACTATCCGATCCCAGTCCCCAAAAGATACGCCGCCCTAACGCGACGGACGGTTTTCTACCTCGACGCGCTGCTCGAAAATTCGATGACCGATATCGAATACAACGGCTTTTACCACGACGAGCCCGAACAGCAATCAATTGACGAGGAACGCCGAAACACGCTGCGAAACATGGGATATGCCGTTATCACAGTTAGTCGTCATTCGTTTTTCAAGCAGTCCGCTTTTAGGCGGGTCATGGAAGCGATTCGCATTCGCGAGAAGATATGGCCCGGTCGACTCCCGGATAACTTCGCCATCCTGCAAGAAACTCTTCGTCAATTTGTCTTGCGGCGCTACTTCGAATACGGTCGCCGCGTCCTGGAGACACTCAAAGAAGAAGAGGCCGCCAAGCGCGAAATTGCAAGCCAATATCCGCAAGCTGATGACCCGAGCATCAACGATGTGCCAGAACCCGACGACATGCAACACGTCGGGGCCCTTGCTGAGGAAATCAATGGGCCTTGGGAATGCGACATGTTCGCAAAAATCGATGAAAACCGCACGGAAGACGACACGATTATTGATCTAATTGAGAATTCGCTCTTCTAAAGGCGATCTCTGCGGATGTCCACCTACATTTTTCGACTTATTCGGCCACCGATGTGCCAGATTGGCTGCAGCAATGCTCAATATAACTTTAGATAAAACTGATTCTGCAGGAACTCCCGTAGAGGAAGAACTGATTCTCGCGGTATTTAACACGATAAAGTACAAATATGAACAGTTCTAATGCTTCTCAAGGTGGCTTTCTTAGCATGCTGGCCGAACATCTCGAAATATGTTGGCGAGCATTGCGTCGATGTCTCCCAACCCGCAGAAAATCGCAGAGGCGGCAAGCAGTCATCGAAATTAACGTAAATTGTATTGACATATGAACATGCGCTCATATAATCGGAAGCAAGTTATATGAGCGCATGTTCATATGAAAGGATATTGCAATGAGCATCCGCGTTGATGAAACGAAACCCGACATCGAGGCCACCGAGCCCGTGATTCCCACCACCTGCTCGCCCGAGGACCTTCCCGACGAGGAGCTGTTGTACGACCTGGCCGACCTGTTCAAGGTCTTCAGCGACACCACACGCATCAAGATCCTCTATGCCCTCATGGGCCGCGAGCTCTGCGTGGCCGACATCGCCGAGGCGACCGCAACCTCGCAGTCGGCAGTATCGCACCAGCTGCGCACGCTTAAGCAGTCGCACCTGGTCAAGTTCCGCCGCGACGGCCGCAACATTCTCTACTCGCTCGCCGACGATCACGTCTACACCATGCTTAACCAGGGCATGAGCCATATCTGCGAATAGCAATCACCCACGGTATCAGCGCGGCCGGCACCCAGACCGCTAACACAGGGAAAGGAACCCACCATGAAAAAGCAGTTTAAGCTCGACGAGATCGATTGCGCCAACTGCGCGCGCGAGCTTCAGGACGAACTTGCCAAGCTCGAGGGCGTCAAGTCCGTTTCGGTCAACTTTATGACCCAGAAGCTGACGCTCGAGGCCGACGACGCCAAGTTCGACGAGGTCCTGGACCGCGTCGTTGAGTTCACCGCCGACGCCGAGCCGGACTGCGAGATCATTCTCTAACCCGCGCATACGTTGACCTGCGAGGCCGCGCTTGCCGCGGCCTTTGCTCGCGAAATTATATGAGCAAGTGTTCATACACTCAAATGGGAGGTTTGAATCATGGCAGCCGCCGATCCCAAGAAGAAAAAGAAGAAGCGCAAGAAGAAAGAGTCCCTTGAGCATAAGCGCAACCGCATCCTGGTAGCACTGGGCATTTTTGCCGTTGTTTATGCCCTCGACGAGCTCGGCGCCCTCGCTATCGCATTTGGGGAGCCCGGCAACATCTACGCCAGCTTTGTGCTGTTCCTCGTGCCGTTTTTGATTGCCGGCTACGACGTACTGCAAAAGGCATTCAATAACATCCGCCGCGGCAAGGCCTTCGACGAGAGCTTCCTCATGGCCGTCGCGACCATCGGCGCGTTTGCCATGGTGCTCTTCCCCGACACCGACCCGCACATGGCCGAAGGCGCCGCTGTCATGCTGTTCTACCAGGTCGGCGAGTTGTTCCAGGCATACGCCGTGGGCAAGAGCCGCAAGTCGATCAGTGCCATGATGGACATCGCGCCCGACTACGCTAACGTCGAGCAAGCCGACGGCACACTCGAACAGGTCTTTCCCGATGACATCGCCGTCGGCACCGTGATCGTGGTCAAGCCCGGCGAGCGCGTGCCTATCGACGGCGTCATCGTCGAGGGCGAAACCCAGCTCGACACCGCCGCACTCACGGGCGAGTCGGTCCCCCGCCCGGCCAAGACCGGCGACGATATCATCAGCGGTTGCATCAACATGACGGGCCTCATCCACGTGCGCACCACCAAGCCCTTTGGCGAGTCAACCGTCGCGCGTGTTCTGGAGCTCGTGGAGAATGCCAGCGAAAAGAAGGCGCGCACCGAGAACTTCATCACGCGCTTTGCCCGCGTCTACACCCCCGCCGTCACTGGCGCTGCCGCGGTGCTCGCGCTTGGCGGCGGCCTGGTGACTGGCGCTTGGTCCGATTGGATCCTGCGCGGCCTGACCTTCCTGGTCGTCAGCTGCCCGTGCGCCCTCGTGATCAGCGTACCGTTGAGTTTCTTTGGCGGCATCGGCGGCGCGTCCAAGCTGGGCGTTCTCATCAAGGGCTCCAACTACCTCGAGACGCTCGCCGACGTGGACACCATCGTCTTCGACAAAACGGGCACCCTCACCAACGGCACGTTCTCAGTCGTCGCGGTGCACCCCGAGGCTGGCTATACCGAGCAGTCGCTGCTCGAAGTCGCAGCCCTTGCTGAGTCGTTCTCCGATCACCCCATCGCGCAGTCCGTGCGCGACGCCTACCAGGGCGAGGTCGACCCCAAGCGCGTGAGCGACTCCGCCAACGACGCGGGCCACGGCGTGACGGCAACCATCGACGGCAAGTACGTCGTCGTTGGCAACGCCAAAATGCTCGCCGCGGCCGGCGTTGAAGCACCGGACTGTGAGGTTGTCGGCACGATCCTCCACGTGCTCGTTGACGGCGTGTACGCCGGCCACATCGTGATTGCAGACACCGTTAAGGCCGATGCGGAGCAAACGATTCGCGACCTGCATGCCGCCGGTATCAACCGCACCGTCATGCTCACGGGCGACCGCGAGGAGGTTGCAGCGTCTGTGGCCAAGCAACTCGGTCTCGACGAGTTCCACGCGCAGCTCCTGCCGGGCGACAAGGTCGAGCGCGTTGAGGCGCTACTCGCGGCCGAAAGTGGCAAGGGCAAGCTCGCCTTTGTCGGCGACGGTATCAACGACGCTCCTGTGCTTACGCGCGCCGATGTGGGCATTGCCATGGGCGCCATGGGCTCCGACGCCGCGATCGAGGCCGCCGACGTGGTGCTGATGGACGACAAGCCGTCCAACATTTCCCGCGCGATCCGCGTGGCGCGCAAGACCATGTCGATTGTTTGGCAGAACATAATCTTTGCGCTGGGCATTAAGCTGCTGATCCTTGTGCTGGCAGCGCTGGGTATCGCCAGTATGTGGCTTGCCGTCTTTGGCGACGTGGGCGTGGCGATCATCGCCATCCTGAACGCCATGCGCGCGATGGGTGTCAAGAACCTGTAGCACCCGTGGTCCCTCCGGCCGGGGTCGGGCTTGGTTTTGAAAACGTCCTCGCGCATGAGGCCCGTCTTTCCTGCTCCTGCGGAGCAACGGAAAGGCGGGCCTCGCGCTGCGGATTGTTTTCAAAACCAAGCCCGACCCCGGCCTGCAGTGACGTAGCTGGCAGTTCTTGGGCATCGCTTGCTGGCGGGGTTCCTTGTCTGAGTTGGACTTGGTTGGCGGGGCTACTGGTCCCGGTCGCTGTCCCGTCCCAGCATCGCCCTCAGCTTCTCGAAGCTCTCCTCGCTCAGGCAGTGCTCCATGTGGCAGCCCTCTTGCGACGCGACCTCAGCCGAAACACCCGCATCCTCCAGCAGCGCCACGAAAAAGCAGTGACGCTCCCACATTTGACGAGCGACCTCCAGCCCTCGCTCTGTTAGATGAACATCTCGTTTGCCCATTTCGACATAGCCGTTGCTTTCCAGCGTCGCCATGGCCTTGGAAACGCTCGCCTTGGTTACGCCGAGGTACTCCGCAACGTCGATCGAGCGCACGATGCCCTGACGTTCCGATAGAACGTAGATCGATTCGAGATAGTCTTCTCCGGATTCACGCAGGGCCATGGGCCGCCTTTCGCGATGGCTTCTAGTTAGCCTTTGGATACTTTTGCTTGATTTACTTTACCGCAAAAGTTGCCCATGTCTTACTACTTTGCCTAAAGTTAGCCGTGTTTCACAAAACGTGCGGGACGAAAACAAAATGGGGACGCCCCGCAAGGAGTGTCCCCAAGCGCCGGGTGCCGGCCCGCAGTTACATCAGCCCAAAGTGCTTGGCGGCGTTGTAGATGCCGTCGTCATCCACGGCGGTCGTCACATAGGTCGCTGCAGCTTTCACGGTCTCCTGCGCGTTGCCCATGGCCACACTTGTGCCCACGGCCGAGAACATCGACAGGTCGTTCTCGCCGTCGCCAAAGGCAATCGCCTCGCTCGCGTCGATGCCCAGGCGCTCCAGCGTCGCCGCCACACCCAGGTCCTTGCCGCCGTTTGCCGGAATAATGTCGCAGAACAGATCGCACCAGCGCGTAGTGAGCGAATGCGACACCGCATCGGTCACGATATGCTCGTCGGCCGGGTCCACAAAGGCGCAGAACTGGTAGACCGGTGCGTCAAAGGCGCGCTCAAACGGTTCCTCGTGGTAGACGATCCCCGCGTTGTTGCCGGCCGTCACCACGCGCTCGGACAGGCGGTTCACAAACGAGTTCTCGCCCTGCATACACAGCGAGTCGTAGCGTCCCTGCGCCACCTGGTCCACGATCACCGCAACGTCGTCCGGATCGATCGGGCAGCTGCGGTAAACCCCCTCGGCATCAAAGCAGTGCTGGCCCGAGAGCGTAATGTACGCATCCCAACCCAATTCGAACAGCCAATCGGGCATCTGATAGGTCGGGCGACCCGTGGCGATCACGCACGCAATCCCCTGCTCATGAAAGCTGTCGAGCACCTGCTGCGCCGACGCCGGAATCCGATGGGTCTTAAAGCTCAGCAACGTGCCGTCGATATCGAAAAACGCGGCCTTGATCATCCTCGCCTACTCCTCGCCCTCGAGCCTCTCGCTCGCCTCGAGCCACGCCATCTCCAACTCGTCCATGGCGGCGTGGGCCTCGTCGATCTTTGTCTGCTGCTCGCCCAGCGCCGTGTAGTTGGTGGGGTCGACCTGAGCCATCGCGGCCTCGGCCTCCTCCACGCGGGCGCGCTGCGTCTCCATTTTGCGCTCGAGCGAGCTCACCTCGCGGCGAAGCTTCTGGCGTTCGGCGTTGGAAAGGCCATTGGGCTGGCCGCTCGACTTGGGCTTTTCGGCCGCAGCCGCCGCGGCACCGGTGTCAAACGTGCCGGTCTTGGCGCTCGGTGCACCCACGGGCTCGCCCTCGGCGGTGGCGTTGCACAGGCGCAGGTACTGGTCGACGCCGCCAGGCATATGCGTCAGATGGCCATCGAGCAGCGCCCACTGCTGGTCAGTCACGCGCTCCATCAAAAAGCGGTCGTGCGTCACCAGAATCAGCGTGCCGGGCCAGCCGTCGAGCAGGTCCTCGACAATCGCCAGCATATCGGTATCCAGGTCGTTGCCGGGCTCGTCCAGGATAAGTACGTTGGGCTCGTCCAGGATCGTCAGCAGCAGCGACAGGCGACGGCGCTGGCCGCCCGAAAGATCGCCGATGCGACTCCAGAGCTGCTGTGTCGTAAAGCCCAGGCGCTCGCAAAGTTTCTCGGGCGAAGTCTCCTTGCCGTCGATGACGTAGTACTTCTTATAGTTGCCGAGCACCTCGCGGATCGTGTCACCCATGTAGGGCTCGAGCTCCTCGAGCTGCTGCGACAGCACGCCAAAGCGCACCGTCTGGCCGATCTTCACGCGGCCGCGCAGGGGCTCAATCTTGCCCTGGATCACGTCGAGCAAGGTCGACTTGCCGGCGCCGTTCTCGCCCAAAAGACCATAGCGGTCGCCCGCGCCGATGAGCCAGGTCACATCGGTGAGCACCTGCTTGGGCGCACCATCGGTATCCGCATAGCCGGCATCCACGTCGATGACATCGATGACCTGCTTGCCTAGGCGGCTCACGGCAAGGCGCTTGAGCTCCAGCTCGTCACGCACGGGCGGTACGTCGGCGATCAGCTCGCGAGCAGCCTCAACGCGAAACTTGGGCTTGGTGGAACGCGCCTGGGCGCCGCGGCTCAGCCACGCGAGCTCCTTGCGCGCCATGTTGCGACGGCGCTCCTCGGTAACGGCGGCCATGCGGTCGCGCTCCACGCGCTGCAGGATATATGCCGAGTAGCCGCCCTCGAAGGGATCGACCTGGCCGTCGTGGACCTCCCACATGCTGGTGCAGACCTCGTCCAAGAACCAGCGGTCGTGCGTGACCACGAGCATGGCGCCCTGGCCGCGCTGCCAGCGGGCCTTTAAGTGACGCGCAAGCCAGTTGATGGTGCGCATGTCCAGGTGGTTGGTGGGCTCATCGAGCATGAGCACGTCATAGTCGCCGATCAGCAGGCGCGCGAGGTCCACGCGGCGGCGCTGACCGCCCGAGAGCTCGCCTACCATGCCCTCCCAGGGCACATCGCTAATGAGGCCGGCGAGGATCTGGCGCGTACGGGGGCTCGACGCCCACTCGTACTCGGGCGTGTCGCCCACAACGGCATGATGCACGGTATCGGTGTCGACAAGCTGATCCTTTTGGCCGAGTAGACCGATCGTGGTGCCGCGGCGGTGCGTCACGCGTCCGTCATCGGGCTCCAGCGTGCCGGCGAGCACGCTCAGCAGCGTCGACTTGCCGTCGCCGTTTTTACCGACAATACCAATGCGGTCGCCCTCGCCCACGCCGAGCGTCACGCTATCGAAAATATGCTTGGTGGGAAACTCTAGGCTGATGGAATCGCATCCCAAAAGAATCGCCATATGCCCTGCTCCTTCGTAGAAATTCAACGTTGTCCATGATAGCAGCGAAAAGGCGGGGCGCACACGACACAAAAAAGCGGGCCATCTCCCGCAAGAGATGACCCGCCTCTCCAATCAGTCCCGTGGCGACCGTGGCCGCCGCGGGCCTCAAGCATGTTCCGGACTAGGAGAACATGCCGGTGAGGTAATCATTCAGCCGCTTATCCTTGGGCCGCTGGAAAATCTCGTCGGTCTCGTCGTACTCGACCATATCGCCCATGTAGAAGAACGCCGTGCGGTTGGACACACGCGACGCCTGCTCCATGTTGTGCGTCACGATGACGATGGCGCGGTCGGCCACGATCGACGACATCAGGTCCTCGATCGCCAGCGTCGAGATGGGGTCAAGCGCCGAGCAGGGCTCGTCAAACAAGATCACGTCGGGGTTGAGCGCCAGCGTGCGCGCGATGCACAGGCGCTGCTGCTGACCGCCCGAAAGCGCGTAGGCGCTCTTGTCGAGCTTGTCCTTGACCTCGTCCCACAGCGCCGCGCCGCGCAGGCTCTCCTCGACCATGCGGTCGAGCTCGTCACGGTCGGTGATGCCGTGGCGCTTGGGCGCAAACGTGATGTTGTCGCGAATGGACTTGCGGAAGGGGTTGGGCTGCTGGAACACCATGCCGATGGAGCGACGCAGCTCGTACGTGTTCTCGGTCTTGGTGTTCACGTTGCGCCCGCGGTAGTTGATCTCGCCCTCCACGCGACAGCGGCGAATCTCGCGATTCATCAGGTTGAGGCTACGCAAGAAGGTCGACTTGCCGCAGCCCGAAGGCCCGATGAGCGCCGTGATCTCACCCTTGTGGAAGTCGAGCGACGTATTGTGCAGCGCATGGTGGTCGCCATAGTACACGTTGACGTCCTTGGCGGAGAGCACGACCTCGTCGCTCACGGCCTTGCCGCTCACGCGCACGCGCCTCTCGCTCTCCCCCACGCTCGACAGAAAGTCCTGGGTCTCGGACGTGGCCGCCTCGGTTGCGGGCGTTGCATTCATCTCGCTCATTCGGCCGTCATCTTCCTTGCCAGTTGCTTGCCCACGATACGGGCGATTACGTTAAACAGCAGCACGCAGATCATCAGCAGTGCCGCGGTGCCCCAGACGATCTGCTGGGCCTCGGGGCTGCCCTCGCCATAGATCTTGTAGATGTGCACGGCCAGCGACTCGCCGGGACGGAACACGTTCCAGGCGCAGGTGGGGCTCGACAGGTTAAAGCTCAAGAAGTTCAGACGAACCGGCGAGCTCATGCCCGAGGTAAAGAGCAGCGCCGCGGCCTCGCCAAACACGCGGCCGGCCGAAAGCACGATGCCGGTCACGATGGCGGGCATGGCCTCGGGAATCAGGATGTGCAGTGTGGCCTCCCAGCGAGTGAGGCCCATGGCCAGGCACGCATCGCGCTGGGCCTGCGGCACGTCCTCGAGCGCCTGCTGAATCACGCGCACCAGGATGGGGATGTTGAACATGGTGAGCGCGACGGCGCCGGAGATGATGGAGTACTTCCAGCCCAGCTGCACCGAGAACACCAGAAAGCCGAACATGCCGACGACGATGGAAGGCAACGAGGACAAGGTCTCGATAGCGGTGGAGGCGATGTCGCGGATAGGGCCGTTCGGCGCGTACTCAACCAGGAAGACCGCTCCGCCCAGGCTGATGGGCACCGAGATGACTAGAGTGATCAGCAGCAGGTAGAACGAGTCGAACAGCTGGTAGAGCACGCCGCCCTGGGTTCCGTTGGCGCGCGCAGGCTGCGTGAGGAAGCCCGGCTGGAACAGCGTCGAGATGCCCTCGAACAGGATGTAGGCCACCATGGAGACGACGATGAGCATGACGATGGCGACGATCGCCGTCAGCACGCCCGTGGCGATGCGGTCCTGCCTTTGGACACGCCCGAGTCTCGCCTCGTCGATATGGATGCGCGTGCTAGCCACGAGCCTTCGCCCCCTTGCGGCCAATGAGATGGATGATCAGGATAAAGATGAGGCTCATGCCCATCAGCAGAAGACCGAGCGCCCACAGGACGTCGTCCTGGGCCGAGCCCTCGGCATAGACCGCCATGGACGTGGTGAGCGTGGTGGTGATGGTGGAGGCCGGCGACAGCAGCGACGTCGGCATGGCCTCGATACCGCCGATAACCATGCGCACGGCGAGCGTCTCGCCAAAGGCGCGGGTCATGCCAAGGATGACCGCGGTCATGAGCGAGGACATGGCGCTCTTGAGCACCACGTGCCAGATGGTCTGCCAGCGGGTGTAGCCCAGCGCGAGCGAACCCTGACGGTAGCTGTCGGGCACGGCACGCAGGCCATCGACCGAAAGCGTGGTCATGGTCGGCAGGATCATGACGGCCAGCACGATGGCGCCGGGCAAGATGCCCAGGCCTGTGCTCACGTGGAGAACGCTCTTCATAAGGCCGACGACCACGTGAAAACCGATCAGGCCAAAGACGACCGAGGGAATGCCGGTCAAAAGCTCAATAAGCGGCTGAAAGACCTTGGAGCCAAACTTAGGCTGGATCTCGACCGCAAAGATGGCAGAGCCGATGGCGATGGGCAGCGCGATGAGCGTGGAGAGCACCATGACCGCAAACGAGGTGACGATCAGGGGCAGGGCGCCGGTGTAGGGCAGGCCGTTTTCGGCTGTGTTGGCCAGATCCCACTTGGTGCCGGCGAAGAACTCTACGACCGAGACGCCGTCCTTGAGAAAAGCCGAGAGGCCCTTTTGGGCGACCATAAAGATGAGCGCGGCAACGACAAGCGTCACGAGCGCTACGCACGCGCCCGTGACGCCCAGGCCCACGTTCTCAAGGTCGCGCTTTGGCAGCTGTTTTGCCATTGCAAACCTTTCCGGGGCGATTACTTATTTAGCGGATACCTTGCCGCTGGCGTCCTTGACGACCTTCATGGCAGAGACTGGGATAAAGCCCTGCTCCTCGACGAGCTTGCCCTGGACGTCGTCGGAAAGCATGAACTCCAGGAAGGCCGTGGTGGCCTCGTCGGCGTCCTTGGAGCAGTACATGTGCTCGGTCGCCCAGATCTTAAAGGAGTCGTCGGTAACGTTTGCGCTCTTGGGCTCGACGCCCTCGACCTTGATGGCGTTGAACTTGGAGTCGTCGAAGTGCGAGAAGTCGAGGTAGGAGATGGCGTTGTCGGTGCTGGCCATCTGGGTCTGGACGTCGCCGGACTTGTCGAGCTCGGCGTCGCCCTTAAAGTCGTTGGCCTCGTCGCCAAAGACGGCAGCCTCAAAGGTGGCGCGGGTACCGGAGCCGGCCTTGCGGTTGAGGACGACGATGGTGGCGTCGTCGCCACCGACCTCCTTCCAGTTGGTGATCTGGCCGGAGAAGATGCCCTTGAGCTGCTCGAGGGACAGGTCGTCGACCGTAACGTTCTTGGAGACGACGGGGCCCATGCCCACGACGGCGACCTCGTGGTCGACGAGGTTCTTGACCTGATCGGCCTCGAGCTTGGTCTCGGCGAAGACGTCAGAGTTACCGATGGTGACGGTGCCGGCGGCGACAGCGGTCAGGCCCTTACCCGAACCGTTACCCGAACCGGAGACGGAGACGTCCGGATTGGCATCCATGAACTTCTCGGCAGCGGCCTCGACGAGAGCCTGGAACGAGGAGGCACCGTCGTAGGTCACCTCACCGGAGACGGACTCGGCGGCAGCGGCGCTACCCTTGTCGGCGGCGTCGGAAGCGCCTGCGCCGCCGCAACCAACGAGGCCGAGGCCCACGATGCTGGCGAGACCACCAGCGAGGCCGAGGAACTGACGACGAGAATAAGCCTGATCGAGCATGATCTTCCTTTCATACAAGCGACTCGCGGGCACCCTGCCCGCTTTGCTGTTTGGAAAGATACGGTCTCGATCGGGCAGCGCCCGCGTCAGCTGCGCTTTATTACGGGCATCTGATAGACCCTTACCGCAAGCGCGGCAGGGCTTTACAAACGAATAACAATCCCGCCGACAAGCATGACCCGCCTTTTACACCAAATGATCCGTTTTCCTCCGTCCCCAAGGGATCATTTTCAGAAAGAGGACGGCATAGACCTTCTGGTCATGCCGTCCTCTTCGAAAGACAGGTTGTCACCCTGGCGTTCGCGTAACCTTAAAGCTCCAGCTCGTTCAAGCGCAGGATTGCGACGATATAAATCTTGAGCGCCTGCTTGAGCTGCTCTTCGTTGGCGCACTCGTTGGGGCCGTGCATCTGGCCGCCCCATGGGGGCAGCTCCAGGCCGGTCTCCTCGGGGCCAAACGAGACGGCGCGGGCAAAGTTGCGTGCGTACGTGCCACCGCCCATGGCGAAGGGCTCGACATGCTTGCCCGTAAACTCGTTATAGGTATCGATAAGCGCCTTCACAGCCGGATCGTCGGCAGAGACCGAGAACGGCACCTTTGCGCGATCCACGCGATACGTCACGCCAAAGCGGCCCACAAGTGGCTCGAGCTGCTCGCGGATGGTATCGGCGCTCGTGCTGTCGGGGAAACGCACGTCAATGACCTGCTCAATGTGGCCATCCACCACGCGGATGACGCCGGGGTTGCACGTGAGCGGGCCAAACGCCGCGTTCGTCGCATCGATACCCAGGCCGCGGCCATAGGCATCCGCATGCACAAAGGCCAGGAACTTGACGAACTCGTGCTCGGCAGGCGTCAGCAGGCGCTCGTCACGGGCACCAAACGCATCCTCGGCCTCGCGCAGATACGCCACGATGAGGCCGACGGCATTGATCGTTCCCTCGGGCATCGAGGCATGACCGCCAATGCCGTGGGCAAAAATCTGCGCATGCCCGTTATCGAGCGCCGTGATCTCCAGGCGGCCGGCATTCTCAACGGGCGCCGGCAGTTCATCGGCGGCAATCGCAAGCTCGCAGATAGACTGCGACGGAATGGCGTTGCTCGCCTCGGCACCGCTCCAGGACACAATGCGCCCGCCGTCGATCTTGGAACTCACAAACGTCGCCCCAAACTGGCCCTTCTCGGCATTACAGACCGGGAACTCGGCATCGGGTGTAAACAAAAAGTCGGGGTCTGCGTGGTTCTCCAGATAATGGTGAACGTCGGACATGCCCACCTCCTCATCGCAGCCCAGCAGCGCGCGGAAGGTGTAGCGCGGGGTAATACCGTGCTTGAGCAGATAGGCGCCGGCGTAGAGCGACAGCACGGCAGGACCCTTGTCGTCGATAACGCCGCGGCCGAGCAGCCAGCCCTCGCGACGCTCCATCGCAAACGGGTCGGTGTTCCAGCCGGGGCCTGCGGGCACCACGTCCACATGGCAAATGGTCGCGAGCTGCTTGTCGCCGCGGCCAGGGATATCGGCAATGCCCACATAACCCTCGTCGTCGCTCGTCTGGTAGCCGAGCTTTTGCGCAATGCCGAGCGCGCAATCGAGCGCGTCACGGACTGGACGGCCAAACGGCGCGCCGGGCTCCGCATTGGCAGAAACCGCCACGGACGGATAGCTCACCAGACGCTCGATATCGGCGACGACATCTTCCCAAACCTCGTCGACATACTC
>CABUDQ010000021.1 GCA_902490365.1 uncultured Collinsella sp. | reverse complement strand
ACAAATTGGTCGGCAACAGTAGATTTGTAGGCGACGCTCGACGACGTCATCGAGCTCTTCAAGAAGATCTGCCCGGCTGCCTAACTTGGTTCGGCGGGCCCCTGCCCGTTAGCCCCACAATCGTCCTCGGACATGTCGGAAGCCCCCGCTGCGCATTTCGTGCGGCGGGGGCTTCCTCCGTCCTGCGGAAAGATTGTGGGGCTAACGGCAGGGGGCCGCCGGCTCGTTATCGTGGCGGGCGCAGTCCTGGCGAGCTCGATGGGTCATCTCGCTAGGTAAAAAGATGGCTCGCGGTGGTATTGTTGCTGTGGGTTTAATTCGATATGAAAGGGTGACTTTGGTGTCCAAGATGGATTCTACGCTCTCCTATATTACTGACCAGTTGAAGGCGCTTACCTCGATTGCTTCGCCTACGGGCTATACCCGTGCGGCTACTGATTATCTGATGGAGACCCTGCGCGATATGGGCTTTGGGCCCGAGCGTTCCAATAAGGGCAACGTGTTGGTTGAGCTTGGCGGCGAGGGCGAGCCGCTGGTGTTGGCAAGCCATGTCGACACCCTGGGCGCCATGGTGCGCTCCATTAAGGACAATGGCCGCCTGCGTCCCACGACGCTTGGTGGGCACCAGTGGTCTACGGCCGATGGCGAGAACTGCACCGTCTACACACGTGACGGCAATGTGTACGCGGGTGTGGTTCTCAACACCGAGCCTTCGGCGCACGTGGCCGACGAGCCGGTCAAGACCATCGAGAAGAACATGGAAATCCTGCTCGACGAGAATGTCGACAGCAAGGACGATGTGCTTGAGCTGGGCATTCAGACCGGCGACATCATCGCTATGGATCCGCGTACCACGGTGACGGAGAGCGGCTACATCAAGAGCCGCTTCTTGGATGATAAGCTGTCGGCGTCGATTCTGCTGGGTCTGGCCCGCGCCGTTGCTGACGGCGATGTGTCGCTTTCGCGCAAGGTGTCGCTGCTCTTTACCGTGTACGAGGAGGTCGGCCATGGCGGTGCTTTCGTGCCGGCCGACACGCGCGAGATGATCAGCGTTGACATGGGCTGCGTGGGCGACGACCTGGGCTGCACCGAGCGCATGGTGTCGATTTGCGCCAAGGATTCGGGCGGTCCGTACAACTACGACCTGGTGACCACGCTGTCCAACATCGCGCGCGAGCTTGAGCTCGATTACGCCATCGACGTGTACCCGCATTACGGCTCGGACGTCGAGGCCACGCTCTCTGCCGGCTACGACATCCGTCACGGTCTGATCGGCCCCGGCGTGTACGCGAGCCACAACTACGAGCGCAGCCACATCGACGGCGTGCGCAACACCTACGAGCTCGTCCGCGCCTACGTGCAGCGCTAGGGGAACAGCTTGCGACTCGGCTGACCAATCGCTAAGGCCCGATTTCTCGGGCCTTTTTTCGCTTTAGGACGTTTAGTATTATGATGTATGTAATCTATTAACTAAACGAGTAAATTACTTAACGAGGTAATGCGGCATATGAATACATCTGAGTACTTATCTATGGGTGATGCCGCCCGCCTGTTGGGCGTTACGAAAGCCCGCATATCGCAACTTGCCGCATCGGGAACGCTTGTGTGCGATATTGTGGGCGGCCGGAAGATGGTCGAGTACAATTCTGCGATCGCCTATCAAAAGGTCCGCAAGCGTGGACGCCGTCCTGCGGCCGATGTGGGACGTAAGTTTACGCTGATGTCCGCCGATTACGAGGTTGCGCGTGTTTCGTTTGATCCGACGCGCGAGTTTTCCTTCGAAATCGCCGAGGTACTCGATGCGCAGAGGATGCCGTTTGGCACGTGCTCGAGCTCTTCTCCTACGGTGAATAAACGGGAACTCAACGTGTGGTGGAGCCATCGGTCGGTGCCTGACGTCCGCCCCGGGCTCGTCTCGCGCTATCGTGAACTGGGAATTGCCAGTGGCATCGAGGTTCCGGTTCGGTGCCTGGGTCTATCACTTTCGGATTGTTATTGGCTGCGACCGGCAGAATGCGACGGGCTCGAATGGCGAAGCCTCAATTACTTCGAGAATGATTTTGAGCGATCGGCGCCCGAGGGGCGTTCGGGTTGGCTGGAGGGCATCGGTCTTAAAAATCCCGACAACACATCCGAGGGTGAGCTTCCTAAATCGTGGATGATCCGAAACGGCATTCGCGTTTTGGCCAAAGGGTGCGGGATGGGCGATCAGCGTCCCTTTAACGAGGCGGTTGCAACGGCTCTACATCGTCGCTTGCTGTCGGAGGGGGAGTTTGTTCCTTACACGGTTGAGCGCATGTTCAATGGCCCCGTGTGCCTGTGCGAGGATTTTCTTGACGGCCGCGAGGAATACGTTCCGGCTGTTTACGTTAAGGGCGCACTTGGTAGCCAGCGGGGAAACTCGACATACGATCGATACTGTCGCTACCTCGGCAAGCATGGTGTCGATGAGGCCGACGTGAGAGGATCTATGTCGCAGATGATTGTCTGCGATGCCCTTTTGGCCAACAGCGACCGCCATTGGCGAAACTTCGGCATCATCCGCAATGTCGACACCCTGGAGATAAGGCCTGCACCGCTGTTCGATAGCGGCAACTGCCTGTGGTACAACGTACCAACTGCCGTGCTCGCAGCTGGGGAGTTTGGGTTTTCCGCTAAGCCGTTTGGGCCCGACCCTTCCGTCCAGCTGGCGCTTGCGGACTCGCTCGACTGGTTCGATTCATCGCGGCTCAACGGATTTGTTGATGAGGCGATCGAGATTCTTTCGCAGAGCGAATGGGCCACGGCGGAGGGCCGGCTCGAGGCCATTCGCCGTGGCCTCGAGCGTCGCGTAATCGAGGTTAGTGCCGCTGTTGAGGTACTTCGACACGTGCAGCGATAAACCCGCGGCTACTTAAGTGCGCCGGTCACGGTGCCGCCGCCCAGGACGATGTCGCCGCGATAGACTACAACGGCCTGGCCGGGGGCGATGGCTCGTTGCGGCTCGTCAAAAGTTAGCAGCATTTGCCCGTCTTCGTCACGCGTAAGGGTCGCTGCCTGGTCTTTCTGACGGTAGCGATACTTGGCACCCACGCGAATGCCGCCGGCATTGAGCTCCGCCTCCATGCGGTCGGTAGGGGCGCTCCAAATCCAGTCGTTGGCCGTGAGCGCTGCGGCCGTCAGGTCCTCGGCCTCGCCCAGATGCACAATGTTGCTGGCGGCATCGACGCCCGTTACGTACACGGGATGCGCCATCGCGACGCCCAAGCCCTTGCGCTGGCCGATGGTATAGCGCAGCGCGCCGTTATGGCGTCCGACCACGCTGCCGTCGCGCCATACAATATCGCCCGGCTCGGCGGCATAACCGCAGCGGCGCTCGATATAGCCCGCGTAGTCGCCGTCCGCGATAAAGCAGATATCCTCGCTCTCGGCTTTCTGGGCGTTGATGAAGCCCTGCTCGGCGGCAATGCGGCGCACATCGCGCTCTTTGTCCAGCCCAGCCAGCGGAAAGATCGTGCGTGCCAGGCGCTCTTGCGTGAGCGAATACAAAAAGTAGCTTTGGTCCTTCTTGGGGTCCTCGCCGCGGTGCAGCTGCCAGGTTCCGTCGGACGCCTGGCTTGTTTTGGCGTAATGTCCCGTTGCGATGTAGTCGCAGCCCATGTCCAGCGCCGCATCGAGCAGCGCGCCAAACTTAATGTGGCGGTTGCAGATAATGCACGGATTGGGCGTCAGTCCTTCCTGGTAGGCGTTCACAAAGCGCTCGATCACGTTGCGGTCGAAGGTCTGCTGCAGGTCGAGCACATGGTGGGGTATCCCCAGGTGCTCGGCGACGGCCTTTGCATCGGCGATGTCGCGGTCGACCTTGCTCATGCCCGTGACGGGATCGGGCGCGGGACAGGTGAGGCGCATGGTGGCGCCGACGCATTCGTAGCCCTGGCTTTTGAGCAGGTACGCGGTCACGCTGGAATCGACGCCGCCGCTCATGGCGACGAGCACGCGCTTGTTGTGCATGGGGAGGTTCTCCTTGGTGGCATGTGGCCAAAAAAGAAAAGCGGCGCGGGAGGCTGGTTCCGCGCCGCAGACATTGTAGCAAGTTCGGGCGTCATGTGGGACACCCTGTTGGGATGAGCCCAGGCTGCCAGAAGAGAGGGGAGACCGGTTCGTCCTGGGCTCAACCTACGGGCGACGGGCCCTTAGTCCTGGAAGAGCGCCGTGGACAGGTAGCGCTCGCCGGTGTCGGCAAGCAGGGCCACGATGGTCTTGCCCTCGTTCTCGGGGCGCTTGGCCAGCTGCAGTGCGGCCCACACGGCGGCGCCGGACGAAATGCCCACGAGCACGCCCTCCTTGTGGCCCACGGCGCGGCCGGTGGCAAAGGCGTCGTCGTTCTCGACGGGGATGATCTCGTCGTAGACCTGGGTGTCGAGGACGTCGGGCACAAAGCCGGCACCGATACCCTGGATCTTGTGCGGGCCGGCCTGGCCCTTAGAGAGCACCGGGGAGGTGGCGGGCTCGACGGCGACGACCTGAATCTCGGGGTTTTGCTCCTTGAGGAACTCGCCCACGCCGGTCACGGTGCCGCCGGTGCCGACGCCGGCGACGAAGATGTCGACCTTGCCGTCGGTGTCGTCCCAGATCTCGGGGCCGGTCGTGGCTTTGTGAATGGCCGGGTTCGCGGGGTTCACAAACTGGCCGGCGATGATGCTGTTGGGGGTCTCCTTCTGCAGCTCCTCGGCCTTGGCGATGGCGCCCTTCATGCCTTTGGAGCCGTCGGTGAGCACGAGCTGTGCGCCGTATGCCTGCATAAGCTTGCGGCGCTCGACGGACATGGTCTCGGGCATGGTGATGATCACCTTGTAGCCGCGGGCCGCCGCCACCGAAGCGATGCCGACGCCGGTGTTGCCGCTCGTGGGCTCGATGATGGTGTAGTCGCCGCCACGCACGAGCTTGCCGGCCTTCTCGGCCTCGTCAATCATGTTTTTGGCGACGCGGTCTTTAACGGATCCGGCGGGGTTGAAGTATTCCAGTTTGACGAGCACGCGGGCCTTGAGGTCCTCGTCGGCCTCAAAGTGGGTGAGCTCCAGAAGCGGGGTGTGGCCGATAAGCTGATCGATGGACGTGTAAACATTGCTCATGGTGAACCTCCAAAGTGTTCAAATGACTGGATACCGTGTGGTTTTACGGTGTGTAGCAGCGAAACCCACAAACCTTATAGGTTGTTCGTTTTGCTGTTGGCAAGCATAGTAGACAGTAAAGCCTAGTAACGCAATAGGAAATAGAAGATTATTACGAGTCGATTAACCATCTTGACGGGAATAGGTATTTTCAAAACCAATTTTTCGGCTAGAATTTCTACGAATTAAAAGACCGAAAGGCAGCTATATATATGTTGGTTTCCACAAAGGGCAGATATGCCCTGCGCGTTATGGTCGACCTGGCCGAGCATCAGGCGGCCGGTCGCATCCCGCTCAAAGAGATCGCGGCGCGCCAGGGGATTTCGGAGAAGTACCTCGAGAATATTCTGGCTACGCTCGTGCGCGCCAACATGCTCTCGGGCATGCGCGGCAAGGGCGGCGGCTATGTGCTCACGCGCCCGCCCGAGCAGTACACGGTGGGCGAGATCTTGCGCCTGACCGAGGGCAGCCTGGCGCCGGTCGCCTGCCTGGATGGCGACTGCAAGGGTTGTTCGCGCTCTGACGAGTGCCCCACGCTCGACGTGTGGAAGAACCTGGACAAGCTCATCAACGACTACCTCGACGGTGTGACGCTTGATCAACTTGTCGCTCCCAACGAAGGCTACGACTACGTGATCTAGCCCACCTGCCATTTGGGGACGGGGTGGAAATGGCAGATTCTCTCGCCCTTTGAGACTTGGCAAATAAGAAGGCCGCCCATTTTTGCGATGGGCGGCCTTCGTTTTGGGCTGTTGAGACGGGCGCGGCCGGAATGGCCGTTTTAGCCCTCGGCGATGCTGTCGAGGATGCTGCGCATGATGGACACCAGGATGCTGCCCATAAAGGCCGATCCAAAGCTGGCGATGGAGATACCCGCGCCCAGCAGATTGACCGACAGATAGCTGGCCAGCTCGAGCATAAAGCTGTTGACTACGAGCTGAAAAATACCCAGCGTAATGATCGTGAGCGGCAGCGAGATAACCGTCAGGAACGGCTTGACGAGCGAATCGACGATGTTCAGGAACAGTCCCACGAAGGCGAAACAGACCCAGGCCTCGGCAAAACCGAAGGGCTGGATGCCGGGGACGAGGAACGTGGCAATCGCGATGGCGATCGAGGTAAAGAGCCAGTTAAGCATAAAGCGCATGGTGTGAATCCTTTCTTGCGCAGGGTGCGTCGGTGTCGCGTGAAGCGGTTTGCTGCGGCAGCTTGGACGGCCGCTCGGGTGTGCCGCCTTGTTCGGCCGCCCATTGTCTCAGATATTCGTGGAGCTTACGTGCGCATTCGGTTTCAAAACGGCGTTCGTCCTG
The DNA here is from genome assembly GCA_902490365.1 of uncultured Collinsella sp. GTDB lineage: Bacteria > Actinomycetota > Coriobacteriia > Coriobacteriales > Coriobacteriaceae > Collinsella. The sequence goes on along the minus strand of CABUDQ010000021.1, from coordinate 27,547 downwards.
AAAAACGCGCCGCTGGCAGAGAGTCTTGTCGCTTTAGTTTGGTGGTGTGCTACACTGCTACGGGCAAAAGCCACAGGCGTTGCCCTATTGCATAGAACGGGCGAACGATGCCCGATGTCAGTATCAACTTCGATGCCTTATGGCGGGTTTGGCGGTGATCGATGAATATCGAGAACATGTTTGACAAGCCTGATGTCAAGCAGCTGGTCCACGCATTTAGTCTTTTGGATGACGAGAAGGATATCCAGGCGTTTTTGACCGATATCTGCACGCCGCGCGAGATCTGCGATCTTTCGCAACGTCTGCAGGTTGCGCGTTATCTGGATGAGGGCGAGCCTTATGTTGAGGTTCAGGCCCGCACCGGCGCTTCGTCCACTACGGTGAGCCGCGTGTCCAAGGCACTTAATGGCGAGTACGGTGGCTATCGCAAGATCCTCATTAAGCTGGAGGATGGCGAGTAGGCCAGCGACAACAATGAATTACGAAGAACCGTCCCTCCGGGGGCGGTTTTTTGATCCCTTGGGGACGGAGGAAATCTGTTGGCGTGGGGCAAATCTGTCCGCGCGGGCGGGTAGGATGGAAACATTGAATATTGCGAACGGTTTGAGTGGAGGACCATGCCTGTTCGAATCTATACCACCAACGCCGGCGCGGATTTGAGCGATGCCGAGGCGGCGCTGCTTGCCGACCTTATTGCCCGCCACGGGCGTGCCGTGCTGCTGGCGCCAACGTTTGCCGAGCTCGACCTGTGCCGTCATGATGCGGCGGAAGCCGGCGTTTCGCTGGGTATTGACTACAAGACGCCTACATCGTGGCTTCGCTCGCTTTGGGAGCTTTTGGGCGACGGGCGCGGTTTCGTCGACAACCTGCAGCGCCAGATGCTGTTTTCGGACATGGTAGCGCGCCTCGACGACGCCGACCTGCAGCCGCTTTCGCGCAGCCAGGGCACGGTGCGTATGCTCGCGCGTATGGCTCGCGATGTGCTGCCGGGTGTGGCAGGGACAGGCACCGAGCGTTGCTGCGACAACGTTTGCAAGCCCAAGCCCAAAAGCGACGCCGAGGCTCGCGTGTTTGAACTTTTGTGCGCCTATGCGCGCGGTTTGGACCGTCGAGATATGGTCGAGCCCTGCGAGGCGGCTGACATTATGGCCGGCGCTTTGGCCGACAACCTGCCGGGGTGCGCCCGCGCCGTTTGCGTGCGCGGCGTCACGTCATTTACGTATAGCCTGCTCGAGCTGCTGTCCGCCGTGGCAAACAACGGGGGAGAGGTTGTCGTGCTGCTTGCCCGCGAGCAAGCGGCGATGCGCGAGGAGCTTGCCGCGGCATTTGATGTCCGCGGTGTGCTGTTTGAGATCGCGCCGCTGGGGGAGGGCGCCGCCGCGCCCCAGACTGCCTCCAAGTCCGCTGCTCAGCCTGCCTTTATTGAGGTCGCCGGCCCCCATGCCCGTGCCCATGCTTATGCGGACGTCATCGATAAGTTGGTGAAAGCGCACAAGGAGTCCAAGGACGATAAAGCTGCTGCAACACCCGCCGACCCCGTACGCGTGCTCGTTGTTTCTGCCCGGGCACCCCAGCTGTTCGGCGAGCTTGCCGCTCGTTTGGCGGCGCGCCACGTTGCTGCCGAGACGGCCGAGTTCACGGCGTTTTCCCAATCCATTGCGGGCAGGCAGTTCACGGCGCTCGCCAACCTGATCGAGCGTATGAAGGCCGCCGATGAAGGGGCAGCTTCTAAGACTGAGTGGTGGCCCGCTCCGGAGCTTACCGACTGGATTTACAGCCCGCTTTCGGGTGCCGACGCCGCCAGCGCGCGCACGTTCGACAAGAATATGCGACTGTCGCGCAGCAAGACCACTGCGGGCGTCAAGAGCCTGCTGCAGAGCGTGCAGGGCCAGGTGAAGGGCGCGCGTAAAGCGGCGAGCGACGAGAACTGGTTTAAGAACGTGCCGTGCGTGATCTCGGACGTGTTCCAGGCGCTGTGGCGCGACAAACCCGTGACGGCGCTCAAGGCCATGCTTGCCGTTGCCGAGGCGCTGCCCGATCGCGCACTTGGCGGTCTCGACGGTCAGGCTCGTCGCCAGGCGGAGGTGGCCCTGCTGCGCCACGTCATCGACATCCTTATGAATGGCGCCCGTGCGCTCGACGTGTCGCAGGCCGCGACCGTGCCCGTGCTCGATGACATTCGAACCAAGGTGGACAAGCGTAGCGCCGCCTACGATTGCGAGACCTACGAGGTTGACCGTGCGCCACGCGCCCAGGTTCGCTTTGCTTCGCTTGCCGATGCGGCGGCTCTGCGCTCCGGCAGCTACGATGCCGTGCTGTTTGCCGACGTCGACCTGGACAGTTATCCGCTCTCACATGAGGAGGGCCCGCTGGCAACGCTGACGGCAGAGTTAGATCGCAGCGGTGTGACGCTTGAGCCTGCGGCCTTGCTGCGCGCACGCTTTGGCCGCGCGATACAAGCGTCGCGTGGTCCGGTTACGCTCGCCCGTGTGACCCACGATCGTCAGGCGCGCGAGTGCTATCCGGCGGCCGTGTGGACCGAGTTGCGGGCGCATGCCGAGGCCGCTAACGATGCTAAGGCCGCTGACGCCGACAAGGCCGCTGACGACGCTAAGGCCGTTGGCGCCGACAAGGCGAAGTGTGTGGGTGAGGGCGATATCGTAAGGGACTTTGATCCCGCGGCAGGCGAAGGTCTTAGGCGCGAGCGCGTGACCTGCGAAGCTCCTCAGCATCTGAGCGATGAAGCCATTCCGTATCTGGTCCTGCGTCGTCGCGATGGCGAGGGCGAGGATGCGCCGCTGGTGCCGCGCCTGACGTCTGCCTCGCAGATCGAGGCCTATTCGACCTGCCCGCTATGCTGGTTCGTCTCGTATCGCGTCAAACCCCAGTCGATCGACGCTGGCTTTGGCAATATGGAGAAGGGCAACTTTGTCCACGACGTGCTGGAACACTTGCATGCCCGTCTGCCCCAGGAGGGCATGGAGCGCGTGACACCCATGAATCTGCCACGCGCGAAGGAGCTGCTGCGCGAGGTCTTTGACGAGACCTTGGCCGAGCATGCGGGCAAGCGCGGTACCGAGGGCCTGCTCGTGCCGCTCTCCCCGGTGGAGGAGCGCCAGGTGGCCGAGATTTTGCCGCAGCTGGAGGGCGTGCTTGCCTACGAGTCCGAGGCGCTCGCGCCCTTCGCGCCGCGCTACCTGGAGTTTGCGTTCAACGAGCTCCAGGTCGAGTATGCCGGTTGGCCGCTTGGCGGGCGCATCGACCGCGTTGATGTGGATGTCGAGAATCGCGCCGTGGTAATCGACTATAAGCATCGTTCGGGTGTCGAGGAGTTTAAGCTCGCCGACCCCACGGTGCGCGACGAGGAGTCGGGCGAGGCCCCCATCGACGACCCGCGCTGGCTGCCGCCCCATACCCAGACACTCATCTACGCGCAGGCCATGCGTCGGGCGCTGGATCTGGATACCCGCGCCGCGCTCTATTTTTCGACCAAGGGCGGCAAGCCCGCGCTGCGCGGTGCGGCGAGCGCCGAGTTGCTTGAGGAAGAGCGCGGCGACGGCCGCATCCCAGGCCTTAAGAAGGGCTTTCCCGGCGAGGGCGGCAACATGGACTTCGATGCACTGCTCGATCGCGTGGAGACCGGCATTGCCGAGCGTCTGCGCGAGCTCGAGGCAGGCAACGTTGCCGCCGTCGACCCGACGTCGGCTCAGGCCGCGCATGCGCGCTGCTCGTATAACCACGAAGGAACGTTTGTAAGGAGGGACGTGTAGACCATGGATCTTTCGACTTTGATGCCGCAACAACTGCAAGTCGTCAAAACGCTCGACCGCCCGCTGTTTGTCTCGGCAGGTGCCGGCTCGGGCAAGACCTTTACCCTCACGCGCCGCATCGTCTATGCGCTCTCGCCCGAATCCGGTCCGTTTGTCGAGCATCTGGATCAGGTGCTCGCCATTACCTTTACCAAAGATGCCGCGGCCGAGATTCGCGACCGCGTGCGTCGCGCGCTTATCGAAGAGGGTATGGACGAGGAGGCCCTGACCGTCGACGACGCTTGGATCTCGACCATTCACGGCATGTGTTCGCGCATCCTGCGCGCGCATGCGTTGGAGCTGGGCATCGACCCCGAGTTCACGGTGCTCACCGATACCGACGAGCTTATGGACCAGGCTGTTGAGCATGTGCTGGCCCGCGCGACGGCGCCCGATGCCGCCCCCGAGCTCGCGGCATCGCTCAAGGCCCTCTACGCCTGGTATCCCATGGCGGGCGAGGGCGGTCCCTTTGGCGCCGGCACGACCGTCAAAGGCCTGGTGCGCGATCTGTTGGAGCTATCGAGCCAGCTGCCGGGCGGCATGGACGATGTGCGCGTGGCACGTGGCCAGGCCGACACCTCGGCACTCGCCGATGCCTATCGCGCGGCGTTGGGTGCGAGCAAGGCCGCGACCGAGAAGGCGCAGACGGCGCTCGATGCCATCGACGCGTTCGAGGCGAGCGGCAAGACCATGGTCGATGCGGCGCGACTCATGATGTCGTGTACCATGCCGCGCGCGAGCAAGGCATTCCCTAAGGAGCAGATTGAGCTGCTCAAGGCCGAGGCCGCCGATGCGTTTATCAATATCGTGCTCGCCTGCGGTGGTCCGGCGCTCGATGCGCTGGTGGGCCTGGCCCGTTCCGTGGAGGCAGAGTATCGCGCGCTGAAGGCTGCCCAGTCCGCCCTCGATAATAACGACCTGCTGCGCATGGCGTATGAGGCGCTGCGCGACTACCTGGCTATTCGAGCGGCCTATGAAGGCCGCTTTAAGATGGTCATGATCGATGAGTTTCAGGATACCGACCAGATGCAGGTCGATTTGATTCGCTATCTGACGGGTGCGGGGGAGCGCGCGCTGTGCACCGTGGGCGATGCGCAGCAGTCCATCTATCGCTTTCGTGGGGCAGAGGTCGAGGTGTTCCGTCGCCAGGAGCGCAAGGTGGGCTCTTCTGCTGCGCCCGAGACCTCCGTCGCATCCGATGCCCCTGCCGGCGAGCTCGTCAAGCTCGTGCGCAACTTCCGCAGCCACGACGAGGTGCTGCGCTATGTGGCACGCGTCTTTGACGGCGATACCGGTGGTTTGATGCAGGGGTTCTTGGATCTTGAGCCGAGTGACGATCGCGAGGACAAGCTCAAGGCAAAGGCTTCGCGCCGCCAGGCGCTACTCGTTGCCGGCGGCAGCACCCAGGAGCGAACGCAGGCGAAAGCTCGTGCGATTGCGGAGCGGTTCCAAGCGCTCGTTAAAGCGGGCCAGCCCCAGGGCGGCATGGTGCTGCTACTGGGCCGCATGACCAATGCCGATGTCTACGCCCAGGCCTTCCGCGACCAGGGGCTCGACTGCGTGATCGCAGGCGGCTCGGTCTTTGCCCAGGCTGCCGAGGTCCAAACGGTGCGTGCCCTGGTGTGCGCGCTTGCTAACCCGGCCGATACGGCGCAGGGTCTTATGCCGCTGCTGGCCTCACCGATGTTTGCGCTCGGCGCTCAGGAATTCTTGGCGCTGGCGACCAAGCTGGACGAGCAGACGGGGGAGACGTCGCGCCGCAACATCGATGCGGGCATCATGAGCGATTTCGATGTGCCCGGCTTGCAGGGCTTGCCGCTCGTGACGCGCGCCCGCGAGGTGCTGCGCTATGCGCTGCGCCGCGTGGGACGTGATTCGTTCGCGGCGATCGCGCGCGACGTGGTCAACGCTTCGGGCTGGTTTGTGCGTCTGGCGCAGCGCGGCCCCGAGGGCAAGGCCATTGCCGCCAACGTGCTCAAGGCGCTCGACGCCGTGGCCGAGGCGGAGGCCGAGTTCGGTAACTCGCCGCGCTCCATCGCGCTTGCCTTCGATCTCTTCCTGGCGGGCAAGGAAGCCCCGGGTGCCCTCAACGAGGAGGGCGACGGCGCGGTACGCATCATGACGGTGCACGCCTCCAAGGGTCTGGAATATCCGGTCGTGGCGGTTGCGGAGTGCTTTGGCGTGCGTAAGTCCTCGGGTGCGGCACAGATGGGTCGCGTCGATGGCGGAGCGCAGGTCGTGGCACTGCCGGCGCGCTTCGACGGCGTTAAGCTCGCCGACGGTACCTTCGTGAAGGGCGACGACGTCAAAAAGCAGTTTGAACACGCGTTTAAGGGCAAGGGCACGTCACTGTGGTTGCCGCCAGAGCTCATGGAGGACGTCTGCGCGACGGGCTCTCCCGCCGAGGCGTTTGCCCGCCTGCGCAACGACGACCTGCAGCTTTCGCTCGAGGAGCGGGCTCGTCTGCTCTATGTCGCCATGACGCGAGCGCGCGAGTTGGTCATTCTGGCGATGGATGCCGGCGTGAGCCGCGGCAAGGTGTGTGCGCCGACCTTCGACGTCGAGACCGATCTGACCTACGACGTGCTGCGCCGCATCCTGCCGACCGACAGTCTGGACATGCCGCAGCTCGATAGCGACCGTTTGGTGTTCGACAACTCCCAGTCGGGCGACTACGAGCTTATCTCGCTGGCGGACTTTACGTTTGGCGAGCAGGCGTTTGAGGCCAACGCTTCGCTGGATGCCGAGGGCAGGCTTGTTCGCGGCGATGTCGATGTTGCTGATAATGTTGCGCACTCAACTGTGCCCGGTCCTGCCGACCCCGAGCCCGATTCGTTTGAGCTCGTGTATCCCCAGGCAGTGGGCGTGCGCATGGGCATCTGCCCGTATCCGATGCGTGATTCGTATAGCTACTCGTCAATCGCCGCGGCGCTCCATGCCGAGGCGGAAGACCGTGCCGCCGAGGCACATGTTCCCATGGACGAGTCCGGCGATGATGCAGAGTCGGATGGCTCGGAGATGGCCGATGCAGACGTGGCTGCTGTCGAGCCTGCCGGCAATCCCATGGCCTTGGGTTCGGCCTTCCACGCCGCCTGCCAGTGGCTCATCGAGATGGGTGCCGATGCATTGCCCGCTGAGCGTGCCGACGCCCTGGCTCGCCTGTGGCACCTGACGCCAGAACAGCGCGAGCGCCTCGATGCCGCTCTGAATCGCTGGCTCAAGTCGTCGGTTCGTGCCGAGCTGCTCGCGTGGCCGTGCATCCGTGCCGAGGTGCCGTTCTTTTCGCTGGGCTGCGAGGATGAGGACATCGCCCGCTACGGTGCCTATGCCGAGGGCGCCATCGACGCTTTGGCGACGAGCCCGGCGGATTCGTCACGTGCGCTGGTCATCGACTACAAGACGGGCGGCACACCGGACGAGACGCCGGAACAGCTGCAGGAGAAGCACGCCCTGCAGGCGCGCGTTTACGCTGATGTTCTGCACAAGGCGGGCTTTGAGGCCGTGACCGTCAAGTTCGTCCGCGTGGAGCAAGTCGACCCCGCCAACCCGTGCGAGCCTCAGGTGGTCACCTACAGCCTCTAGCCCTCAATAACTTGCGGTGGAATACGGACTGTTTTGGCCAAAAAAGCCGCCAAACAGTCCGCATTTCACCGCAACGCATGGGAGAGCCTGGGGCGGTACAATGGCTCGAACGGTTCAAACGAATAAGGAGCCATCATGCAGCTCGCCAAAACGCTTAAGGTGACGCCGGAGGAGCTTTTTGACGCTCTGGCGGGGTCCATCATGCAGGATATCGAGAACGCCACGGGCAAGCGTCCCAGCCGCAACAAGCTCAACGGCTATAAGTACGAGAAGCGCCCATACCGCAAAAGGTAAGGTGACTCTTCATCGGAAACCGTGAACGCTTCGGGTTTTGAGTCAGTAGCGAACAGCCCGACAAAAAATGTTGTTGGAAGTGCCAAATGAATAAGAATGCCGCTACGCAACTGCACATCTATTCCGCCTTTTTCGTTCTCGCGGGATTTGTTTTAAATCGGGGAGTGTTTCTACTTTTCCTTGCGGATAAAGGAATGTCTGTCACGGAAATCGCGCTTTATCAAGCCCTGTACAACATTGCAACGGTCGTCCTCGAGCTGCCAACAGGGCTGGTAGGCGATTTCTTTGGAAAGAAGTTCTCGATTCAAGTGGGCGTTCTGCTTCTTTTCTTCCATACGGCTGGCATGCTGTTGCTCTCAGGCCCCTTTCTCGTCGCGCTTTCCCTTGTCGAGGCACTCGCCTACTCCCTTCAATCGGGATCCGAACAAGCACTTTTATATGAAATTGCCCGAAATGCCGGTCAAGGAGAGCGCTTCCTCACCATCAACGCTCGGCTGCTTGCCGCGCAATCAATCGCGACGGGAGTGGCAATCGTACTTGGATCATTCATTGCCCAAGTATCTTGGAGTGCCCTCTACGTATGCGTTTCCGTTTTCTATCTCCTGCAGCTTTTCCTTCTGTATCCCATTGAGAGGATGGAAACGACCCATTCCAAAAACTCTGGGGAGGAAAGGTTTGACGTAGCCAAGATCTTCAGACGCGAAACCTGGAGCATTGGAGAATCCGCTTTTGCGGTGTTGCTTCTTCTAATCGGCACAAGCATGCTCGATGGATTCTATGGGAGTTATTACAACTTGAATCAGTTGGTATTCGACGCATTTGATGCTCCCGTCTCCATAATAGGAATCTTTTTCGGTGCATCCTATGCAGTAAATGCGACGGCCTACATTGCAGCAGATTTCTTCTCATCGCGTTTCGGGAAAAGAAATACCATGCTCGGCTCGATGCTAATCGAGGCCGGTCTTTTCATGATTCTTCCGTGGTTCGCTTCAAATCCGCTGTGTTTGTTTGGCCTTAGCATGGCGCTTTGCTTTCTCCCAGAAGTGGTGTACATCACTTCGGAAAACTTAATCCAAGACGCGATAGCGGACGATCTCCGTGCGACGATCCTTTCCGTCGCGTCTCTGGTAAGGGCTCTCTTTTCTGCAATGTTTTTCTCCATATTTGGATATGTGTTGGGGTTATATCCCATTCAGATAGCGCTCGGTGTTATTGGCGCAATCGCGATAGCAATTACCGCCGTTGTTTCTTTAAAAATGGTAGGAATACATGTCTCCAAGAATTGATATATCGATTGACGAGCTGCCCGAAGCGTCGAGCCTTCTTGATGGACATGACTATTCGTCACAAATCATTCAGCGTATCGCCGGGGTTCCAGTAATACTCGATATATCTGGATGCCCTCATTCCCCTTTTTGAAGGTCCCAAATTGACTACCCGTGTTGGTTTGGCTAGGTTCGGGTGCTATCCGCGCCGTGCGGTAAAATCGTTCAGTCAGAACACGAACCCGCATCGGAGCTCATCACATGGCATTCGTCCATCTGCACAACCACACCGTTTTCTCCATGCTCGACGGCGCAACCCGTATCCAGGATATGGTCAATCGCGCCGTAGAGCTGGGCATGCCCGCCGTCGCCATTACCGACCACGGCTACATGTATGGCGTGCCCGACCTGGCGCTGGCCTGCGACGCCGTCAACCACAACACGCCTGAGTACAAAACCTGGAGTCACGACAAGGCCTTTTTGGAAAAGGATCGCCGCGACGAGCTGGTGGAGCCCGATCCCGAGGAAAACCCGCGCGAGCATGCCCAGTATGTGAAGGACATGGCCATGTGGGACGAGAAGGGCAACATCGACGAGCTCAAGCCGCCTCTGGTCATCAAGCCCATCTTTGGCTGCGAGGTCTACTTTACGCCGGACGAGACCCTTGCTCGCGACCATAAGCCCGAGCTCTACCACATGATCCTTCTGGCCAAGGACCAGGAGGGCTACGTCAACCTGATGCAGACGGTCTCCGAGGCAGCCGTGCAGGGCTTTTACTACAAGCCCCGCGTGACGCTCGACAACCTGCGCCGCCACGCCAAGGGCATGATCTGCACCAGCGCCTGCATCGCGGGCATCATTCCCAAATACATCGACCGCGGTGACATGGAGGGCGCCATCAAGTGGGCCGAGACCTTCCGTGATACCTTTGACCCCGGCGACTTTTATATCGAGATCCAGGAACACGGCATCACCACCGACAACGGCCTGACCGATGAGCAGATGGACCGCACGCTCATCGACATCGCCAAGCAGGTAGGCGTCAAGGTCATCGCCACCAACGACTTCCACTACCTGCGCCGCGAGGACGCTCCCGTGCAGGACGTCATCATGTGCATTGGCATGAACGCCAAGGTCGACGATCCCAACCGCATGCGCATGACCGGCTCGGAGTTTTACATGAAGACCGAGGAGGAAATGCGGGCGATGTTTCCGTATTGCCCCGAGGCCTGCGACAACACGCTCGAGATCGCCGACAAGTGCTACGTGGAGCTGGACTGGGACTCCATCATCCTGCCGCGCTTCCCGTTGCTCGATCCCGGCGAGACGCACGAGAGCCAGTTCCGCCGCGAGTGCGAGAAGGGCCTGCGCCAACACTATGGCGACGACTGGGCCACGCGCGAGATCGGTGGCGTCAACATCAAAGAGCGCTTTGAGTACGAATACAAGGTCATCTGCGACAAGGGCTTTGCCGCCTACTTTTTGATCGTCGCTGAGTACGTGCAATGGGCCAAGGACAACGGCATTGGCGTCGGCCCCGGCCGTGGCTCGGCTGCCGGCGCTATCGTCGCCTACGCCATGAACATCACCGCGTTCGATCCGCTCGAGAACGGCCTGATGTTCGAGAGGTTCCTGTCCCCGCAGCGTACCGAGATGCCCGATATCGATATGGACTTCGACGATGAGCGGCGCCTCGAGGTCGTGGAGCACGTTCGCCAGCTCTACGGCCCCGAGAAGGTCACCCACGTCATCACCTACTCGACCATTAAGGCCAAGCAGGCCATCAACGACGCCGCTCGCGTCCTGGACTACCCGGTCTACATGGGCCAGCGTCTGTCCAAGATGGTCTCGAGCGACCCCAAGGTCAAGCTCAAGCAGGTGCTCGAAAAGCAACCCGGCAAAGAGGACCTGTTTAACCCCGATTTTGCCGAGGCATATAAAAAGGACGACGACGCCCGCCGCATCATCGACACGGCGCTCTCAATCGAGGGCCTCACCCGTGGCGAGGGCGTGCACGCGTGCGCCGTTCTGATCTGCCGCGACCCCGTCAACGAGCACGTGCCCACCAAGCTCGACACCAAGGGCGGCGTCGAGATTACCCAGTACGAGGGCCATACCGTTGCCGACATGGGCCTGCTCAAGATGGACTTCTTGGGCCTGCGCACGCTGACTGTTATCTCCAAGGCCAAGGCAAACATCAAAAAGAACTTCGGCATCGACATCAAAGAGGAAGAGATTCCTTTTGACGACCCCGAGATCTTTAAGCTCATGGGTTCCGGCCACACCGCCGGCGTCTTCCAGGTCGAGTCCGCAGGCATGACGGCCACGATCAAGAACATGAAGCCCACCGAGTACAAGCACGTCGTAGCATTGATCGCCCTGTACCGCCCGGGCCCGCTGGGCGCCGGCATGGTTTCGTCCTACATCAACCGTATGAACGGCAAGGAGCCGGCGGTCTCCTACGACGACCGCCTGGACGACATCCTGGGCGAAACCTACGGCACCATGGTCTACCAGGAGCAGGTTATGCTCATCTCCGTCGAGATGTGCGGCTTCTCCAAGGGCGAATCGGACTCGCGTATCCGTAAGCCCGTGGCTAAGAAGAAAATCAAGCTGCTCACGTCGACGGTGCTCCACTGGGAGGATGGCTCCGACGAGACCACCTACGACCACTGGATGAACGGCGCCATCAAGAACAACTATACGCGCGAGGTCGCCCAGAAGATTTGGGACGATGTTCTCGAGTTCGCGTCCTACGCCTTCAACAAGTCGCACTCCGCCGGCTACGCCATCCTGGTTATGCAGACGGCGTGGCTCAAGGCGCACTATCCGCATGAGTACATGGCGGCCGTTCTGACGTCCTATACGGGCAAGACCGACAAGATCGTGCACTACGTCTCGGCATGCCGTCACGACGGCATCCCCGTGCTGTCGCCAGATGTCAACGAGTCCGGTACCGAGTTCACGGCTACCAAGGAGGGCGTGCGCTTTGGTCTGGCCGGCATCCGCGGCGTGGGCACCGGCGTGGCGCAGGCGATTATCGCCGAGCGCGAGGCGGGCGGCCCGTTTAAGACGCTGCACGACTTTGTCGAGCGCGTGGACTCGAGCCAGGCCAACCGCCGCGTGATCGAATCGCTCATCAAGGCAGGCGCCTTCGACTCCACGGGGTATCCGCGTCGCCAGATGATGCACTTTGTGGATAAGAACAACCCCGAGAACATCATCGATGCCGCGGTGAAGCGCCAGAAGGATCGCGCGAGCGGCCAGACGTCGTTCTTCGACATGTTTGGCGACGTTGAGGGCTCGGGCTTTGAGGTGAGCGTGCCCGATCCGGATGGCCAGGAATGGGACCGCCACCTTAAGCTGAGCCAGGAGAAGGAAGTTCTGGGCATCTATGTCTCGGACCACCCGCTGCGCCCGTTTGAGTATGCACTAGCCAAGGCGCGCGACTTCTCGTTCTCGCAGATCGACACCGGCTACGAGGTTCAGAATCCTACGGGCGGCACCATCAACCAGGAGATTCCCGAGGGCAAGGCGCTGTGGTGGGCCGGCATGGTCTCGAGCGTGTCCAAGCGCGTGACCAAAAACGGTGACCCCATGGGCATCGTGCAGCTCGAGGACATGGAAGGCGAGGCCACCGTCGTCGTGTTCCCCAAGACCTACAAGGAGGCCGAGGGGTACCTGTACGGCGAGGTCGATCCCGAGACCGGCGCACAGCTGTCCGATGCCTTTGTGCGCATTAAGGGCAAGCTCGAGCGCTCGGACCGCGGCGACCAGATCATCGCGCAGGAGATCGTGCCGCTCGAGCTTAACGAGGAGAACAACAAGCCCAAGGTGTTTGAGGTCATGGTGCCCAACAGCCGCTTTAGCCAGGGCAATATGGCGCGTCTTGCCACGGTGCTTACCGCCAACCCGGGCGGCGATCGCGTGGAGATCTTTATCGAGCAGGTGGACGGGCGCGTGCTACGTGCCGAGGTGCCGGCCAAGGTCAACGCGCGCTCGATTCCGCTGCTGGCCGAGGCCAAGGCCATTGTGGGTAACCAGGGTCGCGTGACGGTGATCTAAGCTACCCCGGGTGAGATTGGAGGAAGTGATGGCGCAGGGGACGTTTGTGCAGGCGCTTCGCAAAGAGGCGGCGTTGAGCGGCACCTTTATGAAGGGCCGCTCGCTCATGCTCAACGGCGCCGTGCTGTCGATTGAGGACAGCGGCTCGCGCTTCTCCAAAAACGTGACGGTTGAGGGCTCGGTGCGCGGCTCGCGCGGCGACCTGTACAAGACGCACGTGGCGCTCGATATGGACGAGCACGAGGTTATCGACTACGACTGCGACTGCCCCGCCGCATACCGCTATCCCGGTATGTGCAAGCACGCCATCGCCACAGCGCTGGCGTACCTGGACACCAGCGGCATTGAGCCTGTTGAGGGGCTGCGCACGCCGGTTCGCACGTTTACGGCGCAGCCGAAACAGCCCGCGCGTGCCGCGTCCGCCGCGCCGGCCGTCAACCCCAACTTTCCCTTCCCGGCGCCCGTCCCCACGAGCCCGAGCCTTGTGGCGGCGCTTTCCGATCTTTCGGACGCGCGCATGGATGAGCTGGCGAGCATGCGCCGTAAACTTGCCGGTGCCGTTGATCCCGACGCCCCCAAAGCGGCGTTGGAGCCCTCGTTGGTGCCGTACTACAATCCGCTGTTCGCTGACCGCTTTAGCTGGGCGCTCGTGTTCCGCATTCGCTGTGGGTCGGTCTCCTACGTGGTCAAGGACATCGACGGCATGGCCGATGCCTACGTGCGCGGCGGCACGTTCTCCTATGGCAAGAAGCTCACGTTTGTCCATTCACCTGAGGCCTTTGACGAAACATCGACAAAGCTGCTCAACCTTGTTGTGACGACAGTTGCCTATCTCGATGACATCACAAGCTCGCGTTCGGCGTCGTACGACTTTGCCCGCAGTGGTTTTGTTGCCGAGCGTCAGTTGCCGCTGTCCGAGCATAGCATCGTATATGTGCTGGACCTGCTGCGCGGCCAGACCATCTCCTTTGAGCCCGCCTGGTCGCGGGGGATGACGACGCATCGCACCTACGACGTGGCGGTTGAGCTGTCTCCGCAAGGGGAGGACGAGGCATCCGCTAAGCGCCCACCGCTGCTTGCCGCCAAAATCGCGCCGGCGGCTGGTGGTAGCTATGACCTGCGCCTGCCCGCCGATATGTACTGCTTTGCGTCGGGCGATGCCGCCTACTTGGTTGACACGCGCCGCGCGCGCCGTACCGACGCTGCATTTGCTCAGCATGCCGCACCTTTTTTGTCGCGCTTGCTGCCGTGCCGCACGCCCGCCCATATTGCCGCCGAGCAGGTGGGTGAGTTCTGCCGTATGGCGCTGCCCATTTTGCGCGACTACACCGACCTCACCGCGCCCGCCGCGCTCGATACCGTGGCACCCGAGCCGAGCTTTGCTATGGCGATCGGTGTCGACGATGGGCTCGTGACCTGCAAAATTTCGGTTACCTACGGCGATTGGTCGGCGGATCTCTTTAGCCTGGGCGCTCCGGGCAGCCCCTTCGAAGAGCAGCGCCCCGGTGTGCCGCCCCGCGACGAGGTGGCGGAGTTTCGCGTTATGGATACGGCGGCCCTGTACTTCGATTTCTACGAGGGCGGTCTGGCGTTTGAGGAGCGCGATGACGCCCGCTTGTTCTGCCTGCTGACCGAGGGCCTGTCCGCCCTGTCCGAACTGGGTGAGGTCATGCTCAGCGACCGTCTGCGCCAGATCTCGGTCCGCCCCGCGCCCAAGCTCTCGGTTCGTGCGACCGTTAAGAGCAATCTGCTCGATGTCGAGCTGGGCGCGAGCGGGCTTTCGGCCGCGGACCTTGCCGTCTATCTCGATTCGTACAAGCGCCATCAAACGTTTGCGCGCCTTACGTCCGGCGACATCATTCGCCTGGACGAGGGGGCGCGCGCCGCGTTTGGCCTTGCCGAGGACCTGGGTGTCGATGCCGTCGACCTGCTCGACGGCGTGTCGCTTCCCGCGTCGAGCACCCTGTTCGTCGACAGCATGCTCGCACGCACGCCGGCGCTCGAGGCCGATCGCGACGCTGCGTTCCGCCGTACCGTCGAGCGCCTGGACACGCTCGGCAAGATGGACTTTACGGTGCCGGCATCGCTCAAGGCAACGATGCGCGGCTACCAGGTCGACGGATACCAGTGGCTCGGCTCGCTCGAACACCTGGGCCTTGGCGGCATCTTGGCCGACGACATGGGCCTGGGCAAAACGCTCCAGATGATTGCGCATATTCTGGCGCGCGTGGAGGCGGGGGACACCAAGCCCACGCTCGTGGTATGCCCGGCCTCACTCGTGTACAACTGGACCGCCGAGCTGGAGCGCTTTGCCCCGTCGCTCGATGTGTGCGCCATCGTGGGCGCCAAAGCTCAACGTCGTGTACAGATTGCCGGCGTGGCCGAGCATAGCGTGGTTGTGACGTCGTATGATCTTATGCGGCGCGATATCGACGAGTACGTCGAGCAGGATTTTGCCCGCGTGGTGCTCGATGAGGCCCAGTACATTAAAAACCCGCTCACGCAGGTGGCGCGCGCCGCAAAGCGCCTGCCTGCCGGCGTGCGCTTTGCCCTGACGGGCACGCCCATCGAAAACCGCTTGTCCGAGCTTTGGAGCATCTTCGACTTTTTGATGCCGGGCCTTTTGGGGACGCGCGAGTCGTTTGCCAAGCGCTTTGAGAGCCCCGTCGAGCATGCCGAGGGCGATAGCGCCGCTCGCCTGCAGGCGCTCGTGTCGCCGTTTGTGCTGCGCCGTGTTAAGGAAGACGTGGTGGCCGACCTGCCCGAGAAGATCGAGGACACCGTCATGGCACAGCTTACCGGCGAGCAACGCAAGCTCTACCTGGCCAACCAGGACCGCATCGCCCAGCAGGTGCAGCACCGCGAGGCTGGGGAGTTTAAGAAGGACAAGCTCAAGGTGCTCGCCGAGCTCACCAAGCTGCGCCAGATCTGCTGCGACCCGCGTCTACACTACGAGGATTACAAGGCGGGGAGCGCCAAGCTCGATACGTGTATGGAGCTCGTGCACGGCGCACTCGACGGCGGGCATCGCATCCTGTTGTTCAGCCAGTTTACAGGTATGCTCGATATCATCGGTAAGCGCTTGGCCAAGGAGGACATCGCCTTCCTTAAGCTCACGGGCGCTTCGTCTAAGGAGAGCCGCGCCAAGATGGTCGCGCAGTTCCAAGCGGGCGAGGTTCCGGTCTTTTTGATTTCGCTCAAGGCGGGCGGCGTGGGCCTTAACCTGACGGCTGCCGACGTGGTGATCCACTACGACCCGTGGTGGAACGTGGCCGCGCAGGACCAGGCGACCGACCGCGCGCACCGTATTGGCCAGCAACATACCGTGACCGTGTACAAGCTCATCGCCAAGGACACGATCGAGGAGCGCATTATGCAGATGCAGGAGTCCAAGCGCGACCTGGTCAACAGCGTGCTCGGCGGCGACGGCATCTCGTCGGCGCTGTTTACCCGCGAAGATGTTCTGGCACTGCTGGGCGGCGACGGGCGCTAACCCGCTCGGGTGGGGCCGCCAGGGCGGATGGCACACGCTGCCCCATCGTCCCCGCCCGTTATGTGTTCATTTGCAATGCCGTGGATGGTTTGTCTGCCTTTGGGCATAAGAACCATTAAGAACATTGGCACATCAGCAAAGGAGAACATCATGGCGAAATTCTTTAAGGACCCCAATGGCAAGCTCATTGCCGCCCTGGGCAACGACGTTGCAACCCCTGCCGGTTGCACGGAACTGACCGCAAACACTGAGGACGCGGCGCACGAGAAGCACGTGCCTGTTGTCGAGACCGAGCGCGACGGTCACGTGATTCGCGCACGCGTGGGCTCGGTCGAGCACCCCAGCCTGCCCGAGCACTATATTGAGTGGATCGCCCTTGAGGCCGAGGGCCGCTTAGAGGTCCATTACCTTGAGCCCGGCATGAAGCCCGCGACGTTTTTTGCCGGCGGCTCCAAGACCGGTACCGTCTATGCCTACTGTAACCTGCACGGGCTGTGGTCCGCGACATTCTAGGAGCGCGCCCCCGCTCGGGGTATCATAGCTAGCATATGCACATGCGAGCGCCGACTGCATCATGCGGCCGGCGCTTTTACTACGACAACGATGGTTTACGATGGAAAGGGCTGAGCCATGAAGCTCGCGCTTGCACAGATCGATATGCGCCTGGGTGATATTGAGAGCATTTGCGGCCGCATCGAGGACCAGGCTCGTCTGGCCCACGAGCGCGGGGCGCGCGTGCTGTGCGTTCCGGCTCCGCTCTTTATGGGCGCCATGCCCGGGGGCCTGGTGGGCACTGCCGACTTTGAGCACGACATGCTTGCCGGCTTGACTGGTGTCGCCGAGCGCATCCAGGAGCTTGACATGATCTGCATCGTGCCCGCGGCGGTTTCGTTTGAGGGCCAGCCGCTACTCGACTACATGATGCTCAAGGACGGTCATGTGGTGCCGGCGCGTTCGAGCATTGCCCTGCAGCGTGGCGAGAACAACGACACGCGTTGGGCGCCGCCGGTGTTCGACGTGGATGGCGTGCGCATCGCCGTGATTTTTGACTTGGACCGCGAGCTCGAGATGTTGCCGACCGGTGTTGACCTCATTGCGTATTTCCAATTCAATGCGTTTGACATGACCGACCGCGAGACTGCCGCCATTGCCGCCGTTCGCAGCGGCGCCTACCGCAAGATCGCATCCAAGCGCAGCGTGTGGTTTGCCTGTATGGCGCCGGTCGGTGCCTATGACGAGTCGGTGTATACCGGCGGTTCGTTTGTGCTCGACGACTGCGGTCGCGTGGTGGCCCAAGCGCCGTGTTTTGAGGAGAGCCTGCTGGTTCAGGAGATTCAGCGCGGCGTGATGCTCGATGCCCTGGAAGATCACGAACTGCCCGAGTTCCGTTCCGAGGAGTGGCTGTGGCAGGCGCTGGTGCTCGCCGTGCGCGACAACGCCCGGGCCCACGGTGCGTCGCGCGCCGTGGCGGCACTCGAGGGCGACTTGCCGTCGTCCCTGCTGGCGGCGCTGGCCGTCGACGCTCTGGGCCCACGTAATGTGATTGGCCTGGTGCTGGGGCGCAACCGCATCTTTACTCCGGCGCAGGAGGAGGCCGAGGCTGCTCGCTGTGCCGCCGTTCGCGCCATTGCCGAGCGCCTGCATATTCGCACGGTTGAGCGCGATGCGCCGGATGCCGCGCGCGTGCTCGACCGCGATGTGTCGGCGGGCGACGCCGAGCGCCTGCGCTCTCGCACGCTGGGCCTCATGCTGGAGGATACGGCGCTCGAGCTGGGTGCGATGGCGTTGAGTCCGCTGTCCAAAACCGAGTACGCGCTGGCGGCGCCGGCGCTTTGCGGCGGCTACCAGGGCGATTACGCGCCCTTTGGCGATGTGTACCTGTCGACGCTTGAGTTTGTGGCGCGTGTGCGCAACCGCGCGTCTGCCGTGGTGCCCCAAGAGCTCGTGACGCTCAACGCGGTAGAGGATTGCATGGATCGCGTGCTGTCGCAGGCGCTCGCGACGCTCGCCGGCCCGGTTGATATGCTCGATCGCGCGGCGCAGCTGCTTGGCGGGCTTGAGCCGGGCGAGGTCGATGGTGCGCTCGAGTCGCACGTGGACCGCAACCGTCCCTTTGACGACATCCCGATGGCCGCTGCCAAGCCTGAGGCCTGCTCGCTGCTGCTGATGCTCGTTCGACAGGGTGAGGCTGCCCGCCGCATGTTGCCGACGGCGCCGATCGTTTCGTCCCGTTCGTTTGCCGAGCGCTCCTGGCCGTACATGCTCGCGTGGTCCGACCTGGGGCTTAACGGCAAGGAGCGTATGACGGTCGATTCGCTGGCGCGCGCCGAGGTGCGCCGTTTTGCTGACGAGGATACGAGTGAGCGCGTGCGAAACGAGATGATGGGCGTGCTGGGCGAGCTACTGGGTATTTCGCCCGAGCAGATGGAGGAGTTGCGCTCTGAAGACGGTCAGCGTCGTTTACACGAGGGAATGAAAAAGTTCGAGGGCGAGGTTCAGGACGCCATCGATAAGATGATGGGCGGCCAGGGTGGCCCGCAGGGTGGGCCCCAGGGTGGCCCGATGCCGCATCCGCCGGTTGATCCCCGACAGTTCCCATTCTTCTCGCAGAACTAAACTGGGGATGGGATTCGCTCTCAACCCCGATACTTCAACTAAGCATCTTGACCCCGTTGTGTTATTCTAGAACAGACGTTCGTGAGTAGTGCGCGGGGCCTTGCCTTGCGCTTGGTAAAAGACGAGGGGGAGGTTGGCTTGGTTATTTTGGGCATCGACCCCGGTTTGGCTCATACGGGTTGGGGGATTATCGAGGAGCGGCGTGGCGAGGTTCGCTGCCGTGCCTATGGCTGCATCGAGACCAGCGCAGGCAGTCCGCTCGCGGTGCGCCTGTCGCATATCGCCCGCGACCTCAAGGGTGTCGTGGAGCGTTATCGACCCGATACCGCTGCCATCGAGAGCATCTACTTTGGCGCTAATGTCCGCTCGGCAATCCCCACGGCACATGCCCGCGGTGCCGCGCTCGTGGCGCTTTCGGAGTGCGCGCTCGAGATCGGCGAGTACACGCCTATGCAGATCAAGCAGGCTGTGGTGGGTACCGGTGCCGCAGATAAGCGGCAGGTCGCCTACATGGTGCGCACGCTCACGCAGCTCGATCACGACCCGCATCCCGACCATGCCGCCGATGCCCTGGCCTGCGCCATCTGCCATGTAAACCTCAGCCGCACCCGCGCCCTTACCGGCGGCGAGTTCTATCAACAGAGAGGAACCGGATACTGATGATCTCCCAGCTCCACGGAACGCTTGTCGAGGCCACGATGAGCTCTGCTGTCGTCGATGTGTCGGGCGTTGGCTTTGAGCTCGGCATCTCGGGCAGCACTGCGGCCACGTTGCCGACGCCCGGCGGCGAGGTCCGCCTCTACACGCGTATGCAGGTGCGCGAGGACGCCATGACACTTTTCGGTTTTTCCTCTAAGGATGAGCGCACGATGTTCGATCGGCTCGTGTCTGTCTCGGGCGTTGGCCCGCGCTTGGCGCTCGCCGTGCTTTCCACCTATACCGTGGGGCAATTGTATTCGCTGGTGATGGCCGAGGACGACAAGGGCATGGCCAAGGTGCCCGGTGTGGGCAAAAAGACAGCTCAGCGTCTGATCCTGGAGCTCAAGAGCACCTTTGCCAAGGACAAGGGCTTTGTGCCGGTCGACGTGATTCCCGGCCAGGTTGTGATGCCCGTGCCCGCTGCCGCTCCCTCGGCCATCGATGACGCCCGTGCGGCGCTCCTTTCCATGGGCTTTAGCCCGCAGGAGACCGATGTTGCCCTGAGCGGGTATGATGGGCAGAATATGCGTGTCGAGGATCTGCTCGGCGCGGCGCTTAAGCGACTCGGAATGGATGCGTGATGTGGGAAGCCGATGACTCTCAGGACCTGTGGGCGACGCCCGGCAACTCGCCGGCGGCATCCATGGCGCACGGCGAGCGCATGGTGGGCTCGGAGCTGACGGCCGAGGACCTCGATGTCGACCGCACTTTGCGCCCCCAGCGCCTGGACGATTACTGTGGCCAGGAGCACATCAAGCAGAGCCTGCGCGTGTTGATCGAAGCGGCGCAGAACCGTGGCGAGACGCTCGACCACGTGATTTTCTCGGGTCCTCCGGGCCTGGGCAAGACCACGCTGGCCACCGTTATCGCCAACGAGCTGGGCGCTCAGATCAAGACCACGAGTGGCCCCGCCATCGCGCGCACGGGCGACCTGGCGGCCATCCTTACTAACTTGCAGCCGGGTGATGTGCTGTTTATTGACGAGATCCACCGCCTCAACCGTTCGGTCGAGGAGGTCCTGTACCCCGCGATGGAGGACTTTGCCCTCGATATCGTGATCGGTAAAGGCCCGGCCGCACGATCGATTCGCCTGGATATCCCCAAGTTTACGCTGGTGGCGGCAACGACCCGCTCGGGTATGTTGACTGGCCCGCTGCGCGACCGCTTTGGCATTTCATATCGCCTGGATTACTACACGGTCGAAGAACTCGCGCAGATTGTGACGCGCTCGGCGTCCATCCTGGGCGTGACGATCGACCACCCCAGTGCGCTCGAGATCGGCTCGCGTTCGCGCGGCACGCCACGTCTTGCCAACCGCCTGCTCAAGCGCGTGCGCGATTACGCACAGGTGCGCGGCAACGGCCCTATCGAGCTCGATATCTGCCGCCAGGCGCTCGAGTTCTTCGAGATCGATGAGCTTGGTCTGGACTGGATGGATATTCGCATTTTGGAGACACTCGCTAAGACGTTCTCCGGACGTGCCGTGGGCCTGACAACGCTTGCCAGCGCGGTGGGCGAGGACCCGGGAACGCTCGAGGATGTCTATGAGCCCTATCTGCTGCAGTGCGGCTTGATGATTCGCACGCCCCAGGGCCGCCAGGCAACGCTTCGCACCTTTGAGCACTTGGGGATTGAACCTACCATTTAGGGCGCTTTGTTTTGGCGGGCTGTTAAGCTATCGCTGAGCATTGGATAAACATATCGCCATTCATCGGTTACGGGTGTTTTACTATTGCGCGCCCGTGCTATGCTGAATTGGTCTTTTTCTCATTCGGTAACGAAAGGACCGCCTATGCCTACTGACATCGAAATCGCACGTTCTGTCACGCCGCTGCCTATTACCGAGGTGGCCAAGAACGCCGGCGTCGACGTTAAGCACCTGATTCCGTACGGCTTCGACAAGGCTAAGGTCGATTATTCACTGCTCAACGAGCCGACTGATCACCAGGCCAAGCTCGTCCTCGTGACCGCTATCAACCCAACGCCTGCGGGCGAGGGCAAGACCACCACGACCATCGGTCTGGCCGACGGCCTGCGCCGTCGCGGTGTCAAGAGCGCCGTGGCCCTGCGCGAGCCTTCGCTCGGCCCCGTCTTTGGCGTTAAGGGCGGCGCTGCCGGCGGCGGCTGGGCTCAGGTCATCCCCATGGAGGATATCAACCTGCACTTTACCGGCGACTTTCATGCCATCGGTGCTGCCAACAACCTGCTGGCCGCCATGCTCGACAACCATATTCAGCAGGGCAACCAGCTCGGTATCGATGTTAAGCGCATCACCTGGAAGCGCGTCGTCGACATGAACGACCGTCAGCTGCGCCATGTCATCGACGGTATTGGCGGTAAGGCCCAGGGCGTGCCGCGCGAGGACGGCTTCGATATCACCGTCGCCTCCGAGGTCATGGCAATCCTGTGCCTGTCTACGAGCATTAACGACCTCAAGGAGCGCCTGGGCGAGATCGTCGTCGGCTACAGCTTTGCCGGCGAGCCCGTCCGTGCCCGCGACCTTAAGGCCCAGGGTGCCATGGCCGCGTTGCTTAAGGACGCGCTCAAGCCCAACCTGGTGCAAACGCTCGAGGGCACGCCCGCGTTTGTCCACGGCGGTCCCTTCGCCAACATTGCCCACGGCTGCAACTCTATCATGGCCACGCGTATGGCGATGCGCTTTGGCGATGTCGCCATTACCGAGGCCGGCTTCGGTGCCGATCTGGGTGCCGAGAAGTTCCTCGACATCAAGTGCCGCATGACGGGCGTTCGCCCCAGCGCCGTCGTGATCGTCGCGACCGCTCGTGCGCTGAAGTACAACGGTGGCGTCGCCAAGGCCGACCTCAACGAGGAGAACCTCGAGGCACTCAAGGCCGGCATGCCCAACCTGCTGCGTCACGTCGACAACATCCAGAACGTTTATGGTCTGCCCTGTGTGGTCGCCATCAACCGCTTCCCGACGGACACCGAGGCTGAGCTTGCGCTCATCGAGTCCGAGTGCCAGAAGCTCGGCGTCAACGTTAAGCTTTCCGAGGTCTGGGCCAAGGGCGGCGAGGGCGCGCTCGAGCTTGCCGATGAGGTCATGCGTCTGATTGAGCAGCCGAGCGAGCTCAAGTTTGCCTATGAGGACGGCGCCGATGTCGCCGACGCTCTTGAGGCCATTGCCACCAAGGTCTACCGCGCCGATGGCGTTGACTTTACGCCGGCCGCCAAGCGCCAGCTCGCCGAGCTGCGCGAGAACGGCTTTGGCAACCTGCCGGTGTGCGTGGCCAAGACGCAGTACAGCTTTAGCGACAACGCCAAGGCCCTGGGCGCTCCCGAGAACTTCCGCATCACGGTGCGTGAGCTCAAGGTTTCCGCCGGTGCCCACTTTGTGGTCGCACTGACTGGCAGTGTTCTGACCATGCCGGGCCTGCCCAAGGTCCCCGCGGCTGAGAACATCGACGTCGACAACGACGGCAACATCACCGGCCTGTTCTAAGTCTGCTGTCCATAGCTGCTAGCCTGCCCCGCCGTGCCCGCAAGGCCCGGCGGGGCTTTTTATCCTTAGGCCCGCGCATGTCTTGTAGATACCGACGGGCTCTGCCCATCATAGGCTTTTGCGCGGGTAGAATGCATGGATAACTTGAGGCTCACGCGCGACGGAAAGGAATCGTTGCATGGATCAGGACAAGACAACCGTGATGGGCGGCTACGGTTCCGCGCAGGCTGGCGATAGCGCCGATGCGACCCGCGTTGTTCCCAACCCCGGTTATACCGACCCCGCCGCGACGCAGCCTTCTGCCGAGCCCACCCGGGTTATGGGCTATGGCGACACGGCGCAGGATTCTTACGCTGCATCTTCGCAAGGCCCCTATGGCAACGCAGCTCCGGACCCGTTTGATTACGCGCCGCAGGATTCTTATGCCGCCTCGACGCCGAATCCCTATGATGACCTGCCGCAAAATCCCATTCCGCAGCCTCAGCAGACGACGTATATGCCTCGCACGGCGCAGCCTCGCTACGAGTCGCGCGAGCCGTATCGCGAGTACCCCAAGTCGATTCCGCAATATGGCGAGGACGAGGAGAAGAAGCCGTCGCGTTCGTCGAGCGTGATCAAGAAGATCCTCATCGTGCTGGCGATCTTCTTTGCGCTGTCGGTTGTGTTTGCCATTGTGTCGGGCATGCTCAACAAGCGAGGGAGTTCAACGGCTGATACCGCTGCCGAGCAAACCGAGTCCGCCTCGTCTAGCACCGTCGATCTGAGCGATATCCCGGGGCAGTACTGGTCCAACGCCAAGAAGCTCCTCAAGTCGCGCGGCGCCAATCTTTCGAATGCCGTGGTCCTGACTGATGATGGCTCAACGCCCGTCATCGATGCCAACTGGGTCGTTACTTCTGCTTACTATAACGACAGCGGCAACCTCGAAATTCAACTCACGCACAAGAACAGCTCGGGCAACTCGTCCGGCGGCCAAAGCGGTACCGACAGCTCGAGCTCCAATACGCTGGAGGACCTGAGCAACAAGGCACAGGAGCTTGGGGATAAGGCCCAAGAGCTGGGTGACACGGCTCAGAATCTCGGCGATACCGCGCAGAACCTGGGCGATATGGCAACGAACGCCTGGGATGCCCTGCAAAACGGCATTTCGGGCGCGCAGGGAAACTAGCTGTTAAGCGGGCTACAGCTGCTCGGCCGGACGGTCGGGCGAGCTAAAGCCTGAGTCAAACGTAACGACGCACGAGACGTTGGGCCGGCGCTCGTGCACGATGCGCGTGACGAGCTCCAGCAGCTCCTCGTCGGATATGTCAAAGCCGTCGGGACGCACCAGGTCAAACGAAACGAACCCGTCGTGCTCGTGCAGGTCGTGGATGGAGAGCGCGGGATCGATCTGCATGACGCCGCGCTTGACCCAGCCGCGCAGGTCGTCGCCGGTGGTGGCGATGGGGTCGCAGTGCAGCGTGATATCGATGCCCATCTGCCGTTTGATGTCGTGCTCGATGGTGTCCAAAATCTCGTGGTGCTCAAATGCGTCGCCCTCGCCGGGCATCTCCACGTGGGCGCTGGCAAACTGACGACCGGGGCCGTAGTCGTGCACCATCAGGTCGTGTGTGCCCAAGACCTGCGGATAGGACATGATCTTGTCGCGGATTGCCTGGACGAGCTTGGGGTCGGGCGCTTGCCCCAGCAACGGGCTGATGGCGTCGCGCACGAGGCCCATGCCGCTGATGCAGATGAAGATGCCCACTCCCAGGCCTGCCCAGCCATCGAGGTCAAAGCCGGTCGTCTGCGAAATAAGCGCTGCGGCTAGGACCGAGGCTGAGGCAATGACGTCGTTTTTGGAATCCTGCGCCGTGGCGATAAGCGTTTCGGAATCGATGCGATTGCCCAGCGTGCGGTTGAACGCCGCCATCCAAAACTTGACGAGCATGGACAGGACAAGGGCTGCCATGGAGAGCGCCGAATACGTGGTGGGGGAGGGCTTGATGATCTTGGCGACCGACTCCAGGATCAGGTTGATGCCGACGGCGCAAACCAGGACGGCGACAAACAAGCCGGCGAGGTACTCGTAGCGGCCGTGGCCATAGGGGTGGCCTTCATCGGCCGGGCGGCTGGCAAGGCGGAACCCGAGCAGACTCACGATGTTGCTCGAGGCGTCGGAGAGGTTGTTGAAGGCATCGGCGACGAGGGAGACGGAACCGGCGAGCAGGCCCGCGATGCCCTTGGCCAGGCACAGGGTGATGTTGAGGCCAATGCAAATGAGGCTTGCGGCAAAGCCCGCGTTGGTGCGGCAAGATGTATCGACCGGCTCGCCCTCGCTGCCGGGAACAAGTGTATGTACCAGCCGATTTACAAATAGCATAGCGGTCGTCCTCACAATCATGTTTAAGGGGATAGTGTAGCTCGCGCGGGGGCGCCGCGCACCGATGCTCAGAAAATGCAGCAATAGTCTGCCGGTGCTAACGAGCGAACCTTCTCGTCTGCTTGGGTGGTCCATTTTGGGCCACATGGGTATGGGCATGTGCCTGTTTGCTCGACATACTTAATGTCGACAGCCCCTGTGCAAAGGAGGACGTTTCCATGGACGAGATGTTTGCCATTAAATGTCAAAACTGCGGCGGCCCTATGTACTCGCACCAGGCTAAGCGCAGCTTTGAGTGCGCCTATTGCGGTGCGGTCATTCCGTGGCAGGCGGACGCCGGAGAGCCCAAGAGCGCCCTGGGCATTCGCCATACGCCGTTGACGGTGGTGGATGGACTGCTCAAGCTCACGCATGTGTCGCAACTCGAGCGCCCGGAGGACCCGGACTGGTATTTCTTCAATTCGCACTGGCGCAATCAGTCGGTTCTGGAGCATCTACTGTGGGAGGACCGCGGCACGGCTCAGGAGTTCCAAGAAGCCACGCACGTGAGCATTCCCTGCCCCTTCTGCGGTGCGTCCTTTGAGGGGTCATCGACCCAGCGCGTGTTTGAGTGCCCGTCCTGCGGCAATAAGATCGGCGTTGC
This sequence comes from uncultured Collinsella sp., assembly GCA_902490365.1. Taxonomy (GTDB): domain Bacteria; phylum Actinomycetota; class Coriobacteriia; order Coriobacteriales; family Coriobacteriaceae; genus Collinsella. The sequence continues at coordinate 1,259 of CABUDQ010000021.1, read as the reverse complement.
CGACCTGCTTAAACCCGGCACCTTCAGCAAGCGCCTGACCATGGGTGTTGGTGCGGAGTATGTACCTGAGCAGGGTATTCCCTGCGAAATCTCGCCGCAGCAGGCACGTGCCAACGCGCTGCAGCTGGTGCACCAGTATGCGGAAGCCTTTGCCGGGCACGACGTGGAAGACGCGATCCAAAACGACATGATGCTCTTCTATTTCCCCATGGCGCTGGCGGACTTGCGCATGATGGCGTCCTTCCCGGGCAGGGGCCTGAGCAAGGAGACCCTGGTGTACTACGAGGTACTTGACTGGGCATATCCGCGGGCAAACTACCTGGACGTTCGCCTTATGGGCATTTTGGAGCCGTGGGACTTTGCCAAGGTTGGGCCGTTCGATCCCGCCATGCAGGAAGGCGACTTCCGCGTCGTTTCCGTCGATGCGTCTACCAAGGACCAGGTGGTCATTGATAAGCTGGCGCTCGACGTTGCGGGCAACGACGCCGAGGTTGTACTGGGGCTCAATAAAAAGAGCATCCGTACCTGGGCGCGCAAGGCCCGCAAGCATAAGGACGGCCTGGTGATGGTGCCGGTTTACTTTGTCGACCGTCCGGCAACGGACAGCCGCGACGGCGAGCAGGTGCGCATCGCCGTAAACGGCCAGACGGGTCGTGCGGCCGCGGTGGTGTTTAGCGACAAGCGCGAAACGCATATCGTGGCGCCGCTCAAACCCAACGTGATGCTGTCGAGCGAAAGCACCGTGCACGCCACGCCCGTCGAGGTCAAATATGTTAAATCTCCGTTCCTATACCAGATCGTACGCCGTAAAGGCGGCGGGCAGCCGCGCCGGGTTGCAACCGCCGGCGAGGGTTCCTACCGAGAGGAGAAGCCCAAACGCAAGGGATTGCTCGCTGCGATTTTTGGTAAGTAGGGGAGTGGTGCCGGGGCGTCGGGCTGCATCGCAAGGTCATGAGACGAATTTAAGACTGCTGGGAACGTGCTACCATTGCCGATAGCCTTAATCTTGTAAGAAGCGGAGGCCAGATTATGGGTTTTGCGGATCAGCAGCTTCAGCTTCAGGTACCGTATTCTCCTGACGACACGTTTAATGCCTTGAAGGCAGCTATGGAAAAGCTGCCTAAAGTAAAAGTCGATAGTGCATCGCCCACAACAAGAACAGTTGCAGCCGAGATTGGTATGAGCCTTTGGTCTTGGGGCGAAAATGATGGGCAACATCCGCCAGAACCTGCGCTACAGCGGCCTTGCCTATCTTTTGC
>CABUDQ010000020.1 GCA_902490365.1 uncultured Collinsella sp. | reverse complement strand
TGCTGCTTCACGGCCTCGTCGTCGGACAGGATAAAGCTCTGGATGATGTTCTTGCGATCGCCCAGGAACATGTGCTCGGTGCGGCACAGGCCAATAGCCTCGGCGCCAAACTCGAGGGCAAGCTCGGCATCCTCGGGATTGTCGGCGTTGACGCGCACATGGTTGGCATGACCACAGGTCTCGTCCAGGCGAATCTCGTCGGCCCAGGACAGGATAGTGTCCAGGTCGCCGGTAAGCTCGGCGGAGACCAGGTCGACGGAACCGTCGACGACGATGCCCTGGGTGCCGTCGATGGAGATGACATCGCCCTCGTGCAATACGCGGTCGCTGCCCTCGATGCGCACGACCTTCTCGGCCGCGTCGATATGGAAGCGTTCGACACCGCAGACGCAGGGCGTACCCATGCCGCGGGCGATAACGGCGGCGTGGCTCGTCTTGCCACCATGGCTCGTCAAGATACCCTCGGCAGCGACCATGCCCTTCAGGTCGTCGGGGTTGGTCTCCCAGCGAACCAGAATGACCTTGTGGCCCTCGTTGGCGCGCGCGACGGCGTCATCACTCGAGAACACGACCTCGCCCACGGCGGCACCGGGGCTGGCGTTAAGACCGGTAGCGAGCGCCTCGTACTTCTTGGAGACGTCGAACTGCGGGTGCAGGAGTTGGTCGAGCTGCGCGGGATCGATGCGGCTCACAGCCTCCTCGCGGGTGATCAGGCCCTCCTCGACCATTTCGATAGCAATGCGCAGGGCGGCGGTGGCGGTGCGCTTGCCCACGCGGGTCTGGAGCATCCAGAGCTTACCCTGCTCGATGGTGAACTCGATATCGCACATATCGCGATAGTGGTCCTCAAGCGTCAGGAAGACACGCTCAAGCTCCTCACCTGCGGACTCGAGGCCTGGGGTGGTCTTGAGGTCGGCGATGGGCTCGGTGTTGCGGATGCCGGCGACGACGTCCTCGCCCTGGGCGTTGACCAGAAAGTCACCGTAGAACTCCTTGGTTCCGTCGGCCGGGTTGCGCGTAAAGGCGACGCCGGTCGCCGAGGTCTCGCCCTTATTGCCAAAGGCCATAGCCTGGACGTTGACGGCGGTGCCGAGCTCATCGGAAATGCCATGCTGCTTGCGGTAGATGCAGGCGCGCTCGTTCATCCAGCTGCCAAAGACGGCCTGGATGGCAAGGCGCAGCTGAAGCTCCGGGTCGTGCGGGAAGACGGGCTTGCCGTCAGCGACCTCGAGCTCGGGATACAGGGCAGCCTCGACGTTCTCGGAGAAGATGTCCTTGAAGGTCTCGACGAGTTCCTGCAGGTCCTCGGCCGAAAGCTCGGAATCGACGCGAACGCCGGCGACCAGGCGGGCCTGGGTCAGGGCATTCTCGAACAAGTCGGCATCGACACCCATGACGACGTTGGAGAACATCTGGATAAAGCGGCGGTAGCTATCCCAGGCAAAGCGCGGGTTTTGCGTCTGGGCGATAAGGCCCTGGACGGAATCGTCGTTGAGGCCCAGGTTGAGAACCGTGTCCATCATACCGGGCATGGAGAACGGAGCGCCCGAGCGGACCGACACGAGCAGCGGATCGGAGGCATCGCCGAGCTTCTTGCCGCAGCGGGCCTCGAGGTCGACCTCGGCGGCAACGATCTCGTCGAGCGCGCCCTCCGGCCACACGTTGCCGGCGCCGGAGTACTCAACGCAAGTCTGGCAGGCAATGGTAAAGCCACCGGGAACCGGCAGGCCGATACGGCTCATCTCGGCAAGGTTAGCGCCCTTGCCACCAAGCACGAAGTTCATGGACTTGTCGCCCTCGGTGACACAGGTGCCCTGGGCGTCGGTTCCAAAACGGTAAACCCTCTTGCAATCGCTCACGATACTTCCCCTTCCATGCGCTTACGCGCACGACCGTGGTAACGAATCGACCCGCCGGATGCGGGCCGTGAGGGAACTATACGGCGGGTTTTGGGCAGGCTTGAGCAGAGGGTGCGCGGTTTGGTAAACGTGCTAAAACTAGCGGTAAACGGTAGGTAAAGGTGGTTACCTTATGAAGATACCAATATAAGAAGAATGCAGGTCAGATGCGATGTTTTTGCTAAATCGCTTTATCAATTCAGGCTATTTAGCCACTCCGATGATTTTTCTGGGACGGGGATTAAAAAATCAATGAGTACCTAATGATTTTTTAATCCCCGTCCCAGAAAAATCATCACAGAAAGGACTACTGCTGTTGAGCGCGGCGGGCGGCACGGCGGGCTCTTGCCTCTTGAATCTCTTCGAGGTGAGCAATGATCTCGGCAGCGCTTTCCTCGATGGCTTTGCCGTCGGTACGCACTACAAAGCAGCCCAGGCGTTTCATGAGCGCGCGGGCTTCCGCAAGCTCACTACGCACGCTCTCGGGCTCGGCATAGGAGCCTGCGACGGCGCGGGCGTAGTCGTCGCCCAAGCGGCTATCGCGAATCTCGGAAATCACATCGACGGTCGAAATCAAGCCGAACAGGCGCATCGGGTCAACCTCGTAAATCGACTTGGGCGGCTCCATGCCATGCGCCAGTGGGACATTGGCGACCTTGTAGCCCTGATAGGCTAAATACATCGACAGCGGCGTCTTAGATGTACGCGACACACCCAGCAGCACGATATCGGCACCCGACAGATCGTCGCAACCACGACCGTCATCGTGCTCAACGAAATACTCCATGGCCTCGATACGATGGAAATAGCGGTCATCGGTCTTGTGAATCACGCCCGCAACGCACTTGGGCGGCACACCGATGAGCGACGACAGCACGGCAAGCGTCGGGCCGATCAGGTCGACCGAACGGATATGCAGCATACCCAGGTAATCGAGCACGCGGGCGCGAAGCGCCGGATCGACAATGGTATGGAACACGGCGACATCGCGATGGTCGGCATCGACGCGCGGCCCCACAAATGACTTGACCTGCTCCACCGAGGTCACCTTGGGCAGGCGCAAGAGATGAAAAGCCCCTTCATCAAATTGCCCGGACGCCGCAAGCACCACCTCACAAGCGGTATCACCGAGCGAGTCGGAGATAACGATGACGGTGGGACGAGCGGTGACCAGGCAATCCATGCGGGGCTCCTTTTGGGCTTATGCGCAGGCTGGCTTACTTTTTGCGGGCAAGCTCACCGATGTTGGCGATGCCGGAGAAAACGGCCTCGAAGCGGTTGAGCAGCTTAAGGCGATTATCGCGAAGCTGCTCGTCCTTGTCCATGACCATGACCTCATCGAAGAAACGGTCGATGGGCGCGCGCAGGGCGGCGAGGGCGGCAAATGCGGCCGGGTAATCCTCGGCAGCAAGGGCGGCATCGACAGCGGTCTGAGCAGCCTCGGAGGCGTCGGCGAGCGCGAGCTCGACCTCGCCCATCAGGCTGCGGTCATACTCCGCACCCAGCTCGGGCTTGGAAATATGCGCGGCGCGGGCATAGGCGGTCGCCAGGTTGTCGAACGTCTCAGCGTCATTCTTGCGGGCCTCGTCGAGGGCGGCGCAGCGGGCGAAGAAGACGGACGGGGCGATGATGTGCACCGCGGAGACGGCGGCAACGGTATCGGCCGGAATCTTTTCGTCGCGGGCCATGCTCACCAGGCGGCCATGGAAGAAGTCACGAACCTGCTGGGCGACCTCGGCGGCGTCGAACTCAATGCCCTGCTCACTGTAGAGTTCGAGGGCAAAGTCGATGAGCGACGTGGGGTCGATCGGCAGACGGTCGCGCAGGATGTTGATAATGCCGATAGCGGCACGACGCAGCGCGTAGGGGTCGGAGGAGCCGGTCGGGGGCTCGCCGATGGCAAAGATACCGGCGATGGTATCGAGCTTGTCGGCGCAGGCCACGATGCAGCCAGCGGTGCCCTCGGGCAGCTCGTCACCGGCAAAGCGGGGACGATAATGATCGCGAATGGCGTGGGCAACCTCGTCGTTCTCCCCCATCGCGGTCGCGTAATAACCGCCCATCACGCCCTGCTGGCTCGTGAACTCGACGACGGCGTTGGACACCAGGTCTGCCTTGCACAGGTGCGCGGCGCGAGCAGCGTCGGCGGCAAGATGGGCGCCCAGGTGAGCCTCGCGGGCGATGGCGAGCGCGAGCTGCTCGATGCGCTCGGACTTGGCGAGCACGCTGCCGAGCTTCTCCTGGAAAGCGACCTTGGACAGGCGCTCACGGAACTCGTCGAGGGAGATCTTCAGGTCCTCCTCGTAGAAGAACTTAGCGTCGTCCAGACGGGCGCGCACGACGCGCTCGTTACCGTCGATCACGCGCTCGGCGTTCTCGGGCTTGCTGTTGGAGACGACCACGAACTCACGCGTAAGCTTGCCCTCGCCGTCATAGATCGGGAAGTAGCGCTGGTTGGTGAGCATGGACTCGCAGATGATCTCGTGCGGGACCTTGAGGAACTCCTCGTCGAAGGTACCGACGAGCACCGTCGGCCACTCGCAGAGGTTAATGACCTCCTCAAAGACCTTCTTGGGCGTGTCGACATGGCAGCCAGGGCGAGCGGCCTCGACCTCGGCGATACCGGCAAGGATGGCCTCACGACGACGCTCGGCAGAAAGCACGCCGGCGTCCTCGAGCACCTGCTCGTAGACGGCGGGGCTAGCGACAACATGGTCACCGGGGCCAAGCACGCGATGGCCACGCATGGTGTTGCCGCTCGTCACGTCGGCAAACGACACAGGCACAATATCCTCGCCCAGAAGGCAGCAAATCCAGCGGACCGGACGCACGAACGTCGCGTGCTCGTGCCCCCAGCGCTGGCTGCGGTAGTTGGGCCACTGCAGGCCGGCGATAGTCTTCTCGCACAGGGCCGTCAGGATCGGGGTAGCCGGTGCGGAGGGAATGTTCTTCTCGGCGAACACATACTCGCGGCCGTCGGTGTCCTCACGACGGACCAAGTCCTCGGCAGCCACACCGAACTTACGGGCGAAGCCCTGTGCGGCCTTGGTGGCGTTGCCGTCGGCATCAAAGGCAATGTTTGCCGCGGGGCCGCGCTTGACCTCGTGAACCTCATCGGTCGCAGTGGCGACGTTGGCCACGAGCGCAGCCAGACGACGCGGACTCGAGATCACGCGGACCTCGCCATGGGCCAGACCGGCCTCGTCGAGGCCCTTGGCGATCATGGTGCCAAGCTGCTTGACAGCATTGTTCAGCGGTGCGGAGGGCATTTCCTCCGTACCGATCTCAAACAGGAAATCCTTAGCGTCTGCCATGGCTTACGCCACCTCGCCTTCCTGGTCGGCATTCTCGTTGACTCCGGCGACCTCGGCCATGTAGGCCTCGCAGCACGCCTTGGCGACGGCGCGGACGCGCAGGATGTAGTTGGCACGCTCGACCGCGGACAGGGCGCCACGGGCATCGAGCAGGTTGAAGGCATGGCTGCACTTCATGACGCAGTCGTACGCCGGCAGCGGCAGTTTGCGCTCCAGGCAGGAATGGCACTCGGCCTCGTAGTCGTCAAACTTCTGACGCATCATCTCGACGTTGGCGACCTCAAAGTTATAGGCACTGAACTCGCGCTCGTTCTCGAGGAACACGTCGCCGTAGGTCATGGGCGTGCCATCGGGCAGGTAGCTCCACACCAGATCGTAGACCGAGTTGACGCCCTGGGCGTACATGGCGATACGCTCCAGGCCATAGGTAATCTCGACGGGCACGAGGTCGACCTCGATACCGCCCACCTGCTGGAAGTACGTAAACTGCGTGACCTCCATGCCGTTGAGCCAGACCTCCCAGCCAAGGCCCCAGGCGCCCAGGGTCGGGCTCTCCCAGTCGTCCTCGACAAAGCGGACGTCATGGTCGTTGGGGTCCAGGCCAATGGCGGCCAGCGAACCCAGGTAGAGCTCCTGGGCGTTGACCGGCGACGGCTTGATGAGCACCTGGAACTGATAGTAGTGCTGCATGCGGTTAGGGTTCTCGCCGTAGCGGCCGTCGGCGGGACGGCGGCAAGGCTGCGCATAGCAGGTGCGCCACTCGGCGGGACCGAGCGAGCGCAGCGTGGTCGCGGTATGGAAGGTACCGGCACCGACCTCGGAGTCATAGGGCTGCATAATGACGCAGCCCTGCTCGCCCCAGTACTGCTGGAGGCGCAGGATGATGTCTTGGAAGGAAAGCGATGAAGCGTTCATGCCTCTAATATCCCCTCGTCGAAACGATTACACGGTTAGGTACTGTACTATAGCGGTTTTTAGTCGATAGCGCCGATGCGGTTGAGCGGCCAGTAGCGCACAAGCGCCACAGCGATCAAATCAGAGCGATCGACGGGACCAAAGTAGCGCGAGTCGGCAGAGTTTTCGCGGTTGTCGCCCATCACCCACACGCACCCGTCGGGAACGGTGTAGGGATAACTCACCTGGGCGCCAGGCGCTTGGACCGAAAGCGGCCAGCTCATGCCCGTCGTATAGTCCTCGTCGAGCGCCTGGCCGTCAACGACGACCTTGCCGTCCTGAAGGTCGACCGTCTGGCCGGCCGTGGCGATGACGCGCTTTACCAGCACGTCATGCTCGGATGTGGCATCGGGGTTGTGAAACACCACGATATCGCCCTGTTTGACGGGCTGTCCGAGTTCGAGCGTCACCTTCTGCGCCAGAATCTGATCGCCGATCTCGATCGTGTCCTCCATGGAACCGGTGGGCACTACAAAGGGCTCGACCACAAACGAGCGAATCAAGAAGGTGGCGACCAGTGCGATCGCGATGACCGCGATCCACTCAAAAGCGCCCCTCAACGCGGAATGTTGCGTAGGAACCATACTCACTCCTCGCTCTGCGAATACGAAGCGTCAAGGATCACCTGCGCGTAAGCGCGCTCCTCGGGCGTGAGCCGCGCCGTCTCGATCAAGTCCGGACGCCAGCGGCAGGTGCGCTCGATGGCGTTCTTGCGACGCCAGGCATCGACCTTGGCGTGATCGCCGCTCACAAGCACCGGAGGCACGCCCTCGCCGTTGAACTCGGCGGGACGGGTGTACTGCGCGTACTCGAGCAGGCCTCCGTCCTCGGCGGTCGAGAACGACTCGTCGACGTTGCTCATCTCATCACCAAGGGCGCCGGGGATCAGGCGTACGACGGCATCGGCAACGACCATAGCGGGAAGCTCGCCGCCCGTGAGCACGTAATCGCCGATCGACAGGCGCTCGTCGGCATACGCATAGGCACGCTCGTCGACGCCCTCGTAGCGGCTGCACACAAACAGCAGGCGCTCACTTTTGAGCAGGCGCTCGGCCACATGCTGCGTAAAGGGCTCGCCACAGGGGGTGAAGAACACAACCGTGGGCTTGGGACCCTCTGCGCTAATGGCCTCGATGGCCTCTGCGATAGGCTCGACCTTCATGAGCATGCCCTGCCCGCCGCCGTACGGCTCGTCATCGACGGTACGATGACGGTCGTGCGTCCAGTCGCGCAGGTTATACGCCTTAAAATCAAAAAGGCCGGCCTTGCGGGCGCGGCCCAAAATCGATGTGGACATGACGGGCTCAAACATCTCGGGAAAGACCGAAAGGGTCTCAATCAGCATGTTGTCCTCCCTACTTGTCCATATCGATCAGGCCGTCCATAACGTGGACGGAAATTGTTCCTGTGTCGGGAAGATCGAGCACAACCTGCTCGATCACGGGAATCAGTACCTCGCCGTACCGATCGCCCTCGACAACCCAAACATCGTTAGCGGGCGTCGACATGATCTCGACGATCGTACCGAGTGAACCGAAGCGCTCGTCGACCACCTCGCGACCCATCAGGTCGGAATAGGCGGCGTCGAGTGAATCGAGCTCAAAATCGTCACGATTTGCCAACACATAGCATCCCGTGATGCCCTCGGCGGCCGTCAAGTCGTCAATGCCCTCAAACGAGACCAGATCGCCATCGCCCGTATCGGTGACGGACACGACCGTGCAAAAGCGGTCGCGCTTGAGCGCCGGCGGCGTCAGGGCGACGCGCATACCCGGCTCTAATACAGAAGGAAGCCCCCGCAGCGGCTGCGCGAGGACCTCCCCCTTCCTTCCGTGCGGCTTGACCACACGGGCGATGTTTTTGTACTGGGACCTCAAGGTCCTAGCCCAGAACCTCTACCTCGACAGCAGTGTCAAGGCGAGCGGCCAGTGCACGGGCGAGCGTGCGAATGGCCTTGATGGTACGGCCACGACGGCCGATGACCTTAGCGACGTCATCCTCGGCGACCGAAACCTCAATCGTGGAGGCGTCGTCACCATCGATGACCTCAAGGCTCACGGAATCCGGGTCGTCGACGATCTGAACAACGAGATATTCGACGAGATCGGCGATGCGATCTGAGAGCATTGCCTCACCCTCGAGCTGTGCAGCGTCAACCTCAGGCACGATTTACTCCTCGGCGCCCTCAGCGGCCTCAGCGGCAGCCTTAGCGGCCTCGGCCTCTTTGGCGAGCTGCTTCTTGGACTTCTTGACGACGGTCTCGGTCTTCTCGCCCTCGTTGGCGGCCTTGACCAGAGCGGCGACGGCGTCGGTGAGCTGAGCGCCCTTGGACTGCCAGTCGGCGATCTTCTCGAGGTCGAGGTTGATGGTCTTGGGGGCGGTCATCGGGTTGTAGCGGCCAACCTCCTCGATGATACGACCGTCACGCGGGGCGCGGGAATCGGCGACGACGACACGGTAGTACGGACGCTTCTTAGCGCCGTGACGAGCAAGGCGAATCTTGACTGCCAAAGGAAACTCCTCCAACCAAGCAGCTTTAGGCTGCAACTACAAACAAACAGTTGAACATAATACGCCATCGACGCGGGCAGGTGAAGTCCGTGAGACCAACTTCTTCGGTGTAGTCGAGGGCAAATCCATATCTTAGACAAGAATTCGGGATTTGCAAGCACATACACGCACCCCACATGAGCTGCGCGGTATACTCATGACATGGAAAGACGCGAACATACATACGGCTATGAGGATGCCATGGGCGTCACGCCGCCTCCCTGGACGGGTCCGGCGGTGGGCCTGATGGACCTCGATGCGTTTTTTGCGAGCGTGGAAATGCTCGATCATCCCGAATGGCGCGGAAAGCCACTCATCGTGGGTGGCGATGCCGATTCGCGTGGCGTCGTGTCCACGTGTTCGTATGAGGCACGTCGCTTTGGCGTGCACTCCGCTATGCCCTCGGCCGAGGCGCGGCGCCTCTGTCCGCAAGCCATTTGGACGCATGGGCATTTTGATCGCTATCGTGAGGTCAGCGCGCAGGTCATGGCGATTCTCGCCGAGGAGACGCCGCGCGTTGAGCGCGTATCCATCGACGAAGCCTTTATCGATATCACACCGGGTCGCTTTGCGCCCGAAGACCCGCTACTGGTTGCGCGGCGTATAAGCGACCGCGTGGCAGCGCTGGGAGTGACCTGCTCCATAGGCGTGGGCTGCAATAAGACGGTCGCAAAGATCGCAAGCGAGCGGGATAAGCCGTTTGGGCTGACCATCGTGCGCCCCGGAACCGAGCAGCGCTTTTTGGCCGCGCTGCCGGTATCTGCCATGAGCGGCATCGGGCGCTCGGCCGAGGAGCGACTGCGCCGCATGCGCATCTACACGCTCGGCGAGCTGTCACGTTCACCGGAATCAACCTTGGCCTCTATTTTTGGCGTCAACGGCGAACGCATGCGCCAGCGTGCGCTGGGACTCGAAATATCCGAAGTAACAAGCCTCGATGAGGAACGCGAGGTTAAATCCGTGAGCAATGAGCGCACCTTTGCGAAAGATTTGACTGAGCGTGGGGACATCGAAGCGGCGATTGCGCTGTTGGGAGAGTCGGTTGGACGCCGCCTGCGCCGTCAGGGACTGACGGGCGGCACGGTAACGCTCAAGCTTAAGTATTCGTATGGCAGCGGACGCACGGCGCAGCGGCGGCTTCCCCACCCCACCGACGATGAGAACATCTTTGTGGCGGTTGCGCTCGAACTGCTCGACAACATCTGGCAGGAAGGCATGCATGTGCGTCTGGCGGGTATCGGGATGAGCGACTTTGACCATCGGGGCGGCATCCAGACCGACCTGTTCTGCGAAGTCGACGACCGCGGAGCCCAATCAAGCGACCGTCGCGACCTCTCAGTCGCGATCGATGCCGTCCGAGACAAGTTCGGCGACACCGCCCTATCTTTCGGCCGCCAATCCCGCTTCAATGATTAACCGCCTTTGTAAAAATAGAAAGCCGGGCAGGTGCGGAAAACCGCAACTGCCCGGCGAAATGCGCGAGGCTAGCTAAAAGCCCCATATCAAATGAGCCACTAGAGGAGGTCGAGGGGGAGCTGGGGGGCGTCACCCCAGAGCTTTTCTAGGCGGTAGAAGTCGCGGGCTTCGGGAGTGAAGACGTGGACGACAACCGAGCCGTAGTCCATGAGCATCCAGGTCTTCTGCTCGCGGCCCTCGATGGAGAACGGATGCTCGCCGCAAGCCTCGGCGACCTTCTCCTCGATCTCGTCGACGATCGAATCGACCTGGCGGTTGTTGGTACCGGTGGCAAGCACAAAGTAGTCGCACACGTCGGAAAGCTCGGTCAGGTCGAGCACCTGCACGTCCTCACCCTTCTTGTCGTAGGCGGCCTGCGCGGCAGCGCGGGCGACATCCTCGGCGGCGACACCGCTCGCGGACAGCGAGGCGGCGGTGCGGTCGGACGTGGCGGCGAAGCTCTTGTGCTCCACACCTTCAAGAATCTGCTCGTCAGTCATGGTCTCGTCGGCCATGGAATACCTCTTTCTAGACACACCCGAGCTAGCGCAGCTGGGCGTAATGGTTGTAAATCGTAATAGCCGTGGGATAAAGATAGCGCCCGGACTGGATCACATAGACCAGACCCTGCGCAAAACAGGAGAAGAACAACTCGTCAAGCGTCGACTCCCCCACCATCTTGCGCAGCGCGTGGGCATAATCACCATGGCGGTTGGGCTCGATGGCATCGGCCACAAAGACCACCATATCGAGCGGCGTCATGTCGCAGGCGCCTACGGTGTGACGGTCGACAGCCTGGAAAACGGCCGGTGACAGCTCGGGAAAAAGCTGCGGAAGCTCATAGGCGGCAACAGGGCCATGCAAAAGCGGCGTCGCGGCGGAAGGAGAGCCGGCAACCTTGATGCCATAGTGAAGCGCGCGAGCCACGAGCTCGTCATCGGAAAGCACCTTGTCCCAGTCGTGAATTAAGCCGGCGGCAGCGGCATCAAAGCGGTCAACGCCGTAGACCTCGGCCAGATGAAGTGCGGTCTCGGCAACACCCAACGAATGCACATAGCGCTTGCGCTTATCTTTCATGCGAACATCGAGCAGCTCTTGAATGCGCTTGAGCAGCGCGCGCTCATCGCCCTCAAACTGATCCTCTACCGACAACGTAGCCCCCCATCACTCAAAATCTTCTTGACCCAGATCGGTATACAGCCCGCGTTTACGAATATAGCCGAGCACGGACTCGCTCGTAAGATAGCGCACGCTCATGCCACGGGCAACTCGCTTGCGAATGTTGGTCGAGCTAATCGCCAGCGCCGGAATCTGGATATAACGCACGTCAAACGGCAGGCCCGACTCTTTAATTCGCGCGCGAGCAGTATCGATATCAAAGCCCGGTCGCGTCGCCGCAATAAACGTGGCAAGCTCGGCGATTCGGTCGGCATCATGCCAGGTCACAATATCTATAATCGCGTCAGCGCCCGTAATAAAGTAGAGCTTTACCTGAGGCGGGTAAAAGTCGCGAAGGGCATGAAGCGTATCGGCCGTATAGGTCACGCCCGGACGGTCGATCTCGAATCGGCTCGCCAAAAAAGCCGGATTCGCAGCGGTGGCGAGAACCGTCATGGCATAACGGTCCTCGGCAGGCGTCACCGGTTTGTCGAGCTTAAAGGCGGGAGAGCCGGCCGGCATAAAGAGCACGGCGTCCAAGTCGAGCGACTCGCGCGCCTGCTCGGCGGTAACCAAGTGCCCGTAGTGAATCGGGTCGAAGGTGCCACCCATGATGCCAAGCCGAAACTCCTGACCATCCTTGATAGGCAGCTCAGGCAGACCAATTCCACCGCGCAGCGACATGACTTACTCGCCCTCCGGGGTCTCGACATCGTCCGCGACGTCCGCCGCATCGACAACCTCGACGCCCTCGTCCGCAGCATCGGCTACGTCAAAGACCTCAACGGCAACGTCCCCGCCTTCGTCCCCAAGCTCATCCTCGTACTCCGAGAAGTCCTCGGCGCCCTCAAAGTCAAAGGCGCGTTGGCAAATGCGGACCTCGTCGCCCGCACGGCAGCCGGCCTTCTCGAGCGCGTCGTCAACACCCATGCGCGCAAACTTATGCTGCAGGTAGATGACGGCCTCCTCGTTTTCCCAGTCGGTCTGGATGACCATGCGCTCGATGGCGCGACCGACCACGCGGAAGGCATGGGGCTCTTCTTGAACAATGCGGAAACGCTTCTCACGCTGCAGGCGGCGGCGCTCCCACTCATCGTCGCGTAGGTCGACCGGCTCATCGGAGACAGCCAACTCGGCACGCAGCTTAGCCACCTGCTCGCCCACGGCAAGCATCAGCGTGTTGAGGCCAGCGCCCGTCACGGCGGACACAGCAAAGAATATATGCCCATCGTCGAGCGCAGCGCGTTTGAGGTCGGCAATCTTGTCAGCCGTGCCCGGCGCGTCGCACTTGTTGGCGACGACGATCTGCGGGCGCTCCGAAAGCTCGGCGCCATACTGCTCGAGCTCGCGGTTGATGATACGGTAATCCTCAACCGGGTCGCGATCCTCAAAACCGCCCGTCATATCGACGACATGCATGATGAGTGCCGTGCGCTCGATGTGGCGCAGGAACTGATGGCCCAGACCCTTGCCTTCGCTCGCACCCTCAATGAGGCCGGGGACGTCGGCAACGACATAGGAGTACTCGCCGGCACGCACCATACCCAGGTTGGGCACGAGCGTGGTAAACGGATAGTCGGCGATCTTGGGTCGAGCGGCACTCATGCGCGCGATAAGCGAGGACTTACCCACCGAGGGGAAGCCAACGAGCGCGGCATCGGCCATGAGCTTCATCTCGAGCTCAATCCAGTGCTCCTCGGCCGGCTCACCAAGCTGGGCGAACGCGGGCGCGCGGCGCACCGACGTCACAAAGTGCGTATTCCCCAGACCGCCGGCGCCGCCGGGTGCTACGACGACGCGCTCACCGTCGTGAACCAAGTCGGCAATCTCGAACATCGGGGTCTGCGTCTCGGGGTCGAGCTCGCGCACCACGGTGCCCATGGGAACCTTCAAGATAAGGTCCTCGCCGCTCTTTCCGTTGCGGCGGGCGCCCTGACCGTGCGTTCCGCGCTCGGCACGAAAATGATGCTTAAAGCGGTAATCGATCAGTGAAGACAGCTGAGCATCGGCCTGGATGACGACATTGCCGCCACGACCGCCGTCGCCGCCATCGGGGCCACCCTTGGGGACAAAGGCCTCGCGCCTAAACGACATGCATCCGGCACCGCCGTCGCCGCCGCACACGTTAATGCGGCTGATATCGGTGAACTGTGACAACAGAATCGCCTCCTACAAAAAGAGGGAGACCCTTGAATCCTAAAACTCAAGTGCCTCCCACATATGTGCTCTATGAAGGGTGAATTACGCGTTCGCGAGCGGGCGTACGCTGACCCTGTGCTTGATACCCTTGTGGAACTCAACGGTACCGTCGACCAGCGCGAACAGCGTGTCGTCCTTGCCACGGCCAACGTTCTCACCCGGGTGGATGTGAGTGCCGTGCTGACGGACGAGAATCGTGCCCGTGGTTACCGTCTGGCCGGCATAGCGCTTCGTGCCAAGGCGCTGACCGCGGGAGTCACGGCCATTACGGGAGGAACCGAGTCCTTTTTTGTGTGCCATTGTGTATACCTACTCTTTCGTTACGAGTGTAATCTACTCGGCGACGGGAGCCTCGGCAACAGCCTCGGCCTCTGCCTTGACAGCCTTCTTGGCGCGGGACGTAGCCTGGACCTTCACGATCTTCAGCTTGGTGAGCTGCTGACGGTGACCCTTCAGACGACGATAGCGCTTACGCTTGTGGAACTTGAAGACCAGCTGCTTCTCGCCCTTGAACTGCTCAACGATCTGAGCGGTAACCTTGGCCTTGGCCAGCTTGTCGGGATCGGTGACGATCTTCTTACCATCGTTGAGGAAGATGACCGGCAGGGTGACCTTGTCGCCCTCATTGCCCTCGATCTTCTCGACGGTGATGACATCGTCGGTGGCGACCTTGTACTGCTTGCCGCCCGTGTTAACGATTGCGTACATGTTTACTTGCCCTTCATGCATCAGTTAGTGCAACAGCCGAATATAGTAGCAGGCGATAATACCCCCGTCAACGAGTATGTGGAGCAAATCCACAAGTTCGCACAGGTATGGGGCTGACGAGTCGGCCCTCGTCGTCCTCGCATGCTTGATTCTGACGCTCGACATCGTAGGAGCAGATGGTCACGAGGTCTTGCATACCGGTGGAAACAATAGGTGCATCGACGCCCGGGGTCAAGCCCTGCAACAAAACATCAGCAGCAGAAAGCAAAATCTCCGGACGCATGGAGCCCTCGTTGTCGGCATGGGTGTCGAGCATGAGCACCAGATGGTCCGGACGCTCCCCCTCCGTGAGCTCATAGCCCACCAGTGTGTGGTCAAGGTCTAAGCGCTTGCTCTTCCTACCGCGTGCATAGTCGATGCCATGGCCTGCACGCAACGTGTCGATCGCGGCGCGTACCTCCTCGGCGCTCACGGGGGCCTCGGGGTCCAGGTGCAAGTCGATGCGGTACGACAGACGCGTAAGCTGAGCCGTCAGAGCCGGCGTGCGCACGTCGATGTAGGCAGCCTCGATAGGCGCCAGATCGGCAGGCGATGCCGCCGCCAGGCGCTCAAAGGCCTCGTCGAGCGCCACGAACTCGGTCATAAACAGGTCATACCACTCGCAGGTCGACGACGTACCCACCGGAAGCGCCGAAGAGAAGCCCACGCGCATGTGCGGAGAGAAGCCCTGCGTGACGGCATAGGGCAGGCCCGCACGGCGCACGATGCGCTCAATGGTATGGATCAGTTCCAGATGGCCCAGGTACTTAAGGCGATCGCGCTTGCCGTAGCGAACGCGCAGCCTAAAGAGCGTGGGGTTGTCGGTCAAGCGCTCACTCATGCGCGATCACCCATCAATACGTTCTTGGCATGGAGCGTGGGGCAGATTCCGCAGCCGGTGCACGACGTGCGGGTGCAATCGGGCGTCGTGACGCCCTCGAGCGAGCGACGGTACTCGCGCTCGAGGAAGCCGCGCGTGCAGCCGGGGCTCACGTGCTCCCACGGCAGGCGCCAGTCCAACTCGTAGGGCAGGTGCACGAGCTCATTAAGGTCGATGCCGTTTTTGGCAGCAGCCTCCTTCCAGTTATCGAGCGAGAAATGCTCTACCCAGGCGTCAAAGCGAGAGCCAGCGCGCCAAGCATCGATGATGACGGGCGTCATGTCACGACCGGCGCGGGAGAGCGCGGCCTCGATGAGCGAGGTCTCGGCATCGTGGTAATGCACGCGGACGGCACGGTTGCGAACGCTCGTGATAAGCAGTTTCTGGCGGCGCTTGACGTCGTCGTAATCGAGCTGCGGGCACCACTGGAAGGGTGTTGCCGCCTTGGGGATGAATACCGAAACAGAGATAGACACCGAAATAGACCCGCGGCGCGCCTTGGGCACCACGGAGCGACCGAGCTCCAGCACGTGATCGGCCAGGTTGGCGATGGCCACGATGTCCTCGTCGCGCTCACCGGGAAGGCCCATCATGAAGTAGAGCTTCATGCGGTTCCAGCCGGCCTCGAAGGCCGCCTTGGCCGCTCGGTCCAGGTCCTCCTCGGTCACGTTCTTGTTAATGATGTCGCGCATACGCTGGCTGCCCGCCTCGGGCGCGAACGTCAGGCCGCCCTTCTTTTCGCCGGCGACCGACTCGGCCATATCAACGCCAAACGAATCCAAGCGCTGCGACGGAATGGACACGCGAATACCCGTGTCCTCCAGACGACGGTTGAGCCTACCGAGCACGTCACGGATGCAGGAGTGGTCGGTCGTCGAAAGCGAGGTAAGCGACACCTCGTCATAGCCAGTCTTTTCCAAGCCCTGGATCACCGACGACACGATCTGGTCGGCCGAGCGCTCGCGTACCGGACGATACGTCATGCCTGCCTGACAAAAACGGCAGCCGCGGGCACAGCCACGCAGGATCTCGATAGACAGGCGATCGTGGACGAGCTGCGCATACGGCACGCACGACTGAGATAGCGGATTGGTGGCACCAAAGTCCTCGACGACGCGCTTGTAAACTACCGGCGGGACGTCCTTGCCCTCGCGCGGCACGGTGTAGCCATGCGGCGAGCAGGGTTCGTCGTGACGAACCTCATAGAGCGACGGCACGTAGTTGCCGGCAATGGATGCAAGCTGCTCAACAATCTGCGCGCGCGGGACTCCTTCGTCGCGCAGGCGGCGATGCAGCTGGCAGGTCTCGAGCAGCGATTCCTCGCCCTCGCCGATGAGGATGGCATCGAAGAAGGCCGCGTACGGCTCAGGGTTGTACACCGAGGGACCGCCGGCGATGATGATGGGGTCGTCTTCGCCTCGGTCGGCCGCTAACAGCGGAATGCCAGCGAGATCGAGTGCCTCGAGGAAGTTCGTCACCGCCATCTCGTGCGGCACATGCAGACCGACGATATCAAACGAAGCGACGGGGGCAGCACCTTCGAGCGACAGCAGCGGAATGCCCGCCTCGCGCATGGCGTCACCCATGTCGGGCCACGGCACATAGCCGCGCTCGCAGGAGATGCCCTCGGCCTGGTTAAGAATGTTGTAGAGGATGGCGATACCCTGGTTGGGCAGACCAACCTCGTACACATCCGGGTAGATCAAGCAGCAACGGTAGTCGGCATCGGCCTTGGAAAGCGTGCCCCACTCGTGATCGATATAGCGACTCGGCTTTTCGACCTTGGCGAGCAGCGGCTCAATTAAATGAAAACAGTCTTGGTATGCAACGCGCAACGGAAAACCCCTAAGCAGCGAGATCGGATGCGTCTTGGTAGGACGCCATAGGACGGGTAGCACCCGCGACCGTGGTCACCAGATCGCGAACGCGGGAGAACGTGGCGGTGACCACCTCGTTGGCACGGCTGTAGTCGACATCGCGCTCGTAGAGCGAAACGAGCGCACGGCCCATGCCATAGGTGCCCGCGGCAGCAGTGAGCGCCTTGACGGCAAACCCAATATGCGGCGTCTGCTTGACGAGTGCGCGGGTGACCGCGCGGATCACAAGACCGCCGGCAAGCACGCCCGCGACCTCATAGCCGCGCTCAGGCTTAATGCCGCGTCCAAAGACGGCAGCGAGCTCAAAGAGCATGCCCACCTGCGCCAGCGCCATAACGGGATAATCGGCGCCCGGCAAAAACACCAGCGCACCGGTCGCCATATTGGTGAGCGCGCACGAGGTGATGATACGATTGGCCGCCGCGATGCGCATAAAGGCAAAGTTCGCCGCAAAAGCCGTTTCCTTGTCGGTGCGATCGAGAATCCAGCGGGCAAGCGTCTCGAGCAGAAACGTCTTATCGGTTGCCGCCACCACGCCGAGCATGGGCGTGGACTCCTCGATAAACGGCACCTCCACAGCAGACTCGGCAAGCACGCACACGGGCGCGCCGGCGATCACGAGCTCCTGCACGGCACTCTCCAGGCGGTCGGAACCACACGAGAGCACCAGTACCACATCGGTATCGGTCTTTGGAGCAATTCGCTCCTCCCCCAGACGCTCGACGCGCACAATGCCCGAGGTCGTCTGCGGCACAAAGGCGTCACGCACCGTCTCGGCCAGAAAGCGCGAGGCGGACGAATCCAGATAGACCGAGACGCGCACCGGCGTATCGGAATCCTTCTTAACGGACGCGCCCATCTTAAAAGCGCGGGTCAGCTTATCTACGGGAATTTTCATAGCAAACCCCTCCAGCGGTTACGCGGCGCCCGAACGATGCCGCCATATGGATTGTACGATACCCACTGTCAGCAGCTGAATCATCATCGAAGACGAACCGAAGCTAATAAACGGTAGCGGAATACCGGTAATCGGCATCATGCCGATGCACATGCCGATGTTTTCGAAGGTCTGAAACGCCCACATGCCAACGATGCCCACACACGAAAGACGCAAGAACAGCGACTCACACTTAAAGGCGACGCGAATCGTCGAAAAGATCAGCAGCACGTAGAGGCACAGGAGCAAAAAGGAACCGCAAAAGCCAAAGGTCTCGGACAGGAAGGCGAAGACGAAGTCGGTGTGGAACTCGGGCAGAAAGCCGCCGGCCGACTGCGTCGCATGGCCCAAACCCTTACCAAAGAAGCCGCCCGAGCCAACGGCGATAAGCGACTGCTGCAGGTTGTAGGCATCGTCCGAATCGGCATTATCGGGGTCGATAAAGACCGTCAGACGGTTCATCTGATACTGCTTGATGAGCACATCGTGGCCGAGCAACGAATCAAAGACCGAATCGAGCGCCAGGACGAGGGCCACCAGGCCCACGAGCAGGGCCAGGGTCGACAGCACCCATTCGCGGCGTGCACCGCTCATGCAGATGACGATGGCGCCCGAGACCAGCACGACCAGGCCCGAGCCCAGGTCGCCCATGGCGACGACGGCCAAAAACGGAATGGACAGCATGCCGCAGAGCTTGACGTAGTCGCGAACGGTATCGATGCGGCCGTTATACTGCGAGCCAAGCGTGGCGATAAAGAAGATGGTGATGAGCTTGGCAAGCTCAACCGGCTGGAATGTCAAGCCGATACCGGGAATCTTGATCCAGCCCGTCATGCCCAGACCGCCCGTATAGGACAGGCCCGGAATCTTGGGCGAGAAGATCACAATAAGGTCAATGACGAGCAGCGCCGTCGAAAAATTGGAAATACCGCGCAGATCGGTACGCCAGACGAGCACCGCAAGCACCGCGCCAATGCCAATGCCCAGCAGGTGGCGCGAGAATGAGGCGTCGGCCTTAAACTGTGACGCCGACCAAATAATGATGGCGCCATAGGCAACGAGCGCGACGGTAGCCAGCAGCACACCGATATGCACCTTTTGGCGAAACGTACCGCGCGAGGCCGAAAGTTGCTTGTTGACGCGGTCCAGGCTGCTGCGAGAGCCGGTCTTGGTTGAACGGAACAGATCCGCCGGAGAAAAATCCATCGCAACCTCCTATCGAACCGAAGAATCGCCCGAGGCCGAAGAGGTATCGGGCTCGTCATAAATCGCGCCGAGCACGTCGCGCACGACATGCATCGCGGTATCTGAGCCACCGCCGCCCTGCTCCAGGACCGTAGCGATGACATACTTGGGATCATCGGCCGGCGCATAGGCGCAGAACCACGCGTATTCGTCCTCGCCGCTTTTCTCGCCCGTGCCCGACTTGCCGTATACCTGCGGCGTCAGGGTGCCAAAGTGAGCCGCCAGGGACGTCGATGCCGTGTAAATCACGTCGTGCATGCCGTTGCGAACAAGAGCCAAATCCGAATCGCTGTTGATCTTGGCCTCCAGGCGCTTCTTCTTGCCTTTGCCGTTGTACTTATAGGCATCGCCGTCGCCATCGCGCGACACGGCAGACAAAAACACGTGAGGCACGTACTGCTTACCGCCGTTGGCAAGGCCCATGTAGGCGCATGCCATCTGCAAAGGCGTCACCAAAATGTCGCCCTGGCCGATGGCAATGTTGGTCATATCGCCGGCATTCCACTTGCGGTCCTCGGCAGAGGCGTCGGTAAAGTACGACTCTTTCCACTCGGCATCGGGAATACGGCCCGCGCCCTCACTCGGCAGATCGATACCGCAGGTCTTGCCTAGACCCCAGCGACGAAAGACCTCCTGCAGGCCCTCGGAATGTTTCTCGTCATAAAAGAACGCCTTGCCCATGTCGTAGAAGACGGGGTCGCACGAGTTGGCGATACCCGACTGCAGCGTCATGGTGCCGTGGCCGGAATGCAGCCAGCAGTACTTGCCCCACGACTTGCCCAGACCCGTCCAATAGCCCGTGCAGTTGGTCGTCTGGCCCGACGTGTAGGTTCCAAACTCAAGACCGGCCAGTGCCGAGAGCGGCTTGATGGTCGAGGCCGACATGTACTGTCCGCTAATGGCGCGGTTGAGCAGCGGGTGCGAACCCTTGTCATCATTGAGCTCGGTCCACACGTCATTTGAGACGCCGCCGATAAAGACGGACGGATCGAACTTGGGCTCGCTCGCCATGCCCAGGATCTCACCATTGTTGGGATCGAGGCACACCACAGCGCCGTTGCCGGCATTGCTGTAGCCAGTGGTCTTGGCAAGCTCGATGGCGCTCGCCAGCGCCGTCTCACAGGCCTGTTGGATCTTAAGGTCGAGCGTGAGCTTAATGTCGGAGCCGGCCTTGGCGGGCACGGCGCCGGCCTGACCGGTCACATTGCCCGAGGCATCGACCTTGACGGTCTGCTCGCCACGAATACCCTGCAGCAGGTTTTCGTAGTAGCTCTCAACACCCGCCTGGCCCACGATATCGCCCGACTGGTACGTAATCTTGCCAGCAGAAGCATCATCATCGCCAGAGGTTTTCTTATTCTGGGCCTCGAGCTGCTCGGAGGTAATGGTGCCGGTATAGCCCAAAATGTGACAGGCCGTCTCGCCGTACGGGTACTGGCGCTCGGTACGCTCGGCAATCTTGACGCCCGGGAACTCGCCTGCGTGCTCCTTGATATAGGCAACCGTGGAACGACGGACGTCCGTCGCAATGGTATGCAGGCTCTGGGCGCCCTCGGAATTGTCCTGAATATTGCGCAGAACCGCCACGTAGGGCATACCGAGCACGTTGGCAAGATGGCGAACCAGAACCTCATCCTCCGCAAGGTCGCGGTAGGCCACGACAGCAAGTGAAGGACGGTTCTGGACAAGTGCCACGCCATTGCGGTCGAGGATGCGGCCGCGCACAGCGGGTGTGGTAACGGTGCGCGTCTGATTGCTATTAGCCTGCTTTTCGTAATAGTCCGACGAGACCATCTGCATGCCCCACAGCTTGACGGCAAGCGCCGCGAACATCGCGCCCACACCCGTGGTGAGGATGGAGAAGCGGCCCTTAAAGGCGGTCGCCGCGGTATTGCCCTCGCCCTCGGTGGCGCGCGGGGCCGTTCCATGCTGCGTATCGTAGGTAAAACGGGAATCGCCGCGACGCATGATGACCAGCGCGACCACGATGGCCACAACCAGCACGATACCGGCGATAATAACCGTCACCTGGGAAGACATCTACGAGCCTCCCCTATTTGAGCTTACGGGTCTTGGGCTTAAAGCGCATGCCCGTCTGGCGTCCGCCACGTGCGGAGAATCCATAACCGGACTGCGGCACGACGCCGGACATCAAAAACGGAATGGCAACCAAACCCGTCAGGATCGAAGACGGCAGCGCATGGCCGAAGATCGCCACGACAAAGCTCGTCTCCAAACCCATAAACAGCAAGATGATGCTATAGATCACATTAATGACGAGCGCGAAGGCACCCACCGTGATGCCGCGCGCACTCGGGGTACCGCCCGTCTGACCGGCGGCGCTATGCACCAGGGCAAAAGAACCCACGGTCAGCAGGAGCGACATAACGCCCACCGGCACGGCAGCGGAAAGGTCATAGAACAAGCCGCTGCAAAAACCGCACACGACGGCACGGGTCGGGTCGCCCGAGAACACGCTTATGCACACCAGGATAATCATAAAGTTGACGCGACCGCCCGCAATGGAGATCTGCGGTGCCAGGCCTGCCTGCAGCAGCACGCACACGATGGCGGCGATTACAAACGTACGGGAGCTCATCCCCTGCTCGTGTAGATCCATGGACATGCCCCCTACTCGCTCGAGCCGGAATCGGTCGTCTCGGACGTGTCGGAACCGTCATCCGAGCTCTCGTCCTTCGTCTTGGTCGCAGCATCGCGCGACGTTCCCTGCGGCGTGCTGTTGGCCGTGCTCACATCCTCATCCGAGGCCGACTGTTCGTCGGTCAGCGAGGTAATGACCAGCACTTCCTCATTGTTCTCGGCCGTGGTCTGAGCGCGCACCACAATGGTGTAGTAAACGTCGTTTGCCGATTTCTCAACCGACGAGACGGTGCCGAGCGGAAGGCCCTTGGGGAACACGCCACCGATGCCAGAAGTAACGATGATGTCGCCAACTTTAACGTCGGAGTCGACGCTCACGTACTCAAGACGCAGCGTGCCGTCAGCCTGACCCTGCAGCATGCCCTGGGCGCGCGTGTCCTGCACCATGGCGGACACGCCCGAGTTCTCGTCGCCAATCAGGCGCACGGTGGACGTCTTGGCCGAGACTTCGATGATCTGTCCGATAACACCGGCCGAACTCGTCACAGGCATGTTGATGGAAAGCCCGTCGGCAGAACCCTTATCGATGGTGACGGTCGAGGTCCAGGCATCGCCCGAAGCGCCGACGATACGAGCTGCGGTCGATTTGAGGTTGTAGGTCGACTGCAGGCCGACCAGTCCCTCCAGACGCTCAGCAGTCTTTTGGGCCTCGGAGAGCTCGGAGACCTTAGAGGTCAGCTCCTCATTTTGCTTCTTAAGCTCGTCAAGCGTGTCCTGCGACGCCGTAAGGTTAGAGAACACGTTGCCGATCGCATTGAAGGGAGCCGCCACAGCCGAGCCCACAAAGCGCACCGGCGAGGTAATCGTCGTCACACCCGAGCGCACGGCATGAATCGGCCCGGCCTCACCCTCACGAATATAAAACGTGAGCAGCAACACCGAAATCAGGCTGAAAACAATCAACGGGCGCATACCCGTTGATTGTCGCTTGGTATTCAGATTTGTGGAGAAACCCGAAGATCGTGCCAAATGGAATCCACCTTTTGGAAATTAAGCATTGGTCTGGACGAAGCCGCCATCAAACGCATTGGCCTCGAGCACACGGGCACAGCCGTTAACGACGTTATCGAGCGCCGTGGGGCTAACGTTGACCGAAACGCCGGTCTCATCGCGCAGGCGCACGTCGAGACCGCGCAGCAGCGCGCCGCCACCGGTCAGCAAAATGCCGTAGTACATAAGGTCCGAGGCAAGATCGGGAGGCGTAGCGTCGAGGGCGTCCTTAACGGCCTTGGCCATCTCGTCGAGCGGCTTGTTGAGTGCGCGACGAATCTCCTCGCTCTCGATGCGCACGGTCTTGGGCAGACCGGTGATCACGTCGCGGCCGTTGACCTCGACGTCGAGCTCGTCCTTGAGCGGCACGGCGGAGCCGACCTTGATCTTGATGTCCTCTGCCGTACGCTCGCCGATGGCCAGGTTGTAGGCATCACGAACGTGCGTGAGGATGGCCTGATCGAACTCGTCGCCGGCAATACGGATGGACTGCGAGACGACGATGCCGCCCATAGCGATAACGGCAACCTCGGTGGTACCGCCACCGATGTCGATGACCATGGAGCCGGTGGGTTCCTCGACGGGCAGGTCGGCGCCGATGGCAGCCGCCATGGGCTCTTCGATCAGATAGGCCTGGCGGGCACCGGCCTGGATCGTGGCCTCAAAGACAGCACGCTTCTCGACCGACGTGACACCGGAGGGAACGCAGACGACAACACGCGGACGCGGAGTCCACGGATAGCGTTTCTCGGACGCCTTGTCGATAAAGTAGCGAAGCATGGCCTCGGTAACATCGAAGTCGGCGATGACGCCGTCCTTCAGGGGACG
Source organism: uncultured Collinsella sp. (assembly GCA_902490365.1). Taxonomy (GTDB): domain Bacteria; phylum Actinomycetota; class Coriobacteriia; order Coriobacteriales; family Coriobacteriaceae; genus Collinsella. The sequence goes on along the minus strand of CABUDQ010000020.1, from coordinate 13,570 downwards.
AACGGCCACGATGTTGCCGGGCGTACGGCCGAGCATGCGCTTTGCCTCGATACCGACCGCCAAGATGCGCTCGTCGTTCTTGTCGATGGCGACAACAGAGGGCTCGCGAATGACGATGCCCTTGCCGCGCACGGAGACAAGCGTATTGGCGGTGCCGAGGTCGATGGCAAGATCGCCCGCATAGCTACCGAAGAACATATCCATCAAAGAAAACAACGCAACTCCTGATGTGTTGGATGATTGCTGGAAAACTACTAGCTCATCATACTAGCGCAAGCCCGGCGCCTCACTTGCGGTGAAGCGCCGGGCAAAGCTAAATCCCATAAGGTCACTACTGGTTGTCAGCAGCCGAGAAATCCATATCAAGCGAAGAAACGGCCCAGCCGATATGGTTGTCGGAGCGCACGAATTTGACGGTGTACTCCTGCTCGCCGCCCTTGGACAGCGATGCCTTCACCTTGGCGGTCGTCTCGGTCATGGACTGATCCATGCCCTCGACGGACACGGTGGCACCCTGCGGAATCGAGGAGATGATCATCGACTTAGCGTCCTCGGACAGGCTCGAGGCCAGGCAAGACTCGGCCTTTGCGGCATCACCGTCGCCGGCAGCCTGGAACAGATCGGTAACGACAGACTCCTGAGACGGGAAGCCAAAGCCGCGCGTGTAGGCAAAGCCCAGACCGCCCGCGGCGATCAAAATGAGCAGAAGCAGCACGATGAAGACTTTAAGACCCGTGTGGCGATGGCGACGACGGACCTTGGCCTGCTTACGATCCTGACGGTCCTGCTGGACCATCTCGGACTCGGACAGCGTAAAGAAGCCGGTGTCCGAGGGATCGGGCATAAACTGACCGGTCGCGCCCGTAGGATCGAGCGGATCGACGGCAGGAGCGTCCATCGCGGGCGCCGGAGCCGTGGCCATAGCCGTCTGGGCAGACAGCGCAGCAAGCGAATCCTGCACGCGGGCAAGCTCATCGGCCTGCTCGGAGGTGAGCTGGTAGATGCCATCGGCAGTAGCGGCGTTAAAGGCGTCGAGTGCGTCGGAGGGACGGCCGGCGGCAGAAAGCGCCTGACCCATGCCGGCGTTGAGCGCACGCGTGTCGTCGCGGGGGCCGGCAAAGTCGATAGCCGTGCGGTAAGTCTCCACGGCATCCGCCGGACGGCCGAGCTTAATGAAGCAACGACCGAGCTCGCCGAGTGCGGCGGCAGGAGCCGGATTGGCGCCATCGATGGCAGCCTGACGGAAGGCGGTTCCCGCGTTGGCATAGTCGCCCGACTGGAACAGCGCATTGCCCAGGCCCAGATAGGCCTTGAACGGCGTGGCATAGGAAGCATCCTGCGTAGCAGCAGAGAACGCCTGAGCGGCCGTCGTGTAGTCGCCCACGGCGGCAAGCGCCTTGCCGCGGTTGGTGAGCAGCGCGCCGCGCTTGCCGTAGGTGCCGTCGTTGAGGGCGGCGGCATAGGCCTCGGCGGCCTCGGCATACATGCCCAGGTGCATCAAGGCGTTGCCACGAAGGTGATCGGCCTCGCCCATAATCTCATCGGGAGTCTTTGCCGCCCCAAGCATCTGGGCTGCAGCGGAAAAATCACCCGCGCGGTAAGCGGCGCGGCCCTGTTGGATCAGCTGGCTATTCAAGGAAGTCCCCTTTACTCGTGAACGATCTCGACATGGACGATCTCGTCGCCGGCACGCAGCTGCGAAATCACATCGAGACCCTCGACCGTGGTACCAAAGACGGTGTAACCGGAATCGAGGTTATGCTGGGCACCTAGGCAGAAGTAGAACTGCGAACCCGCGGAATCGGGATCCATGGAGCGTGCCATGGCGAGGGCGCCATCGACATGGCTGTTGCGCGGATTGGTGGCAAACTCGCCCTTGATGCAGTAGCCGGGGCCACCGGTACCGGGCATGCCGTCGGGGCCCTCAAGACCGGCAGCGACGTCGGCGCCGGACATGTCGCGGGTATTGGGGTCGCCGCCCTGGATGACAAAACCGGGCACATAGCGATGGAACTTAAGGCCATCATAGAAGCCCATCGTGGAAAGCTCGCAGAAGTTCGCGACATGAATGGGAGCGCCCTCACCGTCAAACTTGACCTTGATGGTACCCTTCGACGTCTCGATAACTGCGCACTCGTCGCCGGCAAGCTGATACTCGGGCGTGTAGAGCTCTTTCTTAAAACCAAACATGTGGTTCCTTCCTCGTGCGTTTAAAGCATATTTGTACGAATTGTAGCAATAAGCACGGGCTTACATCAATTGCGCACGTAGGTTATGCCGACTATGGCGAACTAATTTTAGGAACGCTGCTGCGGCTTCCAGGAGCCCACGTTGGCGTCGTACTGGTTCAGCGCGCTGTTGCCGCCCTGTGCGATGGGCGCCAGGATCTCGCTTTGGTGGGAACTCATCGACTCACCATCGGGAATGGCCAGTGAGATATCCCAGCTCTGGCAGAGAACGTCAACGCGCTCATACATCCACTCGGCAAGCTGCTTTAGGTGGGCGATGTCGTCCGCATAGACCGTATCGTCCTGATACTTAAGATTGTTGAGCTCATCTTGCGTCTTTTTGATCTGGTCGCGCAGGGCGTAGGCACTCTGCGACAGCTCCTGACGGGTGGACAGCGGCGTTCGGAGATAGCCGTTGTTGAAGGAATCGATGACCTCGCCGATCTGATCCTCGTCACCGTAGGACACGATGGTCTGATACAGACCGTCGAGCCTGGTATAGAGCTGATCATCGGTCAGCACGGTTTCTTCCTGGACCACCTCGGCAGAATCGTCCTGCTTGGTATCGTCCTCAGTCGCCTCGCCCTTTTGGCGCGTGGGGAAGGTCGTCTGCGCGGCCTGGCCAAACTGGTCATAGAAACCGGGCATGACACCCATGGGATCGGCCGTCACGAACCAATAGGCACCACCGCACACGACGGCAAGAACCGCGATGACGATAAGCGGCTTGGGAATATGACGCTTGTGCCTGTGATAAGCGTCCTCGTCGGGATGCACCTTACGCTTGGGTTTTTGAGGATCGTCGTGCAGGGAAACCGGAGTGGGAATAACGACCTTGGGGATACCGAAATCCTTATCGAAAGCCGGCAGCACGCAGGTCTCATTGGGGTCGGCGGCGTCCGAAAGCACCGCAGCGGCAGAGGCTGGCGCATGCGGCACCTCGGTATCGATCTGCTCTTGCGTTAGGCGCGGAAAGCCCGCCGTGCGGCCCGCTGCCAGGTCGGATGCTGCCGCGTCCTCGGAGAGGATACCCGGAGCGGGGCGTCCGCATTTGGGGCACGTACGATCATGCGGAGAAAGACGGGCACCGCAGCCCTCACAGAACACAAACTCGGTGTGCTCGGGACCATCGCCCGGACCCACATAGGCGTTGCAGTAGGGACAGAACGAGGCGCCGTCCTCGATAGTCTTAAGGCAATGCGGGCAGATCACGGCATCCTCTTTTCGAAGCAATTCAAACAATCGAGGTTAGAGCATAACATCGCCACGGCCCCACAGGAGCAAGGCACCAATTCAACATCGCCAGGGCGCGCGTAGCTACTTCTTCTTTTTGCTTGGCATCGAAACTTTGATGCCTTGGGCGGACTTGGTTACGCGGGAGCGCTTGGCGCCCGTGGGCTTCTTTTTCTTGGGCTGGGCCTGGGCCACGCCCTCGAGTGCGCGGGCCTCGGCCTCACGAACGGTGCGAGCTTCGCGGCGCTGCGCCATGTCGGCGGCGACGCGCTTGGCAAAACGCTCCGCCGTCGAACCCGTCGAGCTCACCTTGCCTCCACCGCGACCCAGGCGGACGCGCACACCGCGGCCAAAACCAGTTGCGGCATGACGACGACGCGGCTTGAGCGAATCCATCATCGTGGCGAGCTTAAAAAACACCGAGCAGGTAAAGACCACGATGACAGCCAAGATAACCATCTGGCCCATCGTCAGGTTGGCAATAGACAGCAGCTCCGGGAATCCGATAACGCCCACCAGGATGCCGGCGACTACAAACACAAAGAGCACCACACGTAAGGGCGTGGGAGGCTGCGAGATGCGCCAGATCAGGCTGACGCTCGCCGCGCACGACGTAAGCAGGCACATCGTAGACAGCGTGAGCTGGCTAAAGCCAAACACCCGCGCCACAAAGATATCGAGCGCCGCAGCCAAAATGACCGCAATCGACGCCGGCAGTGCCCGCTTGAGCACGTTCGTCAGGAACGACCCCTTCACGCGAGCATTGTTGGGCTCCAGGCCCAACACAAAGCCCGGCGCACCGATGCAAAAGAAGTTGATGAGCGTCATCTGGATGGGCTCGAAGGGGTACGGCGGCAGCGCGATGCACAGCGCCGCCAGGCCCATCGAGAACAGCGTCTTGGTCAGGAACAGCGCCGCGGAGCGCTGCAGGTTGTTGATGGAACGACGGCCCTCGGCCACCACGGCGGGCATCGAGGCAAAGTCGTTGTCGACGAGTACGATCTCGGCCACGTTGCGCGCGGCATCGGAACCGGCCGCCATGGCGACGGAGCAGTCGGCCTCCTTGAGCGCCAGCACGTCGTTGACGCCATCGCCCGTCATGGCCACGGTGTGCTCGCGGCGCTTGAGCGCCTGCACGAGCTCGCGCTTCTGCTGCGGGGTCACACGACCAAAGACATGGTAGCGGTCCACTGCGGCATCGAGCTTGGCCGGCGTATCGAGCGTCGTGGCGTCCACATAAGCATCCGCCCCCGGCACGCCCACCACGCGCGCGATCGACGACACCGTACGCGGGTCGTCGCCACTGATCACGTTGAGGGTCACGCCCTGCTCGTTAAAGTACCCGATGGTCTCGGCGGCCGAGGTGCGGATCTCGTCGCGAATGGTCACAAAGCCCACGGGCTCGGCCTCGCCCACCATATCGCCATCGGGCGTAAAGCCGTCCACGCACGCCACCACAAGCACGCGGCAGGTATCGGCAAGTTCGGCCACGCGGTTCTCGACCTGCGAAAAGGCGCGCTCTGAAAGCACAAATTGCGCCGCGCCCATCACATAGGAGCCCTGCGCAAACGAGGCACCGCTCCACTTTTTGGAGGACGAGAACGGAATGACCGACAGCGGCTCGGACACCTCGACCGGGCGATCGGCGTAATAGTTGAGCAGCGCCTGGCAGGTCTCGTTGGCATCCGCAGAGGTCGCGCGGGCAACATTGGCAAGCGCAAAGTCGAGCACCGTGGTATCGACGGGAACGGCGGCGTCGCCCTCCCCCGCACCCATACCCTCGACCGGCAGCGGATAGGTATCCTCGACCTCCATGCGGCCCGACGTGATGGTGCCCGTCTTGTCCAGGCACAAAACGTCGACACGCGCGAGCGTCTCGATGCAGTAGAGCTGCTGTGCCAGCACCTTGCGACGTGCCAGGCGCACCGTGGCAATCGCGAGCACCGACGAGGTCAGCAGCACCAGGCCCTGCGGAATCATGCCCAGCAGGGCACCCACCGTGGACAGCAGCGCCGAAGAAGGCACACGGCCGGCCAGCAGCTCGGAAAAGCACCAGGAAAGTGCGCTATCGCCCGGGGTTCCTGCGGCATCCCACAGCTCGCTCACACTCGAGGAAAAGAGCGCCAGACCAAGCGGAATCATGATAATGCTCGCGAACCGTACGATGGCATTGAGCGCGTTCATGATCTCGGAATTGACCTTTTTGACGTACTTGGCCTCGTTGTTGATCTTTGCCACGTAGTTATCGGCGCCGACATGGATCACGCGGGCGCGCAGCAGGCCCGAGTCGATAAAGCTGCCACTCATGAGCTCGGAGCCCGGCTGTTTCTTAATGAGGTCGCTCTCGCCCGTCAGCAGGCTCTCGTTAACGAGTGCCTCGCCCGACACCACCACGGCATCGGCGGGAATCTGGTCACCGCGCCCCAGGCGAATGATATCGTCGAGCACGATCTGGTCCAGGTCGAGCTCCACCTCGGCGCCGTCGCGCACCGCGATGGCCTTCTTAGAGGTGAGCAGCGTAAGCTTGTCGACCATCCGCTTGGAACGCATGGACTGAATGACGCCAATTGCCGTGTTCAAGAACACCACGAACAGAAACGTCAGGTTTTTAAACGAACCGGTCAGCAACACCAAAATCGCCAAGACCACGTTGATTAAGTTAAACAGCGTGCAGAGGTTCTCGATAATGAGCTCGCGGACCGACTTGGTCTTGAGCTCCATGTTGCGGTTGATCTTACCAGCGGCGATGCGCTCCTCGACCTCGGCGGTCGAGAGTCCGCGCTCGATATCCGTTGCTGCCATACCACGTCCCATCACGTCGCGTCGGTATAAGAAAACCGCCCGGACCATGCGAGGTTCGGACGGTCTTACGTTCGATGGTGCCCCATGTTGGATTCGAACCAACGGCCTTCTGCTCCGGAGGCAGACGCTCTAATCCCCTGAGCTAATAGGGCGAACGGTTGGCATTATACCCAAGTGCGCCACGGGCTAACAAAATAATAGAAAAAGCTTTGCAATTACGTGGAAGACGCGCCGCGACGGCACGCTTTAGGCGGCAAAAGCGAGTCAGATAGTATAAACTCTCATGCACCATATATACACGGCTCGCGATGCGGGCCGTTTTTGCAAGGGTTATCCATCGAGGTGAGAGGCACACCATGATTGCAATTTTAAAGCAGAGCGCCAGCGACGAGGCCGTCAGCCATATCGTCAGCTGGATTGAGAAAAAGGGCCTGAAGACCGACGTCTCGCGCGGCGAGAACGAGACGATCATCGGCCTGGTGGGCGATACGACCAAGATCGACCCATTCCTGCTCGAGTCCATGGACGTCGTCGAGCGCGTGCAGCGCGTCTCCGAGCCGTTCAAGCGCGCCAACCGCAAGTTCCACCCCGAGGACTCCGTCATCGACTGCGGCCACGGCGTACATGTAGGCGGCGACCAGTTCCAGGTCATCGCCGGCCCGTGCTCCGTCGAGGGCGAGAACCTCATCCGCATCGCCCGCCGCGTGAAGGCAGCCGGCGCCACGATGCTGCGCGGCGGCGCCTACAAGCCCCGCACTTCCCCGTACGCCTACCAGGGCATGGGCCCCGCCGGTCTGGACCTGCTGTGCGAGGCATCCGCCGAGCTCGACATGCCGATCGTCACCGAGATCATGGACCCGCGCGACGTGCAGGTCTTCCTCGACAAGAAGATTGACGTCATGCAGATCGGCGCCCGCAACGCCCAGAATTTCCCCCTGCTCAAGGAGGTCGGCAAGACGCAGACCCCGGTTCTGCTCAAGCGCGGCATGTCCGGCACCGTCGACGAGCTGCTCATGGCTGCCGAGTACATCATGAGCGAGGGCAACGACAACGTCATCCTGTGTGAGCGCGGTATCCGCACCTTCGAGACCCGCACCCGCAACACCTTCGACCTCAACGCCGTGCCGGTGCTCCACCACCTGTCGCACCTGCCCGTCGTTGCCGACCCCAGCCACGCCACCGGCTACACCCGCTACGTTGAGCCTATGGCGCTCGCGGCGACCGCCTGCGGCGCCAACGGTCTGGAGATCGAGGTCCACGACGACCCGAGCCATGCTTGGTCCGACGGCGCTCAGGCCCTCACCCCCGACCAGTTCGACGACACCATGCGCCGCATCCGCGCCATCCGCGAGGTCGTCTGCCAAGAGACCGTTCAGGAGTAGCCCATGGGCACGGTGAGAAACGCACGCGTTAACCAGGGTGGCCCCAAGTGCGCCGGCATCGTGGGCCTGGGCCTCATCGGCGGCAGTTTTGCCCGCGGCTATGCGCAGGCGGGCGTCCGTGTGCTGGCCTGGGACCCCGATGACGACGTCATGACGGCCGCCAGCATGGGCACCGTTGCCGGCGAGCTCAACGACGAGACGCTCGGCGAGTGCGACATCATCGTCCTGGCATGCTACCCCGAGGCCTGCATCGAGTGGCTCGAGGCGCACGCCCAGGCACTCGCCGACGCCACTGACACCGAGGCCATCATGGGCCCCGTGGTGATCGACACCGTAGGCGTCAAGGGCATCGTGTGCGAGCGCGCCTTTGAGCTTGCCCGCGAGCACGGTTTTTACTTTGTGGGCGCGCACCCCATGGCGGGCACGCAGTTCTCGGGCTACGCGCATTCCCGCGCCGACCTGTTCCAGGACGCACCGCTCGTGCTTGTACCGCCCGCAGTGGACGACGCACTCAAGCTGGAGCTTTTGGGCCAGGTGCGCGAGATGGTACGTCCCCTGGGCTTTGGCAAGTTCAGCGTAACGAGCGCCGCCGAGCACGACCGCGTCATCGCCTTTACGAGCCAGCTCGCGCACGTCGTCTCCAACGCCTATGTTAAGAGCCCGACCGCTCAGGTCCACCACGGCTTTTCGGCCGGCAGCTACCGCGACCTCACCCGCGTGGCACACCTCAATCCTCAGATGTGGTCCGAGCTCATGATCGACGACGCCGATGCGCTCGCCTTCGAGATCGACCATCTGATCGAATCGCTTGGCGCCTACAGCCGCGCCCTTAAGGACCGCGACCAGCGCTATCTGGAGAATCTCCTTGCCGAGGGCGACCGCATTAAGCGCGCGCTCGACGACGAGGCCTCCCACTAGACCACCCATCACGCCAGGTCGAAAGGACCGAAGCTTATGGCGATTACTATCGATATCGACACCGCACGCCCCTACCAGGTGCATGTGGGCACGTTTTTGCTGGAGCAGGCGGGGCCGCTCGTGCGCGCCACCGCCGGCGGCACCCGCGCCGTCATCGTGACAGACACCAACGTGGGCCCGCTCTACCAGATGCCCGTTAAGCAGAGCCTCGAATCCGCAGGCTATGAGGTGAGCATCTGCACCTTCGAGGCCGGCGAGGCCCATAAGCGCGCCGAGACCTACGTTGCCATTTTGGAGTTTGTGGCCGAGCACGAGCTTTCGCGCTCCGACGTGATCGTGGCACTCGGCGGCGGCGTCGTGGGCGACGTGGCGGGCTTTGTGGCCGCCACCTACATGCGCGGCTGCAAGTTTGTGCAGATCCCCACGAGCCTGCTCGCCATGGTGGATTCGTCGGTGGGAGGCAAGACCGCCATAGACCTGGCTGCCGGCAAGAACTTGGCCGGCGCCTTTTGGCAGCCGAGCGTGGTTATCGCCGACGTGGGGTGCCTGGCCACCCTCACGCCCGAGCAGTTCGCCGACGGCTGCGGCGAGGTCGTCAAGCACGCCGTAATCGCCGACCCGGAGCTTTTCGCCGAGCTGGAGAAGACCCCGCTCACGCTGGAGCTGCTCAACCAGGACGTGGCTCGCGTAGCGCTCATCATCGCCCGCAACATCGACATCAAGCGCGCCGTGGTCGTCGCCGACGAGCGCGAAACCAACCAGCGCAAGCTCCTCAACTTTGGACACAGTGCCGGACATGCCGTCGAGGCCTGCGAGCACTTTGAGCTGGGACACGGCAACTGCGTGTCGATCGGCATGGGTATCATCACGCGCGCCGCGGCGCTTCATGGCATCTGCGACGCCGAGCTGCCGGGCCGCATCGAGGAGCTCTGCGCACGCCACGGTCTCAAGACCCGCTGCGAGCTTTCGGCCGACGCCGTCTTTGCCGAAGCACTGCACGATAAAAAGCGCGCCGGTGACACGATTGACCTGGTAATTCCGCACGGCATTGGCCGTTGCAGCATCGACCGCACGCCGCTTTCCACCTTCCACGATTTAATTGCCGAGGGCCTCGGCCAGAAGGGAGACGCTTCCGCATGCTAGCCCGCATCACCCCGTCCCCGCTCAAGGGCACCGTTCCCGCCATCGCGTCCAAGTCGATGGCGCATCGCCTCATCATCTGCGCTGCGCTTGCCAACGGCGAGACACACGTCACCTGCAATACCACCTGCGCCGACATCGAGGCTACGGTGCGTTGCCTTACGGCCCTGGGTGCTCGCATCGAGACCGTCGAGGACGGCTTCCAGGTCCACCCCACCATGAAGAGTGTTGAGTTTGGCCTGCTCAAGGCCCTTGCCGGCGGCACGCTTGACTGCGGCGAAAGTGGATCCACGCTCCGCTTTATGCTGCCTGTCGCCTGCGCGCTGGGTGCGGATGCCACCTTCGTAGGCCAGGGCCGCCTGGGCGCCCGCCCGCTCTCCCCGCTCTCGGACGAGATCATCGCCGCCGGCTGCGACCTACAGGGTCTGGGCGGTTTTCCGCTCAAGACGAGCGGACGCATGCGCCCGGGCACCTTTGTGCTTCCGGGCAACGTGAGCTCGCAGTATATCTCCGGCCTGCTGCTGGCAGCCCCGCTGCTGGCCCAGCCCTCCTGCGTGCAGGTAACCGGCCTCATTGAGAGCCGTCCCTACATCAACCTGACGATCCAGGCCATGAAGGCCTTTGGCGTCGAGGTCAACGTCGAGCGCATTCCGGCCAAGGACGGCCAGCCCGAAGTCACGAACTTCCGCGTGAGCAGCGGCTCGTACCGCACGCCCGGCAGCGTAGCCGTCGAGGGCGACTGGTCCAACGCCGCCTTTTGGCTGTGCGCCGGCGCTATCGGCGCCGACCCCATCACCGTGGAGGGCGTATCCCTGAGCTCCGCGCAGGGCGACCGAAACGTGCTCGCCGCGCTTTCGCGCTTTGGCGCCCGCATCGTGCGCTCCACCAACGCCGCCACCGTGAAGTCCGACAAGCTCGCCGGCTTTGAGATGAGCGCCCACGACATTCCTGACCTGGTGCCCGTCATCTCGGCCGTAGCCTCGCTGGCGCAGGGCCGCACCTTTATCCGCGATTGCGCCCGTCTGCGCATCAAGGAATCCGACCGCCTGGTCACGACCACCCGCGAGCTCACCGCGCTGGGCGCGCAGGTGCGCATTGCCGGCGATGACCTCATCATCAAGGGTGTCGATGCCTTCACCGGCGGCGAAGTCGATTCGCACAACGACCATCGCATCGCCATGATGGCCGCGATCGCCGCGAGCCGCGCCACCGGCGAGGTCGTGATCCACGGCGCCGAGGCCGTCAACAAGTCCTATCCCGATTTCTTCGACCACTACCGCCTGCTGGGCGGCAAGGTCACACTCGAGGAGGAATAGCATGTCCTCGACCTTTGGCAACGTCTTGCACTTAAGCATCTTCGGCCAGTCGCACTCCCCCGCCATCGGCTGCTCCCTCGATGGCATTCCGGCGGGCATCGCTGTTGACCAGGGGCGGCTGCAGGCCTTCCTTGACCGTCGTGCCCCCGGTCGCGACGAGACCGCGACCAAACGCCGCGAGGCCGACGCCGCCCACATCATCGCCGGTGTGGTCGATGGACATACCACCGGCGCGCCCATCGCCGCGATTATCGAGAACACCAACACGCGCTCCAAGGATTACTCCGACCTGCGCCGCAAGCCCCGCCCCGGACATGCGGACTTCCCTGCGCGCGTGAAGTATCACAACATGCACGATGTCGCCGGTGGCGGGCACTTCTCCGGCCGCCTAACGGCACCCCTGTGCATCGCCGGCGGCATTGCGCTGCAGGCACTCGAGGCCCGCGGCATTAAAGTAATGGCGCACGTCGCGCAGATCGGCGGTATCTCCGACCTGCCGATGGACGATATGGTCTATCGCGAGGCCGACCGCAAAGCGATCCAAACGAACGATCTTCCTTGCATTGACGCCGCCGCAGCCGGCCGCATGCGCGAGGAGATCCTAGCCGCACGCGACGAACTCGACAGCATCGGCGGCATCGTGGAGTGCGGCATTTATGGGCTTCCCACGGGCATCGGCGACCCCATGTTCGACGGCATCGAGAACCGCATCGCGCAGATCGCGTTTGGCATTCCCGCCGTAAAGGGCGTGGAGTTTGGCATGGGCTTTGCCGTGGCCGCCATGCGCGGCAGCGAGAACAATGATCCGTATCGCATCGATGCCGAGACCGGCGAGATCGAGGTCGAGTCCAACAACGCCGGCGGCATCCTGGGCGGTATTTCGACCGGCGCGCCCGTCATGTGGCGCATGGCCGTAAAGCCGACACCCTCGATTGGCCGCGCGCAGCAGACGGTGGACATGGACGCTATGGAAAATGCCGAGCTCTCGGTCCACGGCCGCCACGATCCCTGCATCGTCCCCCGAGCTGTCCCCGTAGCCGAGGCAGCCGCCGCCCTTGCCATCTGGGACGCCCTCCTCGAAGACGCCGCCCAGCGCTAACTACCCACCCCTCAACATCCCCCGACACGTGAAAGGGGTCTCCATGGACCTTGCTGACATCCGCCAGGCCATCGATGGCATCGACGCCACGCTCCTCAACAGCTTTGTCGAGCGCATGGAAAGTGCCACCGAGGTCGCCAAGTCAAAAATCGAGATGGGCAAGGCCGTCTTCGACCCCGCCCGTGAGCGCTCCAAGCTCAACAACCTCGCCAGCCGCGCACCCGAGCGCTACGAGGCGCAGACCATCACGCTATTCCGCCTCCTCATGAGCATGAGCAAGGCCGAGCAGCAGCGCTATATCAACGAGCTCAAGGGCATCACAGTCTCGCAAAGGGCACACGCCACGGCCGAGGCCTTCGATACGCCCTTCCCCCAGACGGCCACCGTCGCCTGCCAGGGTGTTGAGGGCGCTTACAGTCAAATCGCCGCGTGCAAACTCTTCGACGTGCCCGACATCGCGTTTTTCGAGACCTTCGAGGGCGTTATGCGCGCCGTGCGCGACGGCTTCTGCGAGTTTGGCGTGCTGCCCATCGAGAACTCCACCGCCGGCTCAGTCAACGCCGTCTACGACCTGCTCGCCCAGTTCGACTTCCACATCGTGCGCTCGCTGCGCCTCAAGATCGACCACAACTTGCTCGTCAAGCCCGGCACCAAGCTCGCGGGCATACGCGAGGTCTACAGCCACGGTCAGGCCATCGCGCAGTGCGCTGGCTTTATCGAGGCGCACGGCCTGCACGCCACCAAGTACCCCAACACCGCCATGTCGGCCGAGATGGTCGCCAGCTCCGAGCGCACCGATGTTGCCGCCATCGCATCGCGCAGCTGCGCCGCACTCTACGGCCTGGAGGTACTGGAGCCCAACATCCAGGACTCGGACAACAACTACACGCGCTTTGTCGTCATCAGCCGCGAGCCACGCGTCTACCCCGGCGCCAACCGCACCTCGCTCATGATTACCACGGCCAACGAGCCGGGCGCGCTCTATCGCGTACTCGAGCGTTTCTACGCGCTCAATATCAACCTCATCAAGCTCGAGAGCCGTCCCATCCCCGGGCATGACTTTGAGTTTATGTTCTACTTTGACCTGGACTGCCCCTTTGGTAGCAAGGCCCTCGACGACTTGCTCGACTCCATCGATGACGTGTGCGAGAGCTTCACCTACTTTGGCAGTTACACGGAGGTGCTCTAGATGAACGATGTCGCCGCAACCCGCCCCTACGGCGTACTGGGCCGCGTGCTGGGCCACAGCTACACCCCGACCATCTACAAGGAGCTCGCGGGGCTCGAGTATGTGCGTTTTGAGCGCGAGCCCGAGGACCTCCAGGCTTTTATGACGGGTGACGAATGGGAGGGCACCAACGTGACCATCCCCTACAAGCGCGCCGTCATGGAATACCTGGACGAGCTGAGTCCACTCGCCGAGCGTATGGGAAACGTCAACACCATCACGCG
>CABUDQ010000019.1 GCA_902490365.1 uncultured Collinsella sp. | reverse complement strand
CCACTGAATATCGCGGCCATGCTCGCGGCACCACTCCGTGCAGTCCAGGAACACCATATACGTGCCCTGCGGGCGCGAATAGGACACACCCTCAAAATGCTCGTCCACGTAATCGCAGAAGTAGTCAATGTTGCCCTCGATGACCTCGTTGAGCTCATCGAGCCACTCGTAGCCCTGCGGCTGGTAGGCGCCGATAAGCGCGTGCATCGAAAGGACATTCATCTCGTTGTAGTGGGTCTTATTGGACACGGCGCACACGCGATCGCGCAGCGTCTCGTTATAGATGATGTGGTAGCTGCCGACCAGGCCCGCCAGGTTAAACGTCTTGCTGGGCGCATAGAGGGCGACCGTGCGCATGCGGACATCCTCGCTCACCGACTGCGTCGGGATATGCTTGTGGCCAGGCAAGATAATGTCGGACCAGATCTCGTCCGAGATCACCACGCAATCGTGCTGGCGATAGATGTCCATGGCGCGCTCAATCTCATCGCGCTCCCATACGCGGCCGCAGGGGTTATGCGGCGAGCAGAACACCGCGGCATGGAGGTGGTTTTGGGTGAGCTTGCGTTCCATGTCCTCAAAGTCCATGCGCCACACGCCCTGGTCGTCGAGCTTAAGCGGGCTGTGGACAATGCGATAGCCCGCGGCTTCAATGGACTTGGTAAAGCCGATGTAGGTCGGGCTGTGGACCAGCACCGCATCGCCCGGCTGGACATACGCCCGCAGCGTCGACACGACGCCGCCCAGCACGCCGTTCTCGTAGCCGATATGCTCCGGGAGCAGACCCTCGACGCCATTACGTCGGCTCTGCCATTCGATAATGCGGTCGAAGTACTCGGGGCGCGGATCGAAATAGCCAAACATGGGGTGCTGGGCGCGCTGAATGATGTGCTCCTGAACCGTGGGCACCGTGGCAAAGTTCATGTCCGCCACCCACATGGGGATGCGGTCGAAGCCCTCGTCGGGTGCGTTCGGAGCCATGCCGGGAATCTCGCCCCAGGAGTCAACGGCGATGGCGTCCATGCCGTGGCGGTCGATAAGCGAAGTAAAGTCGTATTTCATGCTGAGCTCCCGTGCAAAGCGGATTGTTTTGGTAGGCGTTATTGTCCACCAGCGTGGGCGATTTTGGCACGGGGTTTGGCGTTGAATTTGGCGAGCGCCATCGAATGGCTGGCTAGTCCCGCGCGTCGTTGACGGCGGTTACCGTCAACCTGGTTCCATCAACCGTAAAGGATATGTCGAGCCCAGCGTAAGCCAGATGGTAGACGCGGCTGGGCTCGTGCTTGCTGCCCGCGCGGCGCGGGTCCTGGCGAAGGGCCTCGACCAAGCCGAGGAGCTTTGCGGGCGGGACCATATCTTGCAGCGCTTGCGGGAAGTCAACGTCGAGCTCTTGCCACGGCGCATCCTCAATCCAGCCGTCGGTCGCATCCGGGTGACAGTCCGCAAACGGAATGTAGGGCTTAATGTCGTAGATGGGCGTGCCATCGCGCAGATCCGCTCCCAGCACATGGATGATGGGGCCGTCGTCGGTGAGCTCCACACGATCGAGCTTGACGCAGGTGAGACCGATGGGATTGGGGCGAAACGGACTACGCGTGGCAAATACGCCCACGCGCTCGGCTCCACCCAAGCGCGGCGGACGCACGGTCTTCGACCACTTGGCGTTGGTGCCGGACCTGTCCTGCGTTTTAGCGTCGACGGCAATATCTTTAGCCGTGCCGCCGGGCGTGCCGTTTTCGAAGCGCCAGAGCAGCCATAGGTGAGAGAAGGAGTCCAGGCCCTCAACCGCTGCATTGGAGGCAAATTCCGGCTCAAAAACGATGCGTCCCTGCAGATGGGGCGCCAAAAAACTGTTGCGCGGAATGCCGAACTTCTGCGGCAGGTCGGTATGTATGTATGCAATAGGTTCCATGCCGGTCATTGTACGGCACAGGCGCGCGGGGCGCAGGCTGCGATTCTCTCTCATCGTCATCTGCATGCAACCAACGGTTGCTTGGAAGGACATCGGCTGCCGCGTATGCTTAAGCCAACAAGCAGCAGAAAGGAGCCATTATGGCCTTTGCAGAAAAGCTCATCGCCATCCGCCGCGACAACAACCTTACCCAAGAGCAGCTCGCCGCCAAGCTCTTCGTCACACGCCAAGCCGTCAGCCGTTGGGAGCGTGGCGAAGTCACCCCGGGCATTGACATGATGAAGCTCATTGCCGCCGTAACCGGAGAGCCGCTGCCCCACCTGCTCGAAATGCCCGAGCACTATTGCCAGAGCTGCGGCATGATACTCACGCCCGACGACTACGGCACCGACGCCACGGGCGCCACGACCGATCATTACTGCAAGTGGTGCTACGACCACGGCAAGTACACCTATGACACCACCATGGAGGCGATGATTGAGGATTGTGCCCCGCGTCTGGCACAAAACACCGGCATGTCGCTCGATGAAGCCGTCTCGCTCATGGGCGCCGTGCTGCCGCAACTGGAGCGCTGGCGCTCCGTGCACGAAAACGAGGAGCGCTACGGTGCCGAGGCGCGAGCGCGCTATGGCGACGAGGCGATCGACGCCGCAAACGAAGCACTGCTGGATATGGATCCCGAGACATGGAACGACATGAAGGAACTTGAACGCGCTATTCTGGGCCAGCTCTCGATTGCCATGGGCGACGGCGATCCAAAGAGTAACGAAGCCCGCAAGCTTGTCGCAATGCACCGCCGATGGATTGGCCTTAACTGGGGACACGAGCCCCAGGACGAAGCATACCTGGGCCTCGCCAATGGTTATCTTGCCGACCAGCGCTTTGTTGACTACTACGACAACCCCTGCGGCACCGGAGCCACAGCGTTTCTGGTACAGGCAATCGAGTCGTCGTTGACGCGTGCATAGACCGCGGCGGCTTTGGGTATTTCAATCGAAACCTCAACCGATTGGAGACCTATGGCTACTGATCACGAGCTCGCGCTCTACGTTATGACCGGCTGCCCGTATTGCATAAAGGTCAAGCGCTTCCTGGCCGATAACGGCGTGACCATCCCCGAGCGTAATATCTCGACCGATTCCGATGCCGAGCAGACGCTCATCGCCGTCGGCGGAAAGCGCCAAGTTCCCTGCCTGTTCATTGACGGCACGCCACTCTACGAGTCGGGCGACATCATCGCGTGGGTGCAGGAGAATTTGCTCTAGTCCGCGCGCCGCGGTCGGCTCGCCCCGACGTCCATGCCCATACGAACCAAACATGTACGCCAGCATCCAAGGTCGACATTTTTCGACATCCTTGGATGCTGGCGTACAGCTTTTTGTACGGGCCCAGCACAGGTAGTCATTGGGGACGTTCTTAAATGACTAGTTACTTGTATTTTTGTCTACAAAATTGTATACAAAAAGAGAAGCCGCCTCATGGAGCTCATCGCTCGATGTTGCCCCGATCGGGATGGTTACATCATTTACCACGCCCTTGTCCCTCCTACGCGCAAGGTGCTCAGGGAAATCGGAATCGACGATAGGAGGCACTATGGACGCCAAGCAGCTCGAAAAGATGATGGGGTTTGCTCCCGGTGAGCTAGAGAAAGCCGCGGGGGCATACGAAAAAGATGAGTGGCCGAAGGGCCACACCGTCAAGTTGGGAAGGCCGCCGATTTCCGATGAACCAAGCGTTGTTTTATCGGCACGTGTGGGTGAATCGGTTCTTGAAGCATTTGACGCCAAGGCAAAGCGCCATGGGCAAACGCGCACTGAGCGACTCAGGGAACTCATTACACTCGACGCAATGATTGCCTAATCCCCGCCGAACCAAACATGTACGCCAGCATCCAAAGTCGACATTTTTCGACATCTTTGGATGCTGGCGTACAGCTTTTTGCATGGGCCCGACACAGGTAGTCATTGGGCTTCAACGCACTCCATCGCTCTATTCCCGGCATCAGCCAAAAGGTGCTCTCGTCAAACCTAAAGGAAATGGATGCCGTGGGGCATACCGCTCCACGGTTACCTTTTTGTGCCTTCTTTTTTAAAAACGATCCAGGCTGCACACTACTGTCAGACACACCCGAATCAATTGGACAGGAGGCCAGCCATGAATCAAGCCGAGCGTCGTGTTTGGCTTATCAACGCATTGCTCGATGAGCGACCGGATGGACGCGACGTTGCCGTTCCTGCCGGAGCCGACGAGCAGCGTGATTTGCTCAGAGCCCTTATGAACGTGCGGCCGCCCGAAGCGCTTACGACAGAAACCCTCGACGTCCAGGACGCCTACCTGCATCAGCGAATTGTTGAGCGCGGCGGAGCGACCGATGCCGGCACACTCCCCTACCGCAATCACGTTGCCGTCTGGCGCGGTGACATCACGCTGCTTAAAGCCGACGCCATCGCCAACGCCGCCAACAGCCAAATGCTCGGCTGCTTTGTGCCGGGGCACCACTGCATCGACAACGCCATCCACACATACGCCGGCATGCAGCTACGTCTGACGTGCGCCAACCTCATGTGTAAGCAGGGGCATGAGGAACCGACCGCACGCGTTAAGGTCACGCCAGCGTTTAACCTGCCGAGCAGCCACATCTTTCACACCGTCGGCCCCATCGTGCCCAGCCATAAGCCCGGCCCGCGCGAAGAATTGCTACTACGCCGTTGCTACACCAGCTGTCTGGACGAAGCGACACGCCAAGGGCTCGACACGCTTGCATTCTGCTGCATCTCGACGGGCGTCTTTGGCTATCCCCAGCAAGCCGCCGCGCGCGTTGCCGTCGATACCGTTCGCCATCATCTAGACCATAACGACTCCAACCTTAAGGTGATCTTCAATGTATTTCTCGCGTCTGACGAATCAATCTACCGTGAGCTTCTCCAAACAGATCGCTAAGCTCCAAGCCGCACTCGCTGCATCCGACGCCGTGATAATCGGTGCCGGCGCGGGTCTTTCCACCGCGGCTGGCTACACCTATTCGGGCGAACGTTTCGAGAAGCTCTTTGGCGACTTCGCTGCACGCTACGGCTTTGCTGGCATGTACTCCGGCGGCTTCTACCCCTACGACTCGCTCGAGGAATACTGGGCATTTTGGAGCCGCTATATTGAGTGCAACCGATATGACCCCATACCCAAACCGGTCTATGAGCAGCTCCTGGACCTGCTGCGCGACCGCGATTACTTTGTGCTGACCACAAACGTAGACCATTGCTTCCAGCGCGCCGGCTTTGATAAGCAGCGGCTCTTTTACACGCAGGGCGACTATGGTTTATTCCAGTGCAGTAAGCCCTGCTGTCAGGAAACTTGGGACAACGAAGGACTTGTACATTGCATGGTCGGCGCCCAACAGGACCTGCGCATTCCGTCTGCACTTGTGCCCCGTTGTCCCCACTGTGGTTCCCCGCTTACGATGAACCTGCGCGCCGACGATACGTTTGTGCAGGATAAGGGTTGGCATGCTGCGGCCGGTCGCTACCAGGATTTCCTGCGCCGCCATAGCAATATGCGCGTTCTGTTCTTTGAGCTTGGCGTAGGCGGCAACACGCCCGTCATCATCAAGTACCCGTTTTGGCAGATGACCGCCAAAAACGAGCGCGCCACGTACGCATGTATCAATTTTGGCGAGGCAGTCGCTCCAGCAGAAATCGCCGATCGGAGCATCCTGATCGACGCCGACGCGGAACGCGTATTGGACGCACTTGCCGTACAAGCCGTCGGATAACGAGGGCGATACCGCCTTCAAACATGTACGTCAGCATCCAAAGTCGACATTTTCCGACATCTTTGGATGCTGACGTACAGCTTTTTGCAACATAGTCGTTTAAGAACGTCCCCAACGCCCACATTTAGCCGCAAAAGCGGGCAGCGGGCGCAAGCGGCTGCTCGCGAAAGACGCGCTCGACAGCAGCGCGGTATTCATCGACCTTTTTGGTCTTACGAACGAGCTTGTGAACGGTCGCGGGATCGGCGAAGGCGCATTTGGCGTAGAACCACCACTCCTTCATGCGAAAGACCGCGTTGCCCCCAATCTCGTCCGCATAGGCCGCAAACAGCATGTCGTGGAAGCGCTGCAGCTCAGCGGCCGTGGCAGCAGGGCCGACCTTAACCATGCGAGGCAGCGCGGGGTTCGCAAGCAGGCCACGCCCCAACATCACATGGCGCGTGCCGGGATAAGCCTCCACCAGCGCATCCATGTCCTCAAGATCAAAAATATCGCCGTTGTATGCCACAGGAAACGGTGCCCGCTCCAACGTCTCGCCGTAAAACTCTTTACGCGGCGAGCCCGTATAACGGTCCTTTTGCACGCGCGGATGCACGACCAGCTCTGCCAGCGGCATGCGGCAATAGAGGTCGAGCACGCGTTCGTACTCGTCATCGCTTTCCAACCCCAACCTGGTCTTGACCGACACCGGCAAGGGTGAGCGTTCGCACACGTCGCTCAAGAACACCTCGAGCTCATCCAAATTGCGCAGAAAGCCCGAACCCTTGCCCTTCGCGACCACCGTACCCGAAGGGCAGCCAAGGTTGAGGTTGACCTCGCGGTAACCCATATCGGCAAGCACCTGCGCCGCCCACACAAACTCGTCCGCATTCTTGGACATCAGCTGGGGCACCACGTTAAGTCCCTGGTTGTTGGCAGGATCGACCTCTTTAAACGCCTTGCCGCCAAAGCGATTGCCCACCCGCGGCGGCGGCAAAAACGGCGTGTAATAACAATCGAGCGCGCCGAAGCACTCCGCATGCACGCGACGGAACACATGCCCGGTAATCCCCTCCATGGGGGCCAGCGATAAATACATCAACATCCATTCTCAAATCAATGTGACAAAGGGACTGTCCCTTTGTCACATCCCATTCAAGCGGTTCAGGAACTCTTCGCAGGCGCGAGAACGCAGGCGATATTTTTTCCACACCAGATACGATGCAATGGTGAAGGGGCAAAAGGGCAGTCCCTTTGCCCCAAGTGCCGGCTACCGGACGCAAGCTAGTTGCCGTTCGCGAACGCCGCCCATATTTCGAGGTCTAATACTTTTCCCGAGAAGTGAACGGCTGTATTTGGACCCCCGAAGCATTGACATTTTTAGGCGTCAAAACCGCAGGATTTGACTGGCAAAACCGCAGGAAATTGCACGCCAAAAGTGTCGATGCTTCGGGAGTCCGTTTTCACTCGTTCACTTCTCGGGAAAAGTATTAGACCTCGATTCCGCAGTCCCCGATGTGACAAAGGAGCAGTCCATTTGTCACATTCAGAATTGACCCCCCCCCCCGCAATAGCTCATCGAGGGCGGGGTACTCTATACTGAGTCACATATGACGGTATCGCGCCAAAGGAGAACGCCATGGCCACGTCGCAGATATCCCTGCTCGCGCTCATCTTGGTTGGGGGCATCGGCATCCTGCTTATCGGAGTGAGCGCGCTCATGAAAGCCGCCGCTCGCAGGAAAGCCAAGGCCTGCACCGCCGTGACCATGGGGACGGTCATCGACCATCGCTTTATGGGTGAAGGCAGAATGTATCCCGTTTTGGAATACACCGTCGACGGCACGCAATACCGCGCGAAAAAACAATTCCGCGGCATAAAGACCAAAAGCTTGTCGGGACTCCCCATCCGCACGCAAGCCACCGCCTACGAAGACGCCAAGGGCTGGCTGCACGTGCAGACAGGCCCCATCACCCGCCTAGGCACCCTTGCGGAGCAGCTTTGGCCCCTCGGTAGCCAAATAACCGTGTACTACAACCCCAGCAACCCAGACAAAAGCTATGTCGAACGCCCCATCGTGGGCAACTTTGCCACGCTGATGTTTAACATCGCAGGCTTCTTGCTCATCGCGATGAGCATCTTGCTCTATGTTCTTATCCAGCGCTAGCTCAAACTGATGCGCCCCGCGCCCCATGCGCCACAACGACCGCCACGACACCAAGGACCCGCCATGGCAGCACTCTCCGAACAAGAACGCAAGCGCATCCAGCGATACTGCATCTGCCCAAAGGTTGCCGGCGCGGCGCTTGCCATGGCATTCGTGCTGCCCTTATCGATCATTCCTTTCGAAATGGTCGACGACATCGTCTTCCATCACGAAGGCTTCCAAGAGACAGGCATGATGACCGCCTTGGTGCTCACCGCCATCGAGCTCGTTATATTCTGCTACTGCGCTCTCGCCCCGCGCTTTGGCATGCGTGGCAAGCAGTGGAAGGAAATGCAGCGCCGGCTCGCCGTCGAGCAGAGCGAGAAAGACCGCTCGGCACAAATCGCAGGCGTTGTTGGCACGCAGGCCGCCGCGCGCCTGCTCAAGAACAGCGACAACGAGACCGCGCGCAACCTGGGCGGCGCGGCAGAAGTCGCCGCTGCCGTAGGCGCCGTCGCCACCGCGGCAGACGTGCTTACCGAGAGCTTCGCCAACGCAAAGGCTATGGCAGAGGCCTGTGGCGTTCCTGTCCCCCGTGCAAAGAAGTGGGTCATCGCGCTTGTGGCGCTGCCCCTCGCGATCGTATGCGGCGCCTATATCCCGCAGCTGGCGCAGGGAAACATCGAGATGCAGGAGAACGCCGCGGCCGCGGCTGAGCAGATCGCCATTGCTCGCAAGGCATTAGAGCCCTCATGCGAGTACGTGTCCGCCGATGACCCCTACGAGCGATATCAAGATTACGGCTATCACGTCCGCGGTTATCTGCACGACGGCGACTCCGATACCCAAAAGACCTATACGTACATGGATTTTGACAACAAGGGAACGCTCACGGAAGTGAGCTACGCGGCAGAGATTGACCCCGACGCGAGCCTCGAGGACAACCTTGCCCGTATCGAGCTCGACCTTGACGCGCTTTCCTCTGTTGTCCAAACCATAGACGTCAAGACCGCAAGCCCCGAGCTCCTAGCACCGCAGAAGCTCCCCGAAGAGTTTAGGCAGGCTTTTTTGAACGGCTCGCTCTACGAGAGAATCTCTATCAGGACGAGTGACGACCCCATCAAAGCGTATTACTCGTTTGACACGGATCCCGAGGACGAGTTTGACGAGTACACCCATCCAACCATCCGCATCACGCTGATGGGCAAAACGAACTAGGTGCAGGGAGATGAATGTGACAAAGGGGCTGTCCCTTTGTCACATTATTCGGAACGTAGGGCCTCCACGGGGTCTTTCTTGGATGCGCTGCGGGCCGGCAGCAGGCCAGCGACAACCGTCAGCAACACCGAAATCGCGATGAGCACCAGCGCATCCTGCACGGGCAGGCTCATCAGATTGGGGACCTGTTTGACCGCAAGCGCCCAGGCATTGACCGGAAAACTCACGAGCACCACGACGACGATGGCGAAGACGCCAGCAATGAGGCCTTCGATGAAAGTCTCGGCGTTGAACACGTTGGCCACATTGCGCTTCGACGCGCCGATCGCGCGCAGGATGCCAATCTCCTTTTTACGTTCCAGCACGCTGATGTAGGTGATGATGCCGATCATGATGGAGCTGACGACCAAGCTGATGCTCACAAATGCGATGAGCACCAAGCTGATGGTGTTCACGATGTCGGTTACCGAACCCATGATAATGCCCATGTAGTCGGTGTACGAGATTGCCTGCTCGTCGTGGCCGGCGGCTTTGACCTGCTTGTTATACGCATCGATGTGATCGAGTACGCGCTCCTTGGCCTCAAAGTCGCGCGGGAAAATCTTAACCGAGACGGGATCTGCCTCATCCGCATAGCCCAACGTGGTCAGATTGTTATCGTAGGTGAGCTGCGACGCCTTGGCATAGCTCATCATGAGCGAACTCAGGTCCTCGGCGTCCATGTTGAAATGGATGGCACGAGCAAAGGCGCTCGCATCCACACGCATAGCGCTCGCCAGGTTGGTAAAACTCGAAGACATCTGCGTCGCCATCTGATCCATAAGCCCTGCTGCGCCCGCCTTGAGCTGGGACGATACCATCGTCGCAATCTGCTCGCTGATCGTCTTCATGACCCGGTCCATAGCCTGCTGCAGATACGGAGCCAGCTGCTTTTGCACATAGTCGGTCATCGCCTGCTGCAGGCGCTCGGCCAGGGCATCGCCGCCCAGCGCCCTGAGCTGAGCCAGGCATTGCTGGGCTGCGGCATCATTCTCAAGATACGACGAGAACGCGGCGGCGAGCTTCGACGCGTCCTTAAGATCTTCGGGCGACAGCGCCTTAAACTGATCAGACTGCAAAAAGCCCTCAAACAGTTGGTTGGCAAGCGTTCCCACCTGCTGCATTTGCTCGGGCGTGAGCTCCAGACCGTCAAAGATGCCCGAGAAATCTGGGGCCGGTGCTTTTGCCATGATGCTGCTGAAGTCGATGTCCTTGCCAACGCCCGAAAGGTCAATATCCAGGCCCGACAAATCGATGCCCGAAAGATCCATGCCACCGGCAGCACCCGAGAGTGCAGATGCATCGAACGAGAACGCGCTCTTCAACGCCGCTTCGTCCACACTGAACATGCTGCCCAGATCCACGCCCTGCTTGGCCTCGCCCTGCAGTTCATCGAAAGACTTGCCCGTAAAGACATCCGTCTCGGAATGCGTAAGCTGCTCTTTTACGATCTGCGAATTGGCGGCGCGCTCCATAAGCTGGCGAGTCAGCGCATGCGTATAGGCAATGCCCGGAGACAACGCGCTCGCATTGGCCGTCTCGTTCGGTCGCACCACGCCCACAATGTGCACATCAATACCGTCGGCAACTTTGGCCGTCATAAAGTCGGCATCGCCAGACATGTCGGTCCACATGCCGGTCTCTTCGTTTTTGCGATAGGCATCGGCCGGCGACAACACCTTAAACGCCGTGGACAGCGCATCGTCGTAGGTAAAGTCGGTGCCGGTCTCGGGCGTTTCGACCCCACCGTCGGCCGCCATGGCGGTGTTGACCAGGTCGTTGAGTTCATCGATATCCAGCGCGCCGATGCTGTAGAGCGTGTAGTCGCCCACCGTGCCGCGACTCGAAAGCACCATCACGGCCTCGTTGGCGGACGTAGGCCAATGGCCGGCAACGACATCGTACTGACTGTCGAGCAAGCTCTGGTCGTCGATCATCTCGTTAAAGACCGAGGTTCCCATGGATTCCATGCTCACCGTTGCCGCCGAGCTCGCGCCTCCACTCATGGCCTCGGTCATGGCGTTGGGCACCAGCCGGACAGGCTTCTCATCGCCCTTCCCGGCACGATAGACAACCGGCGTCACGCCATAGCCGTACTGGATGGCATTGACCTCTTTATTGATACCGTCGCCACCGGCATCGAGCCATGCCTTAAAGCTCGTCATATCGTTAGATTTAACGCTTGCGAACATGTCTTTTACGGCCGTGACCACAGGGATCTTATCGGTTCCCTTATCTTTGCCACCGGTGGCGTCGGATGAATCCTCGCCCTCGGACACCTCATCATCCGTGGCCCCCTCTCCGCCCATCATGGACGACAGGTCGTAGTCTTGTTTGGAAATCGTGAGCGGGTAGCTCGAGAGCGTGTCCTCCTCGACCTTTTTGATGTAGTCGTTTACGCCGTTGGAGAGCGCCAGGATCGCCGCAATGCCGATAATGCCAATCGAACCCGCAAAGGCCGTCATGACCGTGCGGCCCTTCTTGGTCATGAGGTTTCGGGCAGAAAGCCCCAGCGCCGTCACAAAGCTCATCGAGGTTTTGCGCGTGGGCTTGGCCTCGCGACGCGCGGCCTCGGCAGCATCAAAGGGATCTGAATCGTCGGTGACCTTGCCGTCCGCCAGGTTGACAATGCGCGTGGCGTACTTGTACGCCAGCTCGGGATTGTGCGTGACCATGATGACCAGACGGTCGCGCGCAACGTCCTTGAGCAAATCCATGACCTGGACGGACGTCGTTGAGTCCAAGGCGCCGGTCGGCTCGTCAGCCAGCACAATCTCGGGGTCATTGATCAGGGCGCGGGCAATGGCCACGCGCTGCATCTGCCCGCCCGAAAGCTGGCTCGGGCGCTTGTCAACGTGCTCGCCCAGACCGACTGCCTCGAGCGCCTTGCGCGCACGTTGGCGGCGCTCGGCATGCCCCACGCCCGTGAGCGTAAGCGCCAACTCCACGTTTTCCAAAATGCTCTGATGCGGAATGAGGTTATAGCTCTGGAACACAAAGCCGATGCGATTATTGCGATAGGCATCCCAATCGCGGTCGTTGAAGTCCTTGGTCGAGATGCCGTCGATCAGCAGATCGCCCGAATCGAAATGATCGAGTCCACCGATGACGTTGAGCATCGTAGTTTTACCCGAACCCGAGGGACCCAGAATGGCTACGAACTCGTTATCGCGAAAAGACAGGCTTACGCTGTCGAGCGCTACCTGCGTAAACGACTGCGTA
Organism: uncultured Collinsella sp.; assembly: GCA_902490365.1. Lineage (GTDB taxonomy): Bacteria > Actinomycetota > Coriobacteriia > Coriobacteriales > Coriobacteriaceae > Collinsella. Next base: position 26,017 of record CABUDQ010000019.1, on the reverse strand, counting down.
ACGTACCTTTTGCAAATAACTCTGAGATCCAGCATGGACGGCAACCTCTCTCGCGCGGGCGCGCTCGCCCGCTCCCCCGCCGTTCACGTTCGGCGCGTTTGTCCTACTCTATCCTCATTTTTGGCCGATACCAGTGAGGAATGTAACGAACCGCGCCAAAAAACGAACGGGACAGCACGCCGCATGGCGCACCATCCCGCATATAACATCCCCGATGCGACAAAGAGGCTGTCACTTTGTCACATTCCAATGCGCGCTACTTTTCGAGCCCGCACGGCATAACGTTAGCGCTGCCGCGGCGAGCCTCAGTCACGGCTGCAAAGAAGCGATAGCCGCCCGAGAAGTTAAAACACTCAAAGCCATGCTGCGCCAAAATGCGGCAAGCAATGTAGCTGCGAATGCCGCTCTGGCAAATCACGTAAACCGGCTTGGCCCGGTCGAGCTCGCCCAGGCGATTGCGCAGATCATCGACGGGAATGTTTACGAAACCATCGATATGCCCGCGCTCATACTCCCCTTCCGTACGAACATCGAGCAGCTGCACGCTGCCATCGCGTGGCAAATTGGGCTCATCCTCCCAATGCCACTGCGCCAGTATGCCGCGATTGAGGTTCTCGATCATAAAGCCCGCCATATTGACGGGATCCTTCGCCGATGAATACGGCGGCGCGTATGCTAGGTCCAAATCCTTAAGCCTATCGCCGCGCATGCCTGCCTGGATGGCAGTCGCCAGAACGTCGATACGCTTGTCCACACCATCGATGCCCACGATTTGCGCACCCAGCAGGCGCAATCCCTGCTTCTCGAAGACAACCTTCATGGTCATGGGCGTTGCACCCGGATAATAACCCGCATGCGAACCGGGCGACAGGACCACGCTGTCGCAGTCAACTCCCGCCGCGTGTGCCGCCTTTTCGGATAGTCCCGTGCTTGCCGCCGTCAAGTCGAATACCTTGATAACCGATGAGCCCAACGATCCGAGGTAGCAGCTGTCCATGCCGGCTATGACATCGGCGACGACACGCCCCTGCTTGTTGGCGGGGCCGGCGAGCGAAATGACCGCGTCCTCGCCGGTCACCTGATGCGTGACCTGCACGGCATCGCCCACGGCATACACGTCGGCAGCAGAGGTCTCCATGCGGTCGTTGACCACAATAGCCCCCTTGATGCCCAGTTCGAGCCCCGCCTCTTGCGCCAGATGGCTCTCAGGTGCCACGCCAATGGCAAGCAGCACCATATCGGCTCCGATAGGGTCATCGCCCGCAACATGGGTGACAACGCGGCCATCAACTTCCTCAAAACCTGTCACATCGGCCTTGAGGCGCAGATCGATACCGTGCTCACGCACCTCGGTATGCAAAAGGGTCGCCATGTCGTAATCCAGGTTGTTCATAAGCTGGACGGGACGCTGCAGAAGGGTCACCTGGAGCCCCAGCTCGCACAGATTCTCCGCCGTCTCGACGCCAATGAAGCCGCCGCCGATCACGACGGCACTGCTCGGTCGCCGCTCTCGAACATAGCTGTGAATACGCAGCGTGTCCTCAACGGTGCGTAGGCTAAAGATTTTATCCGAGTCGATGCCCGGCAACGCAGGGCGAATCGGCTTTGCACCCGGCGACAGGATGAGCTTGTCATACGTCTCGACAAATTCCTCGCCCGTCAGCATATTGCGAACCTCGACCGTATGCGAATCGGGATGGATGGCAAACACCTCGTGACTCGTCTTGACCGCAATGCGAAAGCGATCCCAAAAGCCCTTGGGAGACTGCAGCGTCAATGCGCTCTCTTCTTCTATCACGCCGCCAATGTAGTACGGAAGCCCACAGTTGGCATACGATACAAAACCCGTGCGCTCAAAGATGACAATTTGGGCCTGCTCGTCGAGTCTGCGCAAACGTGCCGCCGCCGATGCGCCGCCCGCGACGCCTCCAACGATAACCACCTTCATAGCCAACGCACCACCTTTCCCGTGTAGCCGCTTATGCCGCCGATATTCTTGACACTGCCATACCCAGAACGCTTAAGAAAACTCACAGCTTGGTTGCTTCGCGCACCGCTCAGGCAATGCACGAAAAGCTGCGTGCCCTTTCGACGTATACCCATGATGCTACCCCGAAGCAGAAAAAGAGTCGCTGTTTCCAGCGACTCCCCTTCAGTTGTCTGTCCCACGGACTTACTGTTCGCTCTTCGCGAGTGCCTGATCGATCAGTTTGTTGAGCGCCTCGCGCTGCTCAGCGGAGTTGATGCCGCCCATGATCGGCTCTCCCACAATGTTACCGTTCTGGTCGATCACGTAGGTGGTCGGGAACGAGTACAGGTTGGAGGTGAACTTTCCGGCCTCGCTGTCCGACTTAAACCAGATGTTCTTATACGTCACGCCCTTCTTGGAAAGCACGTCCTTGGCATCGGCCACCGCGTCTTTGTTGCCATCGAGTGTAAAGGAATTAACGCCCACGACCTGGCCGCCCTTCTCGGCAAGCTCCTTGTTGAGCTTCTCCAGATCGCCCAGCTCTCCCACGCACGGCTTGCAGGTGGTAAACCAGAAGTTCATGACGGTGACCTTGTTCTTGGAGAACAGCTCGTCGCTGTTTACATCGTTGCCGTCCAAGTCCTTGCCCTTAAAGCTGGGGAACTTCGTCTCCCCGCTCTCGCCGTTGGTCATGCCCGCGGTCGAGGCATCAACGCTCTCCCCCTCGCCGGGCGTGCTGCCACATCCGGGGAACTCCTTCTCCAGCGCCATGAGCTTGTCCTCGATCTCCTTGACCTGCTGCGCGCCGGCCTTAAGCGTCTTAAGCTCATCCGCCGTGAACTCATCCTTGGCGCCGTCGATGGTCTTGAGCAGGAAATCGCCGTAATTGCTGCCGTCCTCAATCATTGCCGAGTCTTTATTTGCCGCATTGAATACCTTTTCCCACAGCGCGTTATCACTCGAAAAGATCTCGTTCTCCTTCTGCATGAGCTTCGCATACAGCTCGGCGGCCTCGTCGGCATTGGCCGGCTTCTGCGCAGTGAGTTCTGCGATCTTAGGATCGGAGCTCGCAGATTCGCTCACATTGCCACCGGGCGCCGAACATGCCACAAGGCACAAGGCCAATACCGGCACCATAAACAGGGCCGCAATCTTAGAAAGCTTCATAGTCATTCCTCCGTTTTGTCGAAGCTTGTTTACTTTTTATCGGCGGTCAAGGGAAGCTTTTCCGCCGACACATCCAGGCCATAGCGATAGCTGATGGCATCGACGGGACAGGCCCCGATGCACTTTCCGCACCGGATACATTCGGCATGATTGGGCGCGCGGACCACATCAACGTCCATCTGACAAGCCCTTGAACACTTGCCGCACGAGACGCATTTGCACGCGTCAACCTGAATCCCCAGCAGGGACACCCTATTCATGAGCGCGTAGAATGCGCCGAGGGGGCAGATCCATTTGCAGAAGGGGCGGTAGAACAACACGCTCAGCACCGCAACCGCAATGAGAATCGCGAGCTTCCAGGTAAAGAGCTTTCCCAGCGCGGAGCGGATTCCCGTATTCATGATGGACAGCGGAATCGCGCCCTCGAGCACACCCTGCGGGCAGATGTACTTGCAAAAGAACGGGTCGCCCATACCCACATCGTTAACCACCAAGACGGGCAGTAGCACCACGGCAAACAGTAGCACGGCATACTTGATGTACGTGAGCGGCTTGAGCTTTTTCGTGGAGAGCTTTTTGCTGGGAATCTTATGCAGAAGCTCTTGCAGCCATCCAAACGGACACAAAAAGCCGCATACAAAACGTCCCAGTAGCACGCCGATCAGAATGAGCGTTCCGGTGACGTAATACGAAAAGCTGAACTTAGACGATCCCACCACCGACTGAAACGACCCGATGGGGCACGCACCCGAGGCCGCTGGACACGAGTAGCAGTTAAGCCCCGGCACGCAGACGGCTTTGCCGGCTCCCTGGTAGATACCGCCCTTGGCAAAGTTAGGCAGGTGAATATTGGTCGCAAGCGTCGCCGCCGCCTGAATCAATCCGCGGAATCTCGCCAAAAGATGCGATGCAGTGTTTTTTCTTTTATCCAATTCCGATACACTCCAAGCACAGCCTGATTGCCTTGGCCAGCACGGCATCTGCCTCGCCGCGCATAATTCCAAAGCCAACCATGGCTACCCCAACGATCAGCAAAGCCACCTGCGCCACAGGCTTAATCGCTTTGAACAATCTGACCACTCCTTTCGTTTCGCGACCCATTGGACCATACCGACTATAAAATCCGTGTTAAGCGTGAATGACTATGCAAGGAGAACGTTATGCGCATCTTGGTCGTCGAGGACGAGCGGGCGCTGTGCGATGCGATCGCACGCAGCCTGCGCAACTTGGCCTATAGCGTCGACTGCTGCTACGACGGGCAGCAGGCCCTCGATCTACTCGATGTCGAGACCTTTGATCTTGTCGTGCTCGACCTCAATCTCCCCCATGTCGACGGCATGACCGTGCTCAGGCAACTCAGGACAACTGATTGTGAGACCAAGGTGCTTGTGCTCTCGGCACGTGGCGAGGTCTCCGACAAGGTAGCGGGGCTCGATGCGGGCGCCAACGACTACCTCACCAAGCCGTTCCATCTTGACGAGCTGGCGGCACGTATACGCAGCCTCACGCTCAGGCGCTTTACGCAAAGCGACGTTGTTCTAACCTGTGGATTGTTGAGCTTTGACACCAAGGCGCGCCTCGCCTCCGTGGGCGGCGAGACCCTATCCCTCACGCGCAAGGAGACCGGCATCTTGGAATACCTGATGCTTAACCAGGGGCGGCCGGTGAGCCAGGAAGAGCTTATCGAGCATGTATGGGACAGCAGCGTCAACAGCTTTAGCAACGCGACCCGCGTGCACATCTCGTCGCTGCGCAAAAAGCTGCGCGGCGCGTTGGGGCACGACCCCATCCGCAACCGAATCGGCGAAGGCTACGTTATGGAGGACGGCAAATGAAGCGGCTGTCGCTGCAGTGGCGCATCACGTTGATGACGGCACTGCTGATATGTTCAACCTGCGTACTTATGAATTGCCTGGTTGGCTACTCCGGCATGCGCTACATGGACTCGATTGGTGCAGAAGCGTCGGCGCACAGCAAGGTGGAGGCGGCCTCGCCCAGCTCATTTGACCCGACAAACAAAGAGCTCGACGATGCGCTGACCATCGTCGTGAACGACGCCCAAGAATCGTTTGGCGCGACGAGCTGGTATATAACTGCGGCGGTGACGCTGCTCGGAGGCGTCCTGGCCTACTTTGTGAGCGGGCATGCGTTGCAGCCGTTGCGCTCCTTTGCGGCACAAGTCGAGAGCGTGCGGCCCGACAACCTCGCCGACACAAAAATCAGCGAGGACGTGCCCTCTGAACTCAGGCGCTGCAGCGCGTCGTTTAACGACATGATTGCCCGCCTTGACGAGGGATTTTCCGCACAAAGACAGTTTACGGGCAATGCGGCGCACGAGCTGCGCACGCCACTTGCGCTCATGCAGGCCCAGGTTGAGCTGTTTTGCGCCGAGCACCCCGACGTCGACGCCGATACAGCGAGCCTGCTCGGGCTGCTGCAGGAGCAGACCGAGCGGATGACGCACATGACAAAGACCCTGCTCGAGATGAGCGAGCTGCGCAGTGTCCCTTGCAACGATGCGATTGACCTGGCGCCGATGATCGAAGAAGTACTCACGGACCTGGCGCCCCTTGCCGAGCAAAAAGACATCACGCTTACAAGTGAGGGCGACGCGCAAACGATCGGCAGCGATACGCTAATCTATCGGCTGCTGTTCAACTTGGCCGAAAACGCCATACGTTACAGCGCGCCCAACTCGACCGTGCAAATCAACGCCTGCGCCGAAGGCGACCGCGTGCTGCTACGCGTGCGCGACCAGGGGCCGGGCATTCCCGAGCAATACCAGACGAGCATCTTCCAGCCCTTCTTTCGCGTCGACAAATCGCGCAGCAGGGCATATGGCGGCGTGGGGCTGGGGCTTGCACTGGTCTGGGAGATTGCCGCACTCCACGGCGGCTCCATCGAGGTCGAAGAGAGCTCGGAGCGCGGAACGACCATGCTCGTGACCCTTCCCGCGCATAACATCGAAGATGCGACAAAGGAACTGCCCCTTTGTCACATCTGTTAGTTCGCAGGATACGTGAGGCCCAAGATGCGCGAAATTGGGCGAAGCGCCAGCAAAAAGCCCCCGCTTCCAAGCGGAAACGGGGGCTAGGTGAGTTAGCTTACTCCCACTCGACCGTGCCGACGGGCTTCGGCGTGAGGTCGTAGCACACGCGGCAGATACGGGGAACCTCGGCGGTGACGCGGGCGGTAATGCGCTTGAGCAGCGCCCAGTCGAGCTCGGGCACCTCGGCGGTCATGACGTCAACGGTGTTGATGCAGCGGATGATGCAGGGCCAGTCGTAGGCGCGCTTACCCTCGCGCACGCCGGTGGCGCGGAAGTCGGGCACGACGGCAAAATACTGCCAGATTGTCAGACCTGCCTTGTCAATCTCCTCGCGCACGATGGCGTCGGCTTCGCGCAGCGCCTCAAGACGGTCGCGGGTGATGGCGCCAAGGCAGCGAACGCCCAAGCCGGGGCCGGGGAACGGTTGGCGCTCAACCATGTTCTCGGGCAGGCCGAGCTCGCGACCCACGACGCGCACCTCGTCCTTGTACAGCAGCTTAACGGGCTCGCAGAGCTCAAACTGCAGGTCCTCGGGTAGACCACCCACGTTGTGGTGAGCCTTCACGCCGTCCTGGGACTCCAGAATGTCGGGGTAGATGGTGCCCTGGGCGAGGAAACTGACCTCGTCACCGACCTTGCGGGCCTCCTCCTCGAACACGCGAATGAACTCGGCGCCGATAATCTTACGCTTGGCCTCGGGCTCCTCGACGTCCACGAGCTTATCCAGGAAGCGATCAGTCGCGTCAACATAGACCAGGTTGGCGTCCATCTGATTCTGGAACACGTCGATGACCTGCTCGCTCTCGCCCTTGCGCATGAGTCCATGGTTCACATGCACGCAGATAAGCTGCTTGCCGATGGCCTTGATCAGCAGCGCCGCGACAACAGAGCTGTCGACGCCGCCAGAAAGGGCCAGCAGAACCTTCTTGTCACCGATCTGCTCGCGGATTGCGGTGACCTGCTCGTCGATGAACGCCTGAGCAAGTTCGGGAGTGGTGATACGCACCATATCGTCGGGACGCTTGTTGGGATCCATGCAGGGCTCCTTTTCGGGTCGATGGAACGCGCCGCACATATGCAAACGCGCTGTCATATGACCTCATTATATGCAGAGCGAGGTTCGTTTCCCATCGCTTCGGCAGAGCTTTTTGCAGGGGCGGCAGTTTTTCCTTATGCCAAGGTCAGCCATGCCTCGACAACCACCTTAAGAGTATCGCCAATAGACTCTTCCTTTATACGTTCGGCATAATCGTAGGCGATACCCACAAATTCCAGTCCCGAGCAACAGGAGTACAATTGCTGCTAATGTTGCCACCTGATGGGAGATGGAAGATGGACTGCGATGGCTACCCATGCATCCCCATGCCGTTGATGTGCACCGCCTTTGTGCCGGGGCAGATTGACGCTGCGGTTGCAGGCATTTCCGACCCCGATTCACGCACCATCGCCACGGCAGAAGCGCTGTACTTTCGCGGACAGGCCACACTCGCCGCCGAAACAGCACGCCCCTATCTTGACGCCACCGATCCCGCGCTGCGCTATTCCGCATGCTTTATCTGCGGATACGCCAGTCTGTCGCTCAACCGTATCGCCGACGCACGCCGGTGCCTTGCTGGCATCCTCGATACGCCGGCCGACGAGGAATCGTCCGCCATCCACGCCATGCATATCCTGTTCGCCTCGGCCGCGAGTGTCCTGCTGCACTTGCCTTCCCCGTATTCTGCCGAAGAGTTTTATCCGCTTGCGGCGCATCTGCCCGAAGGCCTGCGCCTGTTCGCCAGCTACGTGATGGCGCACGCGTTGTATCTGCGCGGCGAATACGGCCGCAGCCTGGGCATGGCGGAAAACGCCCTGATTATGAAACAGGGAAGTTATCCCATCTCGGAGCTGTTCCTGCACCTGTCGGCTTCCATGGCCTGCATGAGTCTCAAAGACGTCGACGCCGCAAAGGCACACTTCGGAGCCGCTTGGGACATTGCGCGTCCCGACGGCCTTATCGAGCTCATTGGCGAGCACCACGGCCTTTTGCAGGGGCTTATCGAGGCATGCTTAAAATCGCAATACCCCGACGATTTCGCTCGCATCATCGAGATCACGTATCGATTCAGCTACGGCTGGCGGCGCATCCACAACCCCGATTCGGGCGAGGACGTGGCCGACGATCTAACGACCACGGAGTTCACCATGGCCATGCTCGCCTGCCGTGGGTGGACCAACGCCGAAATCGCACGCCATATGGGCGTGTCGCCGGGCACCGTTAAAAACCGCCTATCCGGCGTATACGCAAAGCTTGGCATCGGCACACGCGCCGAGCTGGTCGCGCATATGTTGCGTTAGCGACCGGGCTGGCAAGCGCATCGAACGCGTTCTGGAACCCGGCGCTTCGCTCGATCAATTTGGACATTTTGGCCATCGAACGGCACTACCGCCACGAAGCGCCTTCTCGCAAAATTGGATTATTTCCACCGATATTTGCGGGATGGGAGTCCAAGATGCTTGATCGCCGTTCGTTACTTGTTGCCGGAGCGTCCTCGCTAGCGAGCATTATGTTGCCTCGCATGCCGGGAAGCGAAAATGCCTTCCTGCTGCCGTTCGCGCCCACCGCGGCCTATGCCGACGAAGAAGGTCCCTTTAAGGTGCTCGTTCTCTCGCGCACCATGTTTGGTGTGGTCGTGGTCGACGTCGCCAACAAGAATGCGCCCATCGCAGGTGCCCAGGTCACGCTCACATCACGCTATGCCGCAGGCAAGCAGCTCACCGCCACGACCGACGACGAAGGCACGGCCATCTTTGAGGTCGCGCCGCTTTCGGAAGGCTACGTGGACGAGGCAACGCTCCTTGACGCGTACGACTTTAACGGCGGCATCTCCATTAGTATGGCGGGCTACCGTGATGTCGAGATTCCCCTTGCGCGCATTCAGGGCGGCACCGCCATAACCGCGCCCACGCGTCCGCTTTCCGACGGCGAGCCGTACTTCCGCCAGCTCACATTCGACGAATGGGACATCCAGTACGCTGAAGCCACGTTTATGGCATTGCCGAAAGACGACACGGCAAACGAGCAGCCCGATACGCACGCCTTTACCGTTCAGGCACATCTGCCACAGGGCGGACAGGCAACGCTGCGCATCAACAAAGTGACGTCTGCCGCGGGCAGCTCACCCGAAACCGTCACGCAGATCGGTCAGATCAAGGCCAGCGCATCGGGCGCGGATAATCTGGCGACGTTCACACTCGAAGACAAGTTCCTCGATGCAGCGTCGAGCCTTCTGGAGGAAGGATGCAAGTTGCGCTTTGTCCTCGACTACCAGGGCAAGACCTATACGCTCTCCTCCCCCATGGCCGTTGTCACCGCGCCGGCCGCAAAGGCAGAATCGGGCTCGACCACTATCGTCCCCACTACCATGGACCAAGAGATCACCCCGTTTGATTTCCCAGCGGCGTTTCCCGGCATCGGTGGTAATAAGTTCACGTGTTGGATGCCCACATTTCCGATCCTCTTCGATTTCTCGTTTGCTGGATACGTGCTGTTTGGTGGAGGATACAAACCAGCCAGCTATATGAACGATTCGGGCAATCCGGATCCGGAGTACTGGAAGAAATCGCCGCGCGAGTCGGGCGCCAAGCAGGCAAACCGCTACCTCGACGAGATGGAGGGGAAGTGGAATCAGTACAAGAGTATGAGTGCCGGTTCGGGCACCGATCCAAGAAACACCAAGCTCCTTCGCCACCATTGCACGCCGCTGTTCACGATGGATATCGCCACACAGCTGTACGGCTCGCTTGCCTACGATTGGGTGGGCAAAACCTGGGGTAACAACAACGACCCCGCATACGGCAATATTAAGGCCCTCTTCCAGGTAAGAACCGACCTCAATTGGACCGAGCAGTTTACCCTAGGACCGGTGCCATTTTTCCTAAACGTCAACCCTTGGGTGCTGGCGAAGCTGGCGCTCGCTGTGGGTGCCCACACGCACGGCAGCGGCGCGGCGTTTTTTAAAAACATTTCGCTCGACTATTCAAACACGTCGGGCTCGTTCACCATCCAGATCGGGCTTGCCGTCACCTTTGGCGCCGGCGTTGCAGGCGTCGCTTCGTCTGCCGTGCGCGGTGCTGCATCCCTCACGCTGTTCATTGGGTACGAGAAGGCAGATGGACACCAGCTTCCGCGGCTGCGCGTAGGTGCAGACGTCGATGTCGATGTGATACTCCAGTTCGTAATGTTCAAGTGGACCACCAAGGCTTGGTCGGGGTCGTGGCCCACACTCATCGATTCGTGGAATATGTCGGCGAACAATGGCGACCAGTATGTACTCCAGCGCTCTGAGCTGGCATTGGGTGGAAATACGCCTTATACGTTGGATGCCTGCTTCGGCACGCCCGGCAACGCCGAGGCAGGTGGTGTGCCGCAATTTATCGCATCGGCCACCATCGTCACCAACGCCGAGCTGCTCGCACGCGCCGAGGTTAAGGCTACTGCCGCAAACGTCGCGCCTACCGTACGCGATTGGAACCGGGCGGTCACGCGCATTGAGCTCGAGTCGGATGCAGAAAGCGACGACACGGGACAGATCGAGCATTTCGTCCATGCACTGATAGAGAACGACGACAACGCCGCGCCGATGTATAAGTACACCTATATCGGGCAGGCGACGAACGCCGTTGCGGACCCCAACGCCAATTCTGCCGGCGTGTCGGAGGACGATCGCGGCGGCATCAAACCCTCGAGCGACAGTGTGCTGTTTTCCGGCGTGCTCAGCGAAGCTCACATGAAGCTGGCAATGATTGCCGGCGTAGAATGCCTGTTCCGTATCGCCTCGGTGAGCTACGGCGACAATGGACGCTCGCGCCTGGTGGTGCACACAAAGGCAAACGGCACGTGGTCCGCTCCCACACCCGTGGACTTTCCCCTTGGGTTTGGCGAGAACGACGTGGAGCGCGACGGCATATACGATTACGACTTCGACGTGGTGGAATATACGGACGGAAGAGGAAACCAGGACGCCTACGTGTTGCTGGTCTCGGGCGAGCGCCGCGACGGCGACAACACCCTTTTCGATACGGCAAGCACAGCCGGCATACTGTCCGTCGTGCGCCTGCGCATAAGTAATGACGAGATCCGCGTGGTGTCGCATACGTCATGGCGCAGCATCTCGCGCGGCCGCCTGCAAGAGGATGGCTACCATTGCCTGCAGTGCCCGCGTATCACGGTGGGCAAGACGCTGGTCGACGGACGCCTGTCGGGTGCCTACCTCCACCGCCGCGGAGCCACCGCAGAGAAGGCGCTCGGCAGCGAGGCTGAGGTTGCGCTGGAGTGCTTCACACTGTGGTCGGACGTTTCGGGCGACAGCCTGACGTTCCGCCAAGTTCTCCGCTTTCCGCAAGCACCGTCAAGCATCGAATTGGGTGAGCCCGAGAATATCAACGGAAAAATGGTGGTGCCCGTTGCGTACGAGACCGCAGACGGTTGCGGCTGCGCATCGTACGCCGTGATCGGCCAGTCCATTGCGGGCTGGGGCGTTATGCCACCAGACGCCACGGTGCCCCATGCGGTGCCGTGGCCACAACATTCGGGCTTTTTGGCCACCGTCAACGAGCAGCTGCAGCATATTACTTGGACGCGAGGCGCATTGGCATTTGCAACGCAGCCCGTGGGTGCCGCAGGCTGTGGCCCGGCATCGTTTAGCGTAAGCAACAACGGCAGGTGCGTGCTCTATGTGGAGAACACCGATGGCAAGGTTGGACAAACCTACGACGAAGAAGGCAACCCGGTAGCAGTGATGGGCAAGCACTTCCGCATCTTCGCCAGCACCTTGGCACGCGATTTGTTCACGGAGCCGTTCGTGATGTGCGAGCTGGACCATCCCATCGATCAGATAACGACTTTTTTGACGTCGGGAGGCATGCTCTCCGCGCTCGCCACGCACATTGTGAGCGCGGAGCAGAGCGAGGCAGAGCTGCACGGTATCGAAGTACCCTTGGTGGCATGTGCCACTCCGACGGGCGCGGTTGCCACCTCGGGCGCAGTGGTGCCCGGAGCAGCAGGCGAATCCTTCATGGTCACGGTGCGAAACGACGGCAACACCTTGCTGACCGCCGGCACGATCGATCTGTATCGAGAGGGCTCCAGCCAGCCGTTCTCCAGCGCATCCATCGAATTCGGAGTGAACGCACGTATGGCATCGATCTACGATCCAGAGCTTGCCGAGGACGCTTCGGCCAACGACATGGCACACGTGAAGTACGCACTCGAGACGCTGGGCGAACATTTTGCGACGCACCCGCTGGTAGCCGACAACGGCAACGCCGTGCTGGCACCGGGTTGCACGGCACAGTTCCGCATGAGCTTCGCCATCCCCGAGAGTTGGAGCGACGAAGTGGGCAAACGCGTAACGCTGTATGCGAAGGCGCGTGACCTGGTGGCGCTCGATCCCGTAACGCTCGAGGAAATTCGACCGGGTGCAAACTCGGCGCTGGATGCCGTATTGCACGAGCTTCATGTGCCCGACGCGGCATGCGAGCGCTCAGAAGTTCAGGTCGGCGTCTGCGACAGCGCGGATACGACAGGACTTCACGACGCCCCGATGACAGCGGGCGGCGATGGTGGCTCGAGTGGCGGCGGCGCTGACGAGGGCGGCGGCTCCGGCGGAAGCAGCTCCGGCAGCGGCAAGGACCACGGCACTAACAAGCGCTCCGGAAAAGCGGGCGCGCTTGCGGGCACGGGCGATGTCAACGCTCCCCTTACGGCAGCCGCTGCAGCGCTCGCCGTGGCAGGCGCCGGCCTCGTCGCCTACAGCGCCCGCCGCACGGCGCTCGAAAAAGACACCGCCTATGAGGACAATTCGGATAGGCCTCGCTAGCTCCTAGTTACTTTTGTGAGAGGCGCCGACTCGGCTCATCGAACATCAAAATGGGCTGGTTCTGGATACCCAGAGCCGGCCCATTACGCATTAAATGTCGTCTGAAGAGTCGAGTTCTGCCTCGAGCTTGGCACGGCGTCTTTTCGCCGTGAAAAACGTTGCGCACAGGACAGCAAACGTGGCCGCGAAAATCGTCGCACCGCAGAACACGCCCGTGGCCAGGTTCGCCAACCAAAAGACGCTTTCGAGCGGTACGATCTGCGCCTCAGCGATACAGCGCATTGCGGCAATAACAAGCGCGAACGCGGCGCCGCTAAGACCGCTGACAAGCAGGAAATATCCAACAGGAAGATGCTCGGTTTGCCCAAAACGATTGGTATCGACATAGCCCTTCCGCGTTTGCAGTCCTGCGCAAATCAACATCACGAGAACGAGCCACAAATACATGGCTGCCTCGAACGGCGTTGCAAAGCCATGCGGCATTTCACTGGCGTCGCTGTGAACCCACGCAACCTGTCGAGCTATAAACTGGTAGAAAAAGATCATCAACATGCCAAACGAAAGCAGCACGAAGCCAATCTTGTAAATCTTCGCGTTCTCAGCCTCCAGACGCTCATCCTTTGGGCCGGCATATTCACGCCACTTTTGCACGATTTTCAGATCTTCATATTTCATAGTGAACTCCTAAAGAGCATTAGGGTCGGCGTCGGTTTCGTCTTCCCAAAACAAGTCGTTCAACGTAACGCGCAGCGCCTTACAGATTGCCACGCACAAATTGAGCGTGGGGTTGTAGCCGCCCGCCTCGATAAGGCCGATGGTTTGGCGCGTAACGCCCACGGCTTGGGCTAAGTCAGCTTGCGAAAGGCCAGCCGCCGCGCGTGCCGCCTTCATGCGTAGGTTCTTTTTGCCCGGCATGGAGTTCCTTTCGTAAATGTAGACAGATATCCGTTGCAACATGACAGAAATATATTGCATCAATCAAAAGATGTCAACTATATCTGTCATTATGGAAACCATGTTCGCCATCGCCATGTGGACATAACAATTTCGATTCGCTATTCAAACTTACTCGGAAAGAACCGACTCGGTTTTGTCCGAGTAAATGTGATTGATAGTCGATCGCTGTGCCCGCTCGTGCAATCAGCATCATTCGATTTTGTTTAGTAAAACTAGGTCCCTATTAAATAAAATTCGTTTGTATCCAAATTTGTTTAACAATGCCGCGTTACCACTAAACACTATACCCGTTAATCCGAACGATTGTTCGATGGATTTCGTGTTGGTTGGAATCGCCTATGGGCCGGGCTATGCTACCTTGACTATCTATATGACTTAAACGCAGCAAAGGAGCATCGAGAGAGCGAGCATGGCAAAAAACACCGCAAACTATGGTAACGACAGTATTCGTCAGCTCAAGGACGAGGAGCGCGTACGCCTGCGCCCCGCCGTCATCTTTGGCTCGGACGGACTCGACGGTTGCGCGCATGCCGCCTTCGAGATCCTGTCCAACGCCGTTGACGAGGCGCGCCAGGGCTACGGCAAGCTCATCACCCTTACCGCCTTTCGCGATGGCTCCATCCAGGTAGAGGACAACGGCCGCGGCTGCCCGCTCGACTGGAACCCCTCCGAGAAGCGCTTTAACTGGGAGCTCGTCTTTTGCGAGCTCTACGCCGGCGGCAAGTATAACAACAACCAGGGCGGCGACTACGACTTCTCGCTCGGCACCAACGGCCTGGGCTCCTGCGCGACCCAGTACGCCTCCGAGTACATGGACGTCACCGTCTGGCGTGACGGTAACAAGTACTCCTTACACTTTAAGAAGGGCAAGGTCGTCGGCGCCAAAAAGAAGGCGCTCGAGATTGAGCCCAGCGACGAGGACCGCACCGGCACCACCATCAAGTGGCGCCCCGATCTTGAGGTCTTCACCTCCATCAGCATCCCCCACGATTGGTATCGCGAGACCATGCGCCGCCAGGCCGTGGTCAACGCCAACGTTACCTTCCGCCTGCGCATCGAGGGCGACGATGGCGAGTTTTCCGAAGAGGACTTTTGCTACCCCAAGGGCATCGAGGACTATGTGCTCGAGAAGGTCGGTGCCGACTACCTCACCGAGCCCTTCTTTATCGAGGCCGACCGCCGCGGTCGCGACCGCGAGGACCTGCCCGACTACAACGTCAAGATTACCGCGTGCATGTGCTTCTCGCGCACCTTCATGATGCAGGAGTACTACCACAACTCGTCATGGCTCGAGAACGGCGGTTCGCCCGAAAAGGCCGCCCGTAGTGCTCTGACCAGCGCCATCGATGCCTACATCAAGCAACAGGGCAAGTACAACAAAAACGAGAGCGGCATTAAGTGGCAGGACGTCCAGGACTGTCTGGTGCTGGTGACCAACTGCTTCTCCACCCGGACGTCCTACGAAAACCAGACTAAGAAGGCCATCAATAACCGCTTTATCCAGCAGGCGATGACGGCATTCTTTAAGGAGCGCCTCTCGACCTATCTGATCGAGAACAAAGACGCCGCCAACAAGATCATGGAGCAGGTGCTCATCAACAAGCGCTCGCGCGAGAACGCCGAGAAGACGCGCCAGAGCATCAAGACCAATCTGCAGCAGAAGACCGACATGGCCAACCGCGTGCAGAAGTTCATCGACTGCCGCTCCAAAGACAAGGACCGTCGCGAGATCTACATCGTAGAGGGCGACTCGGCAGCAGGCGCCATCCGCACCTCGCGCGATGCCGAGTTCCAGGGCGTTATGCCCGTTCGCGGTAAGATCCTCAACTGCCTGAAGGAGGACTACCCGCGCATCTTTAAGTCCGACATCATCATGGACCTCATGCGCGTGCTGGGCTGCGGCGTAGAGATCAAGGACAAGCGCATCAAGAACCTCGGTGCCTTTGACCTGGATAATCTCAACTGGAACAAGGTCATCATCTGTACGGACGCCGACGTCGACGGTTATCACATCCGCACGCTCGTACTCACCATGCTCTACCGCCTGGTGCCCACACTTATCGACGAGGGCTACGTGTATATCGCCGAGTCGCCGCTCTACGAGATCAACTGCAAAGAGAAGACCTACTTTGCCTACACCGAGCTCGAGAAGAACGGCATCCTCAAGGAGATTGGCGACCAGAAGTGCTCGATCAACCGCTCCAAGGGTCTTGGTGAGAACGATCCGGACATGATGTGGCTCACCACCATGAACCCCGAGACGCGCCGCCTGATCAAGGTAGAACCCGAGGACGTCACCAAGATGGAGACCATGTTCAACCTGTTGCTGGGCAACGACGAGGCGGGCCGCAAGCGTCACATCTCCGAGCACGGCAAGGAATACCTGGACCAGCTGGACCTGCAGTAGCAGCAAATCGATAACGACGGCCCATAAGAAGTTCAAGAGGAAATCGTGGCAAAGAAGAAGACGAAGAACCAGCCCAAGAAAAAGCAGGTCAACGCCGAGAACGTCATCGGCCTGCACTCCGAGGTCACCGATCAGCCGATCACGCAGACGCTCGAGGTCAACTATATGCCCTACGCTATGAGCGTCAACGTCTCGCGTGCGTTCCCCGAGATTGACGGCTTTAAGCCCTCGCACCGCAAGCTGCTCTACACCATGTACAAGATGGGTCTGCTCAAGGGCGAGCGCCAGAAGAGCGCCAACATCGTGGGCCAGACCATGAAGCTCAACCCGCACGGCGACGCCGCGATCTACGAGACGATGGTGCGCCTGGCCACCGGCAACGAGGCGTTGCTCGCCCCCTTCGTGGAGTCGAAGGGCAACTTTGGCAAGTACTATTCGGGCGACCTGAGCTACGCCGCCTCGCGCTATACCGAGGCCAAGCTCTCCCCCATTAGCGCCGAGATCTTCAAGGACATCGACAAGGACCCGGTCGACTTCGTCGACAGCTACGACGGCGCCATGAAGGAGCCACGCCTGCTGCCCACCACGTTCCCCAACATCCTCGTCTCGGCCAACAAGGGCATCGGCGTCGCCATGGCATCCGATATCTGCGGTTTCAACCTCAACGAGGTCTGTACCGCCACAATGCATTACCTGCAGGATCCCGACTGCGACCTGCTCGAGTACATGCCCATGCCCGACTTCTCGACCGGCGGCGAAATTATCTACCGCCGCGAGGAGATGGAAAAGATAATCGAGACCGGCCTTGGCAGCTTCCAGATTCGCTCCCGCTGGCGCTGGATTCCCGAAGAGCGCATCATCGAGGTGTACGAGATCCCCTACACCACCAAGACCGATGTCATCATCGAGCGCATCGTCAAGCTCTCCAAGGAGGGCAAGGTCAAGGAGATCGCTGACATCCGCGACGAGACCGACCTTTCGGGCCTGCGCATCGCTATCGACCTTAAGCGAGGTGTCGACCCCGACAAGCTCATGGCCAAGCTCTATCGCTCGACCACGCTGCAGGATTCGTTCTCGTGCAACTTCAACGTGCTGGTCGATGGCTACCCCCGCGTTATGGGCGTGCGCCAGATCCTGCACGAGTGGGTCAAGTGGCGTATTGAGTCTACGCGCCGCCGCATTAACTTTGACCTGGGCAAAAAGTCCGAGCGCCTGCACCTGCTGCACGGCCTCGAGGCGATCTTGCTCGACATCGACAAGGCAATCGCCATCATCCGCGGCACCAAGCTCGAAGCCGAGGTCGTGCCCAACCTTATGAAGGGTTTCGACATCGACGAGACCCAGGCCGAGTTTGTTGCCGAGCTTAAGCTCCGCAACATCAACGAGGAGTACATCCTCAACCGCACCAAGGACATCGCCAAGCTCGAGGGCGAGATTGCCGAGCTTGAGGAGATCCTCTCGAGCGAGGAGAACATCAAGAAGGTCATCAGCGACGAGCTGGCCGCGGTCAACAAAAAGTACGTGATGCCGCGCCGCACGGGCAGGATCGAGCCCCATGAGGTCATCGAGGTGAGCCTGGAGCCCGAGGTCGAGGAGTACCCGGTCACCATCATGCTCTCGCGCGATGGCTACCTTAAAAAGATGACGGACCGCGTGCTCAAGAAGGCGACCACGCTCAGGTACAAGGACGGCGACAAACCCTTTATCGAGTTCCCGTCCTCCAACACCCACGAGCTGCTGGTCTTTACCAACAAGAGCCAGGTGTACAAGTGCAAGGTTGCAGCGTTTGAGGACACCAAGTCGGCCCAGCTGGGCTCGTACCTGCCGACCGATCTTGAGATGGAACCCGACGAGAGCGTCATCTGGGTCATCGACGCCGAGGATTACAAGGCCGACGTGCTGTTTGTCTTTGAGAACGGCCGCGTGGTGCGCGTCGCGCTTTCTGGATACGTCACCAAGACCAACCGTAAGCGCCTCAAGAACGCCATCTACGGTGGCAGCAAGCTGCTGTATGCCCAGGTGCTCAAGGAAGATCGCGACATCGCGCTGGTCTCGAGCGACTATCGTTTGATGAACTTCAACACGTCGCTGCTTAAGACCAAGACGACCACCAACACGCAGGGCGTCCAGGCTTTCACGGCCAAGAAGGGCCGCTCGGTCACCACCGTCGGCACGACCGAGGAGATTCTTGGCGCCGGTGTCTCGGCCGAAAAGTTCACCGCGCAGAGCCTGCCCTCCGCCGGTGCCCTCATGAAGGAAAACGACATGCCGAGCCTGTTTGACTAAAACAACGGCGACTAAACCGTCATGGTTTTACAAAGCAGCGGGGCCCGGAGCGCAGTAAACGCTGTGCCCTGGGCCCTATGCATTACACCAGCATCATCCCTATAGACAAAATGCCGCATAAAGTGGAACAGACATAAGCCCATCATTCATTCCAAAGGGCTTAGTCGATAGCCTGATAAGGCGTACGCCCGGATGGGTCTTTTTAAGTGAGGACAGGCTTCGAGATCTTGTGTTCTCTCCCGCCTTGACTTCAATCGCAGACAAGCATCCCTGCTTCTCTACTACAAAGTCGATTTCCGCACGATTATCTCGCGCCCAATAATGCAGCGGATAGCCCATGGCTGAAAGCTGTTGGGCGACGTAGTTTTCGGTAAGTGCACCCATGAATGTGCCGCCGATGCCGGCAAGAATATCGGCGCGTTGAGCACCGGCCTTGGAGACGAGCAGCCCTGTATCCGCCTGATAGATTTTAAAAGCAGAAGGGTTAACGAAGGCCTCTAAAGGGCTTTCGATCTGCCCGACTAGGCTGCAGCGCGCCACCGTACCCGACAATACAAGCCAGTCGAGAGCATCTCCAAAGAGAGACGCATTGCCCCCCGCTCGCACTACCTTGTATTGAAATTTGCGATTCTCTTTGGCAAGCTGCTGTGGAATGGAATCGAAGCACGCACGCGTCTTTGCGCTCAAGCGTTCATCAGCATATTTATTGGTGTCGGCGGAATATCCGTCGAGAATAATCCGATGCTTTTCGGCCACATCAATGATTGACTGATCATCGATATACGTTTGGACCGCCTCGGGCATTCCGCCAACAACAAGATACTGTCGATAGAGCCTAAGCGCCTTTTCATGAAGGCTTGGCGCAAGAGGACCCATTAACTCGAATGACGAGCGTATCTCGTCGACCAGCTGATCGTGCCCCATTGCCCAGAGAAACTCCTCGAAATCGAGTGGAGTCATCTCGATCAAGTCGGTCTTTCCAACGGGGAACGAATACGACTGATGGTTAATGGCAACCCCAAGAAGCGACCCAGCAGCCGCAACGTAATACTCGGGAGCATCTTCGCAAAAGTATTTAAGGGAAGTGAGCGCTTCCTCGCATGCCTGGATCTCATCAATGAACAGTAAGGTTTTGCCAGGCACGATACGCTGTCCCGTACGAGCCTCGATCGCGCGTACAATCGAATGAGGGTCAAGACCGCCCGAAAAATCCGCTCGCGCCGACCGGTCGTTCTCAAGATTAACGTAGACAACCGATTCGAAAAGACCCTGGGCGTACGTTCTGAGCAAATAGGTCTTGCCACACTGGCGCACGCCTTTGACCAGCAAAGGTTTTCTATCGGCTCTGTCTCGCCATTCCCTAAGGAGCTCGTCTGCCTTGCGACGCATGCGCAACCTTCCCTCATGAACTTCTGTTTGACAATATTTTAACGCGAATTAATTTGTTTTCAGTTATTTTTCTGCGTTTAAAAATTGTTCTATACGGCACTTGAGGGAATACACCCCTATCTCTTGGTAAGGATAGCAAGCATTTCCACCAACGCTGATTGCCATGCGCTCCTCTTGTCCTTAGGCGAGCTTGCGAGCGAACTCTCGCACCTCTTTCAACTTGGGCGACGATGCCATGCTGTCGCGCTCGGTCATGCCGCCAATCGTGACAATGCCCTGGTCCTCCCACTTGCAGTACGCGCAGGTTGACTTGTACATAGCGATCGCCGCATCATAGACGCCCTCACTGTGGCTATCGAGTAAAAGGGCCGTCTTGGTGAACGGGAAACCCGTGGCACCGAAGGCATACAGGCGGTCAATGGTGGCTTTCTCCTGCGCAGTGATATCAAACCAGTAGATAGGCGAAGCGAAGACAACCATGTCGGCGTCTATCAGTGACTCGATCACGTCGGCCATGTCGTCCTTCTGCACACAGGTGCCCTCATGGGCAAAGCAGTACTGGCATCCCAAGCAGCCGGCGATCTTCTTGCTGGCAACACGGATGACCTCGACCGTATGGCCGGCCTCGTGCGCGGTCTCGGCAAACGCCTCGACCATGGTGTCGGTATTGGCGCCCTTGCGCGGGCTACCACTCAATACAACGATATTCATAGAAATCTCCCCCCTTCATGCCGCAGGCGCGCGGCACACATTTCGTTGTAACCAAAACGGATGGAGTTATTCAATCGCCTCGTTTCAGCTACTCCCACTCTTCAGAAGAATCGTTGCTAGAGACTTGGCATTGAATCGAGGCACGCCTTATTTCAGGTATTCCTCAAAGAATGCCTTCAGCTTTCCAAACGGAATGATGTCCATCTGATCGTAGAGGTCGGTATGGCTGGCACCGGGGATAATGAACAATTCCTTGTTGTCCCCAGTCAGCTTGCCGTACGCGGTTTCGCTGAAATAGCGGGAGTGCGCCTTCTCGCCATGCACCAGCAACACAGCAGAGCGGATTTCGCTGCTATATTGCAAAATCGGCATATTCAGGAACGACAGCGAGGACGTCACATTCCAGCCACCGTTGGAGTTCAGGCTGCGGGGATGGTAACCACGCGGAGTCTTGTAGTAGGCGAAATAGTCCTTCACGAACTGCGGCGCGTCCTCCGGCAGCGGATCGACTACGCCGCCCGCAAGCGAGTAGCTGCCGTTTTTATAGTCTTCGGTGCGCTGCGCGTTCAGTGCTCTTCGCTTCTCAAAGCGTGCCTGCTCGGAATCCTCGGCGTCAAAATAGCCGTTTGCGGTCACGCGGGTCATATCGTACATGGTCATAGCCGCGGTAGCTTTGATACGGGTGTCGATGGCCGCCGCATTGACTGCCATGCCGCCCCAACCGCAGATACCGATGATGCCGATACGCTCCGGGTCAACGTTTTCCTGCACAGAGAGGAAATCCACCGCTGCGCAGAAGTCCTCGGTGTTGATGTCCGGAGATGCTACATAGCGGGGCGTACCGCCGCTCTCGCCGGTATAGGACGGGTCGAAAGCGATTGTCAAAAAGCCCAGCTCCGCCATTTTCTGCGCGTACAGACCGGATGACTGCTCCTTCACCGCGCCAAACGGGCCGCTAATGGCGATGGCGGGCAGTTTGCCTTCCGCATTCTTCGGCACGTAGGCATCGGCCGCCAGCGTGATGCCGTATCGATTGTGGAAGGTCACCTTGCTGTGCTCGACCTTGCCGCTTTTGGGGAACACCTTGTCCCACTCTTGCGTCAGATTCAACTGCTCCATGCTTAAGCCTCCTTGTCAGACGCTTTAAGGTATTGCTCGTCGTCCACGGGCTCCAACCACTCGTTGGAGGCCTCCTCGCCCGGAACCTCCACCGCGAGATGAGAAAACCAGCTATCGGGCGCCGCACCGTGCCAATGTTTCACACCCGGGGCGATGTTAACCACGTCGCCAGGGCACAGCTCCTGTGCCGGTTTACCCCATTCCTGGTAAAACCCTCGACCAGCCACGCAGACGAGAATCTGTCCGCCACCGCTTTTGGCGTGATGGACGTGCCAGTTGTTGCGGCAGCCGGGCTCGAACGTCACGTTGTAGACGCCGACCTGCTCGGTGGAAAGGGGCGCGAGGTAGCTTTGCCCGATAAAGTACTTCGCAAATGCGTCGTTGGGGGCACCGATGGGAAAGGCCATCTCGTTTTGATGCTCAGCTCTTGCATCAGCGGCATCGTCATCTGCCCAGACCTCCTTCGCCATGCGAAAGGCCGCCCACGCCTTGGGCCAGCCCGCGTAAAACGCCGCGTGCGTAAGGATTTCCGCTATCTCCGCCCTGGTCACGCCGTTGTTCTTCGCGGACGCCAAGTGATATTTGAACGAAGAGTCCGTCAGTCCCTGCGACATCAGGGCCACCACCGTCACCATGCTACGATCGCGCAAGGAGAGCTCGCCCTCTCGGCTCCACACCTCGCCGAACAGCACATCGTCATTGAGCTGTGCGAATTTGGGAGCAAACTCCCCCAGGGCATCTCTGCCCGCCGTCTGCTTAATTGCCATGATCAATTTCCTCCTGTCGATGGTTTGGACACTAATCTACTTCCGCGCGGCTAAACGGCCCGCTTAGATTCCCATGCCCATTTGTCGCGCCTGCTCCAGAGCGGGATGCCCGGCGATATCGCCCACACCGTTCACGCCGCCGGCGAATACCGTTCCAGCGAGCGTGCAGCGGGAGAAACAGTCAACCCATCCCTGCATCGCCTTTTTCGCCCCGTCGAAGGTCGAGCGCCCGTTCTCCGCCGCCGTCGCCAACAGATATGCCTCGGTGAATGCATAATCGGAGCCAAAAAGCGGGTTAGCGCGGTCCAGCATGGTTTTGAGCTGGCCACAGACGCTGTAGTAGTAAACGGGCGTTGCGAACACCAGGACATCAGCGTCGTGCATCTTGGCGGCAATTTCCACGGCATCGTCTTGGATGACGCAACGCCCCAACTTTAAGCAGGCAAGGCAGCCCCTGCAGAAGCCCATTTGCTTCTCGCGCAGACGCACGGTCTCAACGCTGTGGCCCGCTTCCCGCGCACCGTTGGCGAAAGCGTCCGCCAACGTCTCGGAATTGCCATGCTTTCGTTGACTTGAAGAAACTATCAAAACCTTTTTGCTCATTACGAAACATCCCTTGCATTCTCTGTTTTATTAACGAGAATGAAGGTAATACCTAAACCTGACTTTAGGTCAAGGAATGAATTCGACATTGTTTCGGAGGAGCCATGTACACAATCGGACAAGTGTCGGAGATGTTCGGTTTGCCCACTTCTACGCTGCGATATTACGACAAACAGGGATTGTTCCCGGGGCTGGAGCGGGCGTCCGGCATTCGCCGGTTCAGCGATACGGAACTCGAGGCGCTTCGGGTCATCGAATGCCTAAAGAAGGCGGGGATGGAGATCAAGGACATCCGGCTGTTCATGGAATGGTGCGCGGAGGGTCCCTCAACATACCCCAAACGCAAGGCCATGTTCGAGGAGCGAAAGGCCCGCATGGAGTCGGAGATCGCGAACATGAACCGTGCGCTGGACATGTTGAAGTACAAATGCTGGTACTACGAGCAGGCAATCCAAGATGGCAACGAGGATAGAGTGAAGGCGCTGATTCCCGACAATTTGCCAGAAGAAATCAAAGATACCTACGATAACGCCCACGCTCGATAATGCCGCCCGATGCTCAAGGGGCTTTGGCAAGGGGCTCTTTCCGAGCAGAACGAAAAAGAAAGCCTCCGAACCAGAGGGTCCAGAGGCTGTTATTCCCGTTATTTCGCTGGTGGCTTTACTCTATGGCGGCGCCGAAACAGCATCAGGCGGTACTCGACGGTATCAAAACGCGAGTTCAAAAGCCAGTTCCCGCTATTCCCGCTCAGTGACTAATCCAGTCCGAGTGTTGTCGATGCGTGTCGCGTCGTACCGCCTAAGGGCCAATTCGTGCGCAATTTGGGCGAATCAGGCCCTTAATTCGCGATTTTGTGAATGACTCAATTGATTCGCAAAACCGCAGGTCGCCTTTTTAATCACTCCCTAGTTTCCGCCGGGGTTCGTAGCGGGTGGCGTGAAAAGGGGTGATTCAAAGGGTCGGAGAGATGTCTATAGCGCAATCTTCTGGTATTGGCGCAGTGAGGGACTTCTCACCTCCATCAGTCCAAATCGTCAAGCTCCGAAAGACGTCGAGCTAGAGAAAAGGACCTATTTCCCGTCATGGATTGGGTTTACCTGCATGACTAGAGCCCTGGTGTAATTGGCTGGATCACCGTTCCGGGAACCGGTATCGACCTACCTGTCCGCCAAGCTCCTTCTTCAGCTCCAGCTTAGTATCTGACTCACACCGTTATAAGCAAAACCGAAGAGATGCGTCTTGGCCAAGAAATAAGGTTAGCCTTATCTTACTGCATGATTCGTGTGTTATAGTTAGATTGCTCTAACTGTTTGGGGGGCGATAGCCATGCACGAACGCAAGGGCTTCTGGGACAAGAATGCCGGTCGGTACGACCGTTTCATGCGAAAGGACCGGGCGGCGTATGAGAAGATGTATGAGCTGATCAGGCCGGTGGTGAAAGCAAAAACCGTACTGGAGGTTGCCACCGGCACGGGGCTTATCGCAAAGAGCATCGTGGATGCGGCGGTGCACATCGAGGCTACGGACGCTTCTGCACAGATGATCCTTGAAGCAAAGCGGGACAATCAATCCGCAAAGCTGCACTTTTCCGTACAAGATATGTTCCGCCTGCCCTATGCACAGAAGTCCTTCGAAGTGGTGATCGCGTCCAACGCGCTTCACATAGTGCCGCATCCGGAAAAGGCACTGCAAGAAATCAGGCGGGTACTGAAGGACGACGGCGTGCTCATCGCGCCAACCTTCACCCACGCGGGGAACTCGGTTTCCGGCAAGGCAAAAGCCTTTTTCATGAGTATGGCGGGATTCCCCCTCCACAGCAGGTGGACAAGCGAGGAATACCTGCGTTTCCTGCGTCAAAACGGCTGGGCGGTGCAGAAAAGCGCGGTGCTGAAGGCCTCGTTCCCGTTGACCTATGCGGAATGCACGAAATCGGAGGGGCCAGATGTCGTTCTTTGAAAACACCCGCAAGCCCGTGGGCCTCGGCGGAAAACTTATGGTTGCCATGATGAATCTGGGCCACAGCCCTGTGGCGCGGTGGGGACTTCGATTTCTACGACTTGCGCCAAATGCCAAGGTGCTGGATTGCGGCTGCGGCGGCGGGGCGAACATAAAACGGCTGCTGAAAAAATGCCCGCATGGCGTCGTCAAGGGCGTCGACTATTCGCCCGTCAGCGTGGAGAAGACTAGAAAGCTCAACCGAATTGCAATTCAGGAGGGGCGTTGCGCCGTTCTGCAAGGCAGTGTGGCGGATATGGTGTTTGAGGATAGCTACTTCGATGCCGCCACGGCCTTTGAGACCGTCTATTTTTGGCCTGATTTGCCCCGATGCTTCCGTGAGGTCTGGCGGACGCTGAAGCCAGGCGGGACAATTCTTATCTGCAACGAGAGCAATGGCGATACGGACAAGGACGAGAGGTGGACGCAGATCATCGGCGGCATGACCATCTACAAGGACATTGAATTAAAGGCATGTCTGGAGCAGGCGGGTTTTCACGAGGTGCAGATACACAAAAAGAAAAAGTGGCTCTGCGTCACGGCGCGGAAGTAGGGGCATCAAGCACGGGTATTTTTGCATCCATCCTGCACATGGCGATAGGCATGACGGTCATAGCGGCTATGCTGGCGGCAATTATGACAGTTTTTATTCACTGAGGAAGAAACCTATGAAATGTAAAATTGAGAAAAACACCGTGCAGGAGACGCTGATCCTCCCGCTGTATTCCCGGAAGCTGT
>CABUDQ010000018.1 GCA_902490365.1 uncultured Collinsella sp. | reverse complement strand
CAAACGAGCCGCCGCTCCAGTGCGTATCCTGCAGGCAGCCACGCGTGTCGTCGGGAACCGGAATGCCCAGGTACTCGTCCATAAAGCGGTTCCAAAGCGCGGGGATGTCCTTGGCCGTGGCCTCGCCGGCAAACAGCATGCGCTCAATCTCGTAGCGCACCATAATGTGCAGCGGATAGGTGAGCTCGTCCGCCTCGGTGCGGATCAGCGAAGGCTGTGCGATGTTCACAGCATGGTAGAGCGTATCCTCGTCCACGCTGCCGTAGGCCTCGGGCGCGTGACGGCGCAGCACCTGCAGCAGCGGTCCCATAAAGGCGCGGCTGCGGCCCACGGTGTTCTCAAAGAAGCGGCTCTGGCTCTCGTGGATGCCCATGGAGGTGCCGCCCTCCAGGCACGTGCGCGCATAGGCGGGATTGACGCCTAGCTCGTAGGCGGCGTGTCCTGCCTCGTGGATGATGCTGTAGACGTTGGAGATGCAGTCGTCCTCGTAGATGTGCGTGGCAATGCGCGCGTCACCCACCGAGAAGCCCTCGCTAAACGGGTGCTCGGTAAAGGCGAGCGTGGTGTCGTCCAAGTTCAGGCCGACGAGCTTCATAAGGTCGAAGCTCATGGCGCGCTGGGCGGCCTCGGGCACGCGGACATGCAAAAAGTCGGCAGCCGGCTGCTGGCCGCGCTCGCCGATGGCGTGCACGAGCGGCACGACCGTCGCCTTGACCTCATCGCAAAACGCGTCGAAGCTCTTGGCGGAAAGGCCGCGCTCGTACTGGTCGAGCCAAACATCGTATGGGTCGCGCTTGGGGTCCATGAGCTCGGCCTGATGCTTAAGTTGGGCGACGATTCTATCCACATAGGGCTCAAAGCTCGCCCAGTCATTGGCCGTCTTGGCCTTGTGCCACACGGCGTCGGCCTCGCAGGTGAGCCTGGTCCAGGCCTCGGCTTCCTCGGTGGGGATGACGCTTGCCTCGCGCTGGTCGCGGCCGAGTACGCGAATCTCGTTGAGCAGCTGCGGGTCGTCGATCTTGCCGCCCGCGACGGTCTCTCGTGCCAGCGAGCGCACAAGTTCGACAGACTTTTTGCTGGTCAGCAGCTTGTGATGCTCGCCAGCAAGGGTGCCCATAGCATCGGCGCGGGCCGCGGCGCCGTTGGCGGGAGCAATGGTCGCGCCGTCAAACTCGGCAATCTTGAGCAGGTACTCGCGAGTCCACAGCTTGCCCTCGAGCTTACGGAATTTTTTGACAGCCTTATCGACCTTCATGCCTTTGGGCGTCTTATCCGCTGCGGGCTTGGCCATCTTATCCTTGTTCTTTCCCATACCTATATCCTTGATCTCGCAGACCGGACGCCACGGGTGGGCGTACGGCCAGTTTGCACAGCTACCTACCTTGTACCCAGTGCGAACAAAACGGAACGCGGCGATATGCTCGCAGAATGTGTTATCCTATAGCCCAATGCGTTGACGGAGAGGGTTTTGCCCGCCGCGTCGCCGGCAAGAGAGGGAAGGTCATGGGCTGCAAGCCTTCCTGCGGTGGCAAGGGCCAAGCGTTCACTCCCGAGCAGCGACCTCAACGGGCGCGCGGCTAGCGGCGGCGAAGCCCCAGTAGGGAAGCCGTGAGCCTCGCGATAAGGGGTGCAGAGTGGGCACGGCGGGCCAGACATCCGCTGGGTCAAACAAGGTGGTACCGCGGAATTCAACCGTCCTTGGGCAATGCACATGCCCGAGGACGGTTTTTTGTTACCGAACCGGGCCGCGCATCCGCAGCATCGGGCGGCGTCAGCCGTCCCGGAGCGCGGATGCGCGAGAGACGAAAGGGAAGACATGAGTCTGATTGATGATCTGGTCAAACTCGAGGAAGAGGCCAAGGAGCTCGTCGCAGGCGCCGACGACGCAGCCAAGCTCGAGGCTGCGCGCGTTGAGCTGCTCGGCCGCAAGGGCCGCATCACCGGCCTGATGCGCATGATGGGCAAGCTCGCCCCCGAGGATCGTCCCGTGATGGGCAAGCGAGCCAACGAGATGCGCCAGCTGATTGAGGGCATGCTCGACGAGCGCAACACCGAGATGAAGGCCGCCGCCCTCAAGCGCGCACTGGAGCACGACGCCGTCGACATCACGCTGCCGGGCATCCGTCCGCAGATCGGCCACCAGCACCTGATCAAGCAGATTATCGAGGAGGCCGAGGACATCTTCTGCGGCATCGGCTACACCGTCGAGTCCGGCCCCATGGTCGACACCTCCTACTACAACTTCACCGCGCTCAACGCCCCCATGGATCACCCGAGCCGCTCGGCCCGCGATACCTTCTACGTGGTCGACAACAACCCCGGCAGCGTCGCGCACCCCGAGGCTCACGCCCACGGCGAGTCCGACGTGCTGCTGCGCACCCAGACTTCGGGCGTGCAGATCCACACTATGGAGTCGCAGAAGCCGCCCATCTACATGATCTGCCCGGGCACCGTCTACCGTCCCGACACGGCCGACGCCTGCCACCTGCCGCAGTTCAACCAGATCGAGGGCCTGGTCGTCGACGAGGGTATCACCTTTGGCGACCTGAAGGGCACGCTCGACTACTTTGTTAAGTGCATGTTTGGCGAGGATCGCAAGACGCGTTACCGCCCGCACTTCTTCCCCTTCACCGAGCCCAGCTGCGAGGTGGACGTGAGCTGCCACGTGTGCGGCGGCAAGGGCTGCAACTTCTGCAAGCACAGCGGCTGGATCGAGATCCTGGGCTGCGGCATGGTCGACCCCAACGTCCTGATCAACTGTGGCATCGATCCCGAGAAGTACACCGGCTTCGCCTTTGGTATTGGCGCCGAGCGCGTCGCGGCCCTGCGCTACGACCTGCCCGACCTCAGAACGCTCATGACAGGCGATATGCGTTTCTTGAATCAGTTCTAGGCTGCGGCTTGCCCAAGCACGGCACCTCGGCGCTCATTCGTCGCTTGCGTACCAAAGTATGCGGCACTCCTCTTTCGGGCCGATCTGCCGCACTTGGACAACCCTCGCTTTGTAAGGAATGTTCACAAAGTTGAAGTTTCCACCTGCATCTCTTCGCAGGCTTTCAGTATGAAAGGAGAGCTAGATGCGTGTTTCTTACGACTGGCTCAAGACCATGATCGATATTCCGGAGGATCCCAAGACCCTTTCGGACGAATATATCCGTACCGGCACCGAGGTCGAGGCGATCGACACCGTGGGCGAGTCCTTCGACCACGTGGTGACCGCCAAGGTGCTCACCAAGACCCCGCACCCCGATAGCGACCACATGTATGTGTGCTCGGTCGATGTGGGCGACAAGAACCTCGATGCCGACGGCAATCCCGCTCCGCTGCAGATCGTCTGCGGCGCGCAGAACTTCGAGGCCGGCGACCACATCGTCACGGCCATGATCGGCGCTGTCCTGCCCGGCGACGTCAAGATCAAGAAGAGCAAGCTTCGCGGCGTCGTGTCCATGGGCATGAACTGCTCTGCGCGCGAGCTCGGCCTGGGTGGCGACCACTCCGGCATCATGATTCTGCCCGAGGACACGCCCTGCGGTATGCCGTTTGCCGAGTACGTGGGCTCGAGTGATACTGTGCTCGACTGCGAGATCACGCCCAACCGTCCCGATTGCCTGTCCATGATCGGCATGGCCCGCGAGACCGGTGCCATTTTCGACCGCGATTTCCACGTGGAGCTGCCCGCCATCAAGGCGGAGACTGGCCGCGCGACCGACGACGAGCTTTCCGTCGAGATTGCCGACGAGGGCCTGTGCGACCGCTATGTCGCCCGCATCGTGCGCAACGTGAAGGTCGGCCCGTCGCCCGACTGGATGGTCAAGCGCCTTAACGCCCTGGGCGTGCGTCCGCACAACAACATCGTCGACATCACCAACTACGTGATGATGCTCACCGGTCAGCCGCTGCACGCCTTTGACCTGGACACCTTTGCCGAGCGCGATGGCCACCGTCGCGTGGTGGTTCGCGCCGCCCAGCAGGATGAGAAATTCACGACGCTCGATGGCGAAGAGCGCGTGCTCGACGCCGGCATGGGCCTTATCACCGACGGCGAGCGCCCCGTGGCGTTGGCCGGCGTTATGGGCGGCATGGATTCCGAGATCGAGGACGACACCGTCGACGTGATGGTCGAGAGCGCTTGCTTCAACGCCGGTCGCACCTCGCACACCAGCCGCGATCTGTCGCTGATCTCCGACGCCTCCATTCGCTTTGAGCGCCAGGTTGACGAGACTGGCTGCGTGGATGTCGCCAACGTTACCTGCGCGCTCATCGAGGAGATCGCCGGCGGCGAGGTTGCTCCCGGCTATGTCGATGTTTTCCCCGCGCCCAAGACCATCGACAGCATCAAGCTGCGCCTGGCCCGCGTGCATGCCATCTGCGGTGCCGACATCGAGCCCGATTTTATCGAGCGTTCGCTTACCCGTCTGGGCTGCACCGTCGAGCGCGACGGCGAGGACTTTATGGTTACCCCGCCGAGCTTCCGTCCCGACCTGCCGCGCGAGATCGATCTGATCGAGGAGGTCCTGCGCCTATGGGGCATGGGCCGTGTGACGGCGACCATCCCGGCTGCCAAGAACCACATCGGCGGCCTGACCCGCGAGCAGAAGCTCACCCGCAAGGTCGGCGAGATCCTGCGCGCCTGCGGCCTCAACGAGACCACGACCTTTGGCTTTGCCGCCCCGGGCGACCTGGAGAAGATCGGCATGCCCACCGAGGGTCGCGGCTGCCCCGTGGTGCTCATGAACCCGCTGGTGGCCGAGCAGACCGAGATGCGTCGTTCGCTGCTGCCGGGCCTGCTGCAGTCCGTGGCCTACAACGAGGCGCACGGTACGCCCAACGTGCACCTGTACGAGGTCGGCAGCCTGTTCCACGGTCGCGAGAACGCCAGCCTGCCCAAGGAGACCAAGTCCGTCGCGGGTGTGCTCTCGGGCCAGTGGAGCGAGCAGTCTTGGAACATGAAGTACCGTAAACTGCGTTTCTTCTTTGGCAAGGGTATCGTCGAGGAGCTGCTCGCCCAGCTGCGCATCGAGAAGGTTCGCTTCCGTCCCGTCGAGGGCGAGGGCTATGCCTTTTTGCAGCCGGGTCGTGCGGCCGAGGTTCTGTCCGGCGGCACCGTGCTGGGTTGGGTCGGCGAGATCCACCCCGAGGCGCGCGAGGCCTGCGGCATCGACGAGGTTGTCGTTGCCTTTGAGCTTGACCTGGACAAGCTGATCAAGGGCGCCCGCAACCAGGAGAACTACCGCGAGTTCTCGCAGTACCCGGCCGTTGAGCACGACCTTGCCATTGTGGTCGACAATGCCGTGACCTGCGAGGATCTTGAGCGCCGTATTACCAGCGCCGGCGGCAAGCTGCTCGAGGGCGTGCGCCTGTTCGATGTCTACCGCGATCCGGTTCGTATCGGCAAGGGCAAGAAGTCCATGGCCTTTGCGCTCACGTATCGCTCGGACGACCACACGCTTACTAGCGAAGAGGTCGAGAAGGCGCACCAGAAGATCGTCACCAAGGTGTGCAAGGGCGTAAACGGCGAAGTCCGCTCGTAATCTTTGCTGTTCGGAACCCGCCCCCTGCGGGGTTTTCACGGCAACGTCCTCGCCACTTCGCGGCTGCGGGATGTTGCCTTAGAAAACCCCTCTCGGGGGCGGGTTCCTGCGTTAACCTTGTTGCGAGCGGATCGCACCTTCTTCCGGGTGACCGGAAAGTTGGGAGTGCATGGGCCCTTTATTGGGCGGTGCGTGGACCTGGGCTAATAACGTACGTATTGCAAGGGCGTGCTGCGTTGTGGGCGGTGCGCCTTTTTGTTAGTATGCAGAGTCGGTGTTACGGATTGTTGGAAACGTAACACACAACGTTCTGATTGAGAGGGCTCATGCATATTCCCGATAATTATCTGTCCCCGCAGACCGATGCCGTTATGGCGGTGGCGATGGTGCCCGTATGGGTTCACTGCATCAAAAAGGTGCGCGCCACGCTCGATCGCGAGCATATGGCGTTCCTGGGCATCTGCGCCGCATTCTCCTTCTTGCTCATGATGCTCAACGTTCCGCTGCCCGGCGGTACCACTGGTCACGCCGTCGGCGGCGCACTCATCGCGCTGCTGCTGGGCCCCGAGGCCGCGGCTATCGCTGTCTCGGTCGCTCTGGCGCTGCAGGCGCTGCTGTTTGGCGACGGCGGCGTTCTGTCGTTTGGCGCCAACTGCTTTAACATGGCCTTTGTGCTGCCGTTTGTCGCTGCTATCGTGTTCCGTGCGCTCAACAGCCGTCTGCACGACAAGAGCTGGGGCACCTCGGTTTCTGCCATCGTGAGCGGTTGGGTCGGCCTGTGCCTGGCGGCCCTGTGCGCGGCAATCGAGTTTGGTATTCAGCCGATGCTCTTCACCAACGCTTCGGGCGCGCCGCTGTACTGCCCCTTCCCGCTGTCCGTGGCTATTCCGGCCATGTTGATCCCGCATATGCTGGTTGCCGGCGTGATCGAGGGCGTGGCGACGGCCGCCATCTACGGCTTCATTAAGAAGACGGCGCCGAGCATTATCGTCGGCCCCGAAGCCGCCGATGGCCAGCTTGCCGCCGATGGTACCGCCAAGAAGACTTCCCTGATTCCCACGCTCATTCTGGTCGCCGTGCTTGTCGTGGCTACGCCGCTCGGCTTGCTCGCCACCGGTGACGCCTGGGGTGAGTGGGACGCCGAGGGCGCCGCGACCGCCGTTCAGGAGGCTGGCGACGACAGCCTGCAGGCTTCGGTCGGCCTCGACACCCCGACCTTTGCCGACGCCCTGCCCACGGGCGATTATCTGCAGGCCTATTCCGAGGAGCAGGGCCTTGGCTTTGCCGGCCAGGCTGCGATGTATATTCTTTCGGGCGTGATTGGCGTGGCGGTGCTCACCATCACATTCCGCCTGGTCTCGCTGACGGTCAAGGAAAGCGGTGCTCATGGCAATAGCCGAGCTGCCTAGTTGGCTTGCGGCCGAGGAGCGTTACGAGCCCGCGGGGGCTCGGCATCGTGTGATGCAAAAGAATGTCCTGCACCTGGCGAGCCTGCTTGAGCGGGTTCGCCTGGGTGGAGGCGCGCACGAGGGCGGGTCGATGGTCGACCGCGCCCTTTCTTGCGTTTCGGCTCCGGTGCGCCTGGTGGGGATGTTCGTTTGCGTCCTGTGCGTGTGTCTGACGCAGAGCCCGCTGTACCTCATGTTGATGGCGGCCATCGCGCTGGTGCTCGTTGCCGTGCGCCCCGTACGCGGGCTGCGGGCAACCTTTGTACCGGCGCTCGGCGCCACGGGGCTCGCGGTGGTTCTGGCACTGCCTGCCCTGCTGCTGGGCGCTTCTGCCGCGGGCGCCATGCTCAAGATCGCGCTCAAGACGTTCATTAACGTGTCGTTCGTGCTGGGCGTTTCGTGGACGCTCACCTGGAGCCGCATGTCGGCGGCGCTCAAGACGCTACAGCTGCCCGACGAGGTCATCTTTACGTTTGATATGGCGCTCAAGCACATCGAGGTGCTGGGACGCACGGCGCACGATCTGACCGAATCGGTCATGCTGCGCAGTGTGGGTCGTGCGCCTGCGGGTTTTTCGCGTACCGATTCGATCGCGGGTATCATGGGCATGACCTTTATCAAGGCGATGGAATGCAGCCGCGCGATGGACGAGGCTATGCTTTGCCGTGGCTTTGCCGGTGCGTATCCGACTCCCGCGCGGAGCGGCTTTGGCTGGCGCGATGCGGTCTATGCGGTCGTCGTGGTGCTGCTCGCCGTGTTGTGCGCGGTGCTGTAGCGCGGGCGGCCGAGCCGTCGATGTGGATAGGGAAGGGCGACGTTTTGGCAAACGATACGAATGGCGTGATGGGCGCGAGCGGTGCTACTGGCGCCAAGAGCGTGCCGCTCATCGAGTTTCGCGACGTGCTGTTCTCCTATGCGGGGCATACGGTTGTCGATGGTGTGTCGCTGCAGGTCGATCGTGGTGAACTCGTTGCCCTACTCGGTCCCAACGGCTGCGGTAAGACGACGATTATGCGCCTTATCAACGGTCTTGAACTAGCGGACGCGGGTGCGTACCTGTTTGACGGGCACGTGATCGATGCGGCATATCTCAAGGATTCCGCAGCCGCTCAGCGTTTTCATCAGCGCGTGGGCTTTGTGTTCCAGAATGCCGACGCCCAGCTGTTCTGCGCTACGGTGGGCGAGGAAGTTGCTTTTGGCCCCGCGCAGATGGGGCTGCCGACAGACGAGCTCGAGCGCCGCGTCCGCGATGCCATGGAGCTGTTCCAGGTTGCCGATCTGGTCGATGCCTCGCCCTATCAGCTTTCGGGCGGGCAAAAGAAGCGCGTTGCGCTGGCTGCGGTGGTGTCGATGAACCCCGATATCCTGGTGCTCGACGAGCCTACCAACGGACTTGACGAGGACTCGTGCGACATCGTGGCCAACTTTTTGCTGGCCTACGTTGCGGCGGGTAAGACGGTTTTGATGAGCACACATCACCAGGATTTGGTGCGACGCCTGGGTGCCCGTGCAATCTATATCGATCGATACCACCATGTGGTCGAGGCGCCTTCGCCGTCGTATGGAACCGAAAGCGGCGCTACGGACTAGTTGCTGCGTAGAGCGTGCGTAGCCGCCCGCGCGGCTTTGCCGTGATGGTATAGTTATCCAGGTTTTTATGGGGGTGGCTATGCCAAGCTGGAACATTCATATCGCTCAGACGGAGCGTTTGCTGGAGCGCACCGGTGCGCTTGCCAATAGCGTGCGCGACCGCAATGCCTTTTTGTTTGGTTGCGTGGTTCCGGATATCTTCGTGGGCTATATGGTCCCCGGCATCGCCGATCCCATTCCGTATCGCATTACGCACTTTGCCAAGCCTGAGCCCATCCCTAAGCCTCGCGAGCATGAGTTCTGGGATACCTATGTGGCACCGTTGCTTAAAAGTTCTCCCACCGGTGCGCCGGCCGCGGCGACCTCGATTATCGAGGAGCGCGAGCGACTCAATCGGGTGCATTATCCCCAACGCTACAAGGACGCCGAGCCGGTTGTCGGTCCCGGTGCTAGCGAGCTTTCGCTTGCGCCCGAGGACGTGGCGCAGTCGCTGCTCGATCTGACGCTGGGTGTCTGGTCGCATCTGGTGGCCGATACCGTATGGAATACGCGTGTGAATCAGTACCTGGAGGCGCACGGCGGCAAGCCGTGCGAGGAATTCCGCATTAAAAAGCAGGGCGATTTTGACTGGTTTGGAAAGACGCTGGGCATTGTTTCCATCCCGCGTGCGACCGATCGCCTGTATACCGCTGCGACGCGTTTTGGGCAGTATCCCATCCATAAGGAGTATGTGCTCAAGACCATCGGCGTCATGCACGAGATTGTACGCGAAAACCCCGGCAAGCCCGATCATCCGCCGTATCGCCTGCTAACCGAGGAGTTCTTCGATGCAACGTTTAACGAGGTCATCGAGCTAACCGAGGCAGGCTTTGCGGCTCGCGTTGCTGCTTCTGACGTTCCCGCAGTCCCTCTGATCGCTAGCTGCTAGCCGGCCGGCTTGACGGTGAACAGTTCATCCCAATTGACCAACAGCTCCCGTCGCAGGGCATCTTCGGCGGTACGCTCCCGATCGGTCTTTGGGATGTAGGGGAGTCCCGCCTTTTTATGAATGAGCTCGGCGATGCTATCAAAGCTCTTCTTGTCCTTGATCTGGTCGTAGGTAATTTGTATGACATCGTAGCCCATGCTGGTGAGCGCGGTGGTCCGCTCGGCATCGGAGAGGCTTGCGGCTTCGCCATCGTGGGCGGAACGGCCTTGGCATTCCAAGATGACGCCCATGCTGTCGGTGTTGCTCTCTATGAGGATATCGGCGTAGCAGCAGGTTTTGTCATACAGTGAGCGCGCGGCGTCGCTGAGTGGGATGCGCACGTTGTTTGCGATGTTGATGCCCATGCCGCCCTCGTTGCGGGGGAGCGAAACAAGCATGGAGGTCTGTACTTCGAAGGGCGAGGCGGTCTGCCCCGTCATGTGCTCGGCCGTCCAGCGCAGTTGTTTAACGCCGCGCAGGCCTGCAGCCTGCTTGGCGAACGCGGCGATATCCGCCGTGCTGAGGAGCGGTGGACGCTTCCATAGGTTGGTGTCCTTGCCGTTGACGTCGCTAACTCGCTCCCAGCCGCAGTTGGGTGGAATGAGCTTAAGCGAAATAGCTTCATCAAGTTGTTGTTGCGTTCGCTCGCAGGGCTTAAACACTGCAAAGGAGCCGCACATCTCGTAGCAAGCCATGAGTAGCTGGTTGCGTGAGACCTGCGTAGCAAGGCTGAGCAGCGTAAACTCGGGCGACGTGACATCAAATCCATGTTCAGTTTGCCTAAACGACCCGGGAGGCGGCTCTTGGGTCAGGAGGTGCGATTTAAACAGGCTTCGCGACCCGGATTGTGCTCGAGTGAATACAAACCTGTGAAGCGGTGCGTGAAGTAGGTCTTTTACAACTGCATGACTTCCGAGGCCGCAACATCTGCGATCCATATTGCCAAGGCTAATGGCGGGGTAAAGCCCTAATACCTGCGGCGGGATACAGTGATAGTAAAAAGCGGATTGACCGCATAGCGTCAGGTCCATGATATCCTCCTGGTCGAAATGTGCTTTTGGACCGTGCGATGCCAGCGTCAATTCGGAAGTATGCGGCAAAATCTGAACCCTGTGAGCAGACCTGGCTTTTGAGGCCAGTTTATCAGGCATTTTGTTGCGAAAAAACGGGGTGTGCTCGGAGGTCTCAGAATTTGCCGCATACTTCCGAAAACGCGGTCGATCTGGCTCTTGCTAAAACGATTTAGCAGCGTCGGGTAAGGTGTGGTTTCGCCATCGGGCGAACACTTTTAGCGCTTGGGACTTTATTTTTGGGCCTCGAAAGGTGGATTTCGCGCTTTTGGTAAAGAAATGGGTGCGTGTTTTGCCGTGTGCCGGCATTGACACAGAAAAAGGGCCCGGAAGGCGAAGCCTTCCGGGCCCTTTGCAATGCAAACATGCTTGCAAGTACGACTTAACGCACCTGAGCGACGTAAGCGACGTTGGTCGAGGAGACCTTGTCCTCGAGCTGGACGCTCATGCGGGGATCGCCGGCGGTAGCGACGGTCAAATCGCCAGCCTCGACGTAGCCGAGCTCCTTAGCGGTCTCGATCGCCTTGACGATCGTGCCGTTGACGGTGCCCTGGGTAATCTCGGCCTGGTGCGGGATAACGCCCCAGTACATGATCATCTGCTGGACGGCCCACTCGTGGCGGGAGAACGCGCAGATCGGCATGTTGGGGCGGAAGTGCGAGATCAGGCGAGCGGTACGACCGGTGGTCGTCGGCACGGTGATGCACTTGGCGCCAACGGTGGTGGCCATGTTCACAGCGGACATACCCACAACGTTGTTGACGACGCGGGTGCCGTGAGCGTCGGCCGGAACCTCGAGCGGAGCGTGGGCCGGGAGGTACTTCTCGGTCTCGAGAGCAATGCTGGCCTGCATCTTAACGGCCTCGACCGGGTACTTACCGGCAGCGGACTCGCCGGACAGCATAACGGCGTCGGTGCCGTCGTAGATGGCGTTAGCAACGTCGGCAACCTCGGCGCGCGTCGGGCGCGGGTTCTGCTGCATGGAGTCGAGCATCTGCGTAGCGGTGATAACGGGCTTGTAGGCCGCGTTGCACTTGGCGATGATCTCCTTCTGGATGTGCGGAACGAGCTCGGGCTTGATCTCGATACCCAGGTCGCCACGGGCGACCATGATGCCGTCGGAAGCCTCGAGGATCTCGTCGAAGTTCTCGACGCCCAGGGCGCACTCGATCTTCGGGAAGATCGTCACGTGCTCGCCACCGTTCTCGCGGCAAAGCTTGCGGATGCCGCGGACGGACTCGCCGTCACGGATGAAGGAAGCGGCGATGTAGTCGATGTTCTCGGTCAGGCCAAAGAGGATGTCCTGACGATCGCGCTCGGTGATGGCGGGCAGCGAAATGTTGACGTTGGGCATGTTGACGCCCTTGCGCTCGCCAATCAGGCCGTCGTTCTTAACGACGCAGGTCATGTCCTGGCCGCTGACGGACTCGACCTCGAGGG
This sequence comes from uncultured Collinsella sp., assembly GCA_902490365.1. Lineage (GTDB taxonomy): Bacteria > Actinomycetota > Coriobacteriia > Coriobacteriales > Coriobacteriaceae > Collinsella. The sequence goes on along the minus strand of CABUDQ010000018.1, from coordinate 26,678 downwards.
CAACCAGGCCGTCATCGATCAGGATGAGGGAGCCCTTCTCGACCTCGGAGGGCAGAGCCAGGTAGTCGAGGGAGATGTGCTCAGCGGTGCCGTGGAAATCCTCGGACGTGGGCTGAGCGGTGACGACAATCTTGTCGCCGGTCTTGACGGCAACCTTCTTGCCATCGACCAGAAGGCCGGTGCGGACCTCGGGGCCCTTGGTGTCGAGCAGGATGCCGACGGGCAGACCGAGCTCCTTGGAAATACGACGGACGCGCTCGATGCGACCGTGGTGCTCGTCGTAGGATCCGTGCGAGAAGTTAAAACGGGCGACGTTCATGCCCGCCTTGATCATCTCGCGGATGGTCTCGTCGCTATCGCAGGCGGGACCCATGGTGCATACAATCTTGGTGCGCTTGTACATTCAGACCTCCATCTGACATCGTCTTGCGCTGATAGATAAACCATAAGAAATAAAACCGTGTTGATTATAACGAAATGCTGACCGAATACCCCATAAAATCGACCGTATGCCGAATTAGAAGTTCATTTTTTGCGAGAAAAACGGTATATGAAAAATCTTTACCAACCGCTCTAACCGCTGCTATCTGGGCGATATTTCAGTTTGACGATGTGCCGAAGAAAAAACGTTTTATCAATGTTGAGCATCACATGGTCTGCACCGTTGCGGTGGGACCATATTTCCAGATGGATTGTTTTGGCTAGACGCGTCGCTTTGGGGTACCATAGCTCCACTATCAACTGCCGCTCAGCACGGCAGCCTTGATGAGCCCTTGCCCTTCTCCTGGGAATTATGATCGGGCATCAATCTGCTGAGTGGCCCGAATCCCAGGAGGGGACTCTATATGCAAAAGGAATACCTGTCCGCCGCGGCGGAGGTGCTCAGCGACCAAGGTGTCGATGAGAACCTCGGCCTGAGCAACGACGAGGCGTCGTCGCGCCTCGCCAAGACAGGCCCTAACAAGCTCGAGGAAGCTGAGAAGACGCCGCTGTGGAAGCGTTTCTTTGAACAGATGGCCGACCCCATGGTCATCATGCTGATCGTTGCCGCCGTCATCAGTGCGCTCACGGGCATGGTCAAGGGCGAGCCCGACTTTGCCGATGTTGCCATCATCATGTTCGTCGTTATCGTCAACTCGGTGCTGGGCGTGGTCCAGGAAGCCAAGAGCGAGGAGGCCCTCGAGGCCCTGCAGGAGATGAGTGCGGCGCAGTCCAAGGTGCTACGCGACGGCAAGCTCGTGCACCTGCCGAGCGCCGAGCTCGTGCCCGGCGACGTGATCATGCTCGAGGCGGGCGACTCCGTCCCGGCCGACTGCCGCGTGCTCGAGAGCGCCACGATGAAGATCGAAGAGGCCGCGCTCACCGGCGAGTCCGTGCCCGTCGAGAAGCATGCCAACGTGATCGAGCTCGCCGCCGGCACCGACGACGTGCCGCTCGGCGACCGTAAGAACATGTGCTATATGGGCTCCACCGTCGTGTACGGCCGTGGTCGCGCCGTCGTGGTCGGCACCGGCATGAACACCGAGATGGGCAAGATCGCCGGCGCCCTGGCCGAGGCCAAGGAAGAGCTCACGCCGCTGCAGGTGAAGCTCGCCGAGCTCAGCCGCATCCTCACCATCATGGTGATCGTCATCTGCGTCGTCATCTTTGGCGTTGACATCCTCCGCCACGGCGTGGGCAACGTCCTTACCGATCCGACTGCCCTGCTCGACACCTTTATGGTTGCCGTCTCGCTCGCCGTCGCCGCCATCCCCGAGGGCCTTGTTGCCGTCGTGACCATCGTCCTTTCGCTTGGCGTGACCAAGATGGCCAAGCGCCAGGCGATTATCCGCAAGCTCTCTGCTGTCGAGACCCTTGGCTGCACACAGACCATCTGCTCCGACAAGACCGGTACCCTCACCCAGAACAAGATGACCGTCGTCAAGCACGAGCTCGCTGCGCCCAAGGAGAAGTTCCTGGCCGGCATGGCGCTGTGCTCCGATGCTCAGTGGGACGAGGAGCTGGGCGAGGCCGTGGGCGAGCCGACCGAGTGCGCGCTCGTCAACGACGCCGGCAAGGCTGGCCTCACCGGCCTGACTGCCGAGCATCCGCGCGTGGGCGAGGCCCCGTTCGACTCGGGCCGCAAGATGATGTCCGTGATCGTCGAGACCTTGGATGGCGAGTACGAGCAGTATACCAAGGGCGCGCCCGACGTGGTGATCGGCCTGTGCACCCATATCTACGAGGGCGAAAAGGTCGTCCCGCTGACCGAGGAGCGTCGCGCCGAGCTCGTGGCCGCCAACAAGGCCATGGCCGACGAGGCTCTGCGCGTGCTGGCGCTGGCAAGCCGCACCTACACCGAGGTCCCGGCCGACTGCAGCCCCGCTGCGCTCGAGCATGACCTGGTCTTCTGCGGCCTGTCCGGCATGATTGACCCGGTCCGTCCCGAGGTGGCCGACGCCATCCGCGAGGCCCACGATGCCGGTATTCGCACCGTCATGATCACGGGCGACCATATCGACACTGCCGTGGCCATTGCCAAGCAGCTGGGCATCGTCGCCGATCGCAGCCATGCCATCACCGGTGCCGACCTCGATCGCATGAGCGACGAGGAGCTCGACGCGCACATCGAGGACTACGGCGTGTACGCCCGCGTCCAGCCCGAGCACAAGACACGCATCGTCGAGGCCTGGAAGTCGCGCGACCAGATCGTGGCCATGACGGGCGACGGCGTCAACGACGCCCCGTCCATCAAGCGCGCCGATATCGGCGTGGGCATGGGCATCACCGGCACCGACGTCACCAAGAACGTCGCCGACATGGTACTTGCCGATGACAACTTCGCTACCATCATCGGCGCCTGTGAAGAGGGTCGTCGCATCTACGACAACATCCGCAAGGTCATCCAGTTCCTGCTTTCGGCTAACCTTGCCGAGGTGTTCTCGGTGTTTATCGCCACGCTCATCGGCTTTACCATCTTCCAGCCGGTGCAGCTGCTGTGGGTGAACCTGGTCACCGACTGTTTCCCCGCGCTCGCGCTGGGCATGGAGGATGCCGAGGGCGACATCATGAAGCGCAAGCCGCGCAACGCCAAGGACGGTGTCTTTGCCGGACATATGGGTCTGGACTGTGTGGTCCAGGGCCTAATCATCACCGTGCTGGTGCTGGCGAGCTTCTTTGTGGGCGTGTACTTTGACATGGGCTACATCCATATCGCCGATATGATCGCCGGCAATGCCGACGAAGAAGGCGTGATGATGGCGTTCATCACGCTCAACATGGTCGAGATTTTCCACTGCTTCAATATGCGCAGCCGTCGTGCGTCGCTGTTCACCATGAAAAAGCAGAACAAGTGGCTGTGGGCTTCCGCCGCGCTGGCACTGGTGCTGACGGTGATCGTAACCGTGCAGCCGACGCTTGCCGAGATGTTCTTTGGCCCCGTGACGCTTGAGTTCAAGGGCGTTGTCGCTGCCCTGGGCCTGGCCTTCCTGATCATCCCGCTGATGGAGATCTACAAGGCGATCATGCGCGCGGTCGAGAAGGAGTAGGTCGAAAGGCCATCCTTCCCACCGGCCCGACCGCCTGCGGGGTTTCTTCCTCGCTGGTCCTCGCGCTTCGCGCTGCGGGATCGCTCGGAAGAAACCCCTCCCGGCGGGCGGGCCTTCGGATAACCTCTCGGGACCATTGGCTGAGGGAAAGTTTGTGAGCTGGTCGGGCTTTGCCCGGCCAGCTCTTTTTGATTTAAAATACCTGCTCAGTTGTGTGGTTTTGTGCTGGGAGGCATCTGTGGGCAAGGCTAAGGCTAAGGCGAAGAAAAAGACGACGGGGGCGCGGGCTAAGCGTGATCGTCGTCGGAAGCTCGCGACCGAACCCCCTGCATCTGCTGAGGAGTTGCTGGCGAGTGTACCGGGGCTTGACGCGCTGCAGGATGTTCCGGCGTTTGATGACCTGCCGGTCGATGAAGCCCAGCAGGCTGCCTTTGATGATTTCTGCGCACATGCCGAGGAGCCCGAGCAGATGCAGCTTGGCGCCGTGGTGCGCTTGGATCGTGGGTTTCCGCTGGTGGCGACTGCCGACGATACCTTCCGCGCCGAGCATGCCGTGGGATTTGCCAAGTCGCGCGGTGGGGACGAGGTCCTGCTGCCTGCCGTGGGCGATCGTGTGGCGGTGCGCCGCGCTCCCGGGCACGATATGGGCGTGATTGAATGCGTACTGCCGCGCCGTACGAGCTTTGAGCGTTGGCGCGGCCGTGCCCGCGGGGAGCGTCAGGTGCTCTGCTCCAACGTGGATAGCGTGCTAATCGTGCAGGCGCTCGGTGCCGGCGAGGTGCTGCTCGACCGCGTGGCGCGCTCGCTGGTGTTGGCGCTCGACTGCGATGCCGAACCGGTGGTGGTACTCACCAAAGTTGACCGCTGCGATGCCGAGGAACTCGAGCGCGATCTGGACCGCGTGCGCCGCCTGGTGGGTCCGGACGTGCGCGTGATCGTGACGTCCTCTGCCGAGGGCCGCGGCCTGGACGAGGTCCGTGCCTGCGTGCCCGCCGGGAGCTGCGCCATGATTCTGGGCGAGTCGGGTGCCGGCAAGTCGACGCTGCTCAATGCGCTGCTGGGCCACGATACGTTGGCGACCGGCGGTGTGCGCGAACGCGACGATCAGGGCCGTCACACTACCGTCGCGCGCGTGATGGTGGCACTGCCGGGCGACGCCGGCGTGATCGCCGATGCCCCGGGCCTGCGCAGCCTGCCGCTCGTGGGTCACGAGCGGGGTCTGGCGCGCGCTTTCCCCGAGATTGTCGAGGCATCGCGCGCGTGCCGGTTTGGCGATTGCACGCATGTCCATGAGCCGGGCTGCGCCGTTCGCGAGGCCGAGGACGCCGGGCAGATCGATAGCCTGCGTCTGGAAACGTTCCAAAACCTGGCGTCATCCATGCGCGTGAGCGCTCAAATGCTCGATCCCGATGTCCATCTGTAATTGATTTTTCCTATGACAGCCGTCTCCCAACTGTTCGGGAGACGGCTTTTTTGCTGCGGAAAAGCCTCGAAACATGCAGTTTGCTGACGTGCTGACCAAAACCTTGCCACGAGCTTGACGGGCTGGTCAGCTTTTGGTCAGCGATTGGTTTGACATCGAAAACCAAGATTGCGATTGCGCCGCTTTGCACTCTGACCGCTCAGACAATGGTGGTACGGGCATTCGCCCGGCACTGCCATGAGAGGAGCGGCCGTGAACAAGAGCAAGCGCATCGCCATCAGTCTGGTCGCGGGCGTGCTCGCTGCTCTGCTCTGCATGGTTTACGGCTCGTCGATCCGCTCGCAAGCCGAACAGGTCCAGGCTGAGACCTTGGCCAAGTACGGTGGCGATCACGTCGAGGTATGCGTCGCGGCGCGCGATATCGATGTGGGCGAGACCCTCGATGAGACCAATGTCATAACCCAGGAATGGCTGACGAGCCTGCTGCCGCGTGACGCGGCGACCGAGCTGCGCCAGGTGCGCGGCGACGTGACGACTTCGCGTATTCCCAAAAACGCCGTGATCTGCAATGTCTACACCAAGGCCGAGAGCCGCAAGCTCGAGGTGCCTAAGGGCAAGGTCGCCGTTTCGGTGGCGGTCGATGCCGAGCACTCGGTCGGCGGTGCTACGGGCGTGGGCAGCTACGTGGATGTGTATGTGCAAAAAGACAGCGTGACCGATCGGCTGTGCGGCGCGTACGTGATCGATACCAGTGAGGATTCCGGTGCCACGCGCGAGGGCAAGATCGAATGGGTGACGCTGGCGGCTGACCCCGAAGACGTCAAGGAACTGCTGGGAGCCTCGGGCAAGGGAACGGTCAGCTTGACGATTCCCGCCACGGCGCGCGGCAAAAAGAGCGGAGGCGACGAGTGATGAAGGCGATCTGGCTTGCGTGCTGCGCGTGCGGCGATTACGGGCTGTTGCAGCGGGAAGTCGAGGGCCGTGATGCGGGTGCACAGGTGCTTCGCGTGGGTGACCTGGACGGGCTGGTTTCCATGGCGCGGGCGTTTCCGTCGCGCCGCGGGGCTGCCATCATCGCGGCGTCTCTGTTTGATACCGAAGATGTGCGCAAGACTGTTGCGCGCCTGACGGCCGAAGGCCGCGTGAGTCGCGTGGTCGTGTTGATAGAAGCGCTCGATCCGTCGGATATCGAGGGGCTGTTTCGCGCGGGGGCGACCGAGGTCATCGCTGCACACAGTATATGCGGCAACGGGCGCGCGGGCGAGGGAGCGGTTGATTCCGATCGGCGCATGACGATTGAGCCCGATGCTTTTGTTGATAGGGAACCCGGGGCGCCTCGCGCTACAAGAGGCCCGCGTGTTGATGATTATGGAAAAGCGGAAGCCGAGCATGGTCGGCGCCCCCGGAACCCCCTTGTATACGATGACGCTGGAGGGCCGGCGCAGCATGCTGGCGACTCCCCGGCAGTAGATATGGGATACGTGCACGGCGTGAATCTGGCGGATGAACTCGACGAAGTTGAGGGCCTTGCCGGGTGCGGCGAGTTGTCGCTGATGCAGCATGAGCAGATTGCGCAGAACGAGCCTGCCTCGCAGACCGAACAAGCAGCCATGCCGGCTTGGACGCAGCACGTGGTTGCGGCGGGGGAGACGGGGACGCTGTCACCGACGCCCGCCCCGCCGCCTCCGATGCCGCCGGCAGACGCTGCCGCTCCGCCGCATCGAGCTCCGGTCATCTGCGCTATTTCGGGTTCGGGCGGTTGCGGCAAGTCGACGATCGTTGCCACCATGGCACACACATCGTCGCTGTTGGGCTTGCGTGCCGCCGTGCTCGACCTGGACCTGATGTTTGGAAACCTTTACGACTTGTTAGGCGTCGATGCTCCGCGCGATATGGCGGCACTTATCGAGCCGTCGGCGGCGGGCATGCTCACCGAGCCGGATATCGTAGCCACATCGATGCGCGTGGCGCCGGGCGTTACGCTCTGGGGTCCCGTCGCGGCGCCCGAGCAAGCCGAGCTCATGGCGCGTCCGGTGGAGCTACTGCTTGATGTTCTGCGTCGCGAATCCGACGTGGTCTTTATCGATACCTCGGTCTTTTGGGGCGACGCCGTGGCGGCTGCGGTGGCGGCGAGCGACCGTTGCCTGGTCGTTGGCGATGCGGCGGTGTCGTCCGCGACATCGGCGTCGCGCGTCATCGAACTGGCAAGTCGAGTAGGTGTGCCGCGCACGCGCATGAGCGCCGTGTTCAACCGGTTCGGTGCGCGCGGGGCAGACGAGGACGTCGCCATGCGCTTTGAGATTGCCTGTGCGTTGAGCTCCAAGATTCGTATCGCCGATGGCGGGCAGGATCTCGCCGCGCTCATGGCGTTTGGGCGCGCTGACGAGGCGGTGGGGCAGACCAGCGCTTTTGCGACTAGCATGCGCGAGGCCACGCGCGAGATGCTCGTGGAACTGGGGTGCGCCGTCGGCCCTTGGAGCGATATGGTCGCCGACCGTGCAACGCGTACCGAACGCCCGCGTATCCGCCTTCCCTGGTCGCGCGAGGGTGATCAGCGATGAGCCTGCAAACGAGGATTAAGGCTGCCGGCGCTGCAGCGGCGGCAGCGCCTGTAGATGCGGGGCGTCGCCGCGCGGTGAAACGACGCACCAAGCGCGCCGTGATGGACCGCATGGGTTACGACGAAGTGGCGCGTATCAGCGCCTATATCGACCCGGCACTTGCCCGCTCGGAATTGCGTCCTGCGGTGGAGGCGGCGCTCAATGTTGAGGAGCCGACCGATCTCGCGACGCCCGAGCGCGAAACCATCATCGACGAGATTTTGGATGACGTGGTGGGCTTGGGGCCGTTGCAGCCGCTCATCGAGGACGACACCGTTACCGAGATCATGATCAACGGCTGCCGCTCGGCTTTCTTTGAACGCGGCGGCGTTTTGTACCCCATCGAGCATGCGTTTGAGGATGATGAACAGATCCGTGTGCTTATCGACCGCATCATCTCGCCACTTGGCCGCCGTATCGACGAGCGCAGCCCCATCGTCAACGCCCGCCTCAAAACGGGCTATCGCGTCAACGCGGTGATTCCGCCTGTGGCGATTGACGGACCGATTCTCACCATCCGAAAGTTCTCGGACCGTATCTGCTCGCTGGACGAGCTTGTGGGGCTGGGGTCGCTGCCGCTTTGGTATGCGCAGCTGCTGTCGTGCGCGGTGTCGCTGCGACAGGACCTGGCGGTTGCGGGAGGCACGGGATCTGGTAAGACCACCCTGCTCAACGCGTTGTCATGTGAGATTTCCACCGGCGAGCGCATCGTGACGATCGAGGACTCTGCCGAGCTCAAGTTTGCGCATCATCCGCACGTGGTGCGCCTAGAGGCGCGCGAGGCTTCAATTGAGGGTGAAGGCGCGGTGACGATCCGCGACCTGGTAACTAATGCCCTACGCATGCGCCCCGACCGCATCGTGGTGGGCGAGGTGCGCGGTGCCGAGTGCTGCGACATGTTGCAGGCCATGAACACGGGCCACGACGGGTCGCTCACCACACTTCATGCGGGTTCAGAACAGGAGACCGTGGTGCGTCTGACGTTGCTTGCACGTTATGGCATCGACCTGCCGAGTGAGCTCATCGAGGAGCAGATTGCCATGGCGCTCGACGGTATCGTGATGTCCGAGCGCCACGCCGATGGCAGGCGCTTCGTCTCCTCGTATTCGGGGGTGCGACGCGCCGCATCGGGCGGCGTAGAGCTCGAGCGCTATGTGACGTTCGATGCCGCCGAGCGCACCTGGACGCTTGACCGCGAGCCGCCGTTTATCGCAGAAGGCCTGCGGTCGGGGACGCTCACACAAGAGGAGGTGGACGAATGGAGATCGCTGTGCCCCTCGTCGTAGGGGGCTTGGCAGGGCTTTCTGTCGCGACGGCGTGCGGGGCGGAACCTCGCGTGCCGCAGGTACCGCCGGCGGAGCTGGCACGTCAGGCGCTCGAGACGGTGGCAGAGAAGCTGCCGCGTGAGCTGGTGGAAAACGATCTGCTGAAAAAGATCGCCCGTTCGTGGGCATCGCTGGCTCCGGCGCATCGCCTTGGCCTCGTGATCGAGGATGCTTCGGGATGTTTGGCGTTTCTGCTGCTATCGAGCGGTGTCTGCTGCGTTTTACTAACGATGGTGTCGTTATCGCCCCTCGGATTTGCCTTGGGACTTGTTGCTCCGTTTGCCGTTGGTGCCGCTCGGGATGGCTTTGAGAGCCGGCGCGAGCAACACGATGCAGAAGAGGCAATGCCCGAGGCGTTTACCGCACTTTCCATGTCGCTTGCCTCGGGACATTCGCTGGCCCAGGGCATGCGCTTTGTGGGCGCTCATGCGCAAGAGCCAGTGCATAACGAGTTTTTGCGGGTGGCGGCGGCGATCGATTGCGGCATCTCGGCGACCGACGCGCTCGATGACTTGCTCGTGCGTATCGACGCCCCCGGTCTTTCGCTTGTGACCTTGGCGCTTAAGGTGTCTCAGCGCACCGGCGCTCCGCTTGCCGACTTACTGTCCGAGGCGTCGAGCATGGTGGGGGAGCGCATTGAGCTCAAGCGCCGCCTGGATGTTAAGACGTCGCAGGCTCGCATGTCTGCGCATATGGTCGCGGCGATGCCGGCGGGCATGTGCGCGGTGTTGGCGCTGCTTTCGGCAGATTTTCGTCGCGGTCTTGCGACGCCTGCCGGCGCGGGCGCTGTGGTGCTGGGTCTTGCCCTCAACGCCGTTGCCCTGGTGGTTATCCGGCGCATTATGCGGGTGGAGCTATGAGCGCCCCGGTTGCAGTTGCGGCTTGCCTGTGCGCCCTGAGCGTATTTGTCGCGACGGGGTTGGATCGGGCGGATGCACGCAAGGTCGCAGGGGCCTGCAAGCGCGAGGCGGTGCTGGTCGCTGCCGCGGGTCGCTCGGTGGTCGATGCTCTGACCGCGCGAGTGAAGGGCGCGGTTGGAGCGGGCGGCCCGGCGCGAGTGTCGCTCGGCGAAGTGTCCGAGATGATCGATGTTGTGCGCTTGGGTCTTTCGGCCGGTCTTTCGTTTGATGCGGCGCTTGAGATTTTCTGCGCCAACCGCCGGTCAGTGCTGGCTCTTCGCCTTGAGCGCGCCTGCATGGCGTGGCAGGTGGGCGTGGGCACGCGTGAGGACGAGTTGTTGGCCGCCGCGCGCGACCTGGACGTGCGAGCGCTCGAGACCTTTGCCATCACGGTGGGGCAGGCGCTCGCCCTGGGTGCCCCACTTGCCGAGACGCTGGCCGCTCAAAGTCGCGAGATCCGTGCGGCTCATCGCGCCGCGGTCGAGCGCGAGATCGAGCGTGCGCCCGTCAAGCTGCTGATTCCCACCGGCACGCTCATCTTGCCGGCGTTGCTTCTGTCCATATTGGGCCCGCTGCTGGGAGCAGGCGGGATGATGTAGGGAGGAATACATGAACACGATGACTGACGCTGCTGGCAAGGTCCAGGGCTGGGCGTTTTGCCGGGCGGCACATGTTCGTCAGCGCGCCAAGGAACTATTGCAGGAGGAGAGTGCACAGGGTACCACCGAGTATGCCATCTTGGTCGGCGTGCTCGTGGTGATCGCGATTATCGCCATCGTCGCATTTAAGGGCAAGGTCCAAGATCTATGGAACGCTATCAGCGAGGGCATCAACAGCCTGTAGAGGGCGAGCGTCCCATCGGGGTGCTGCTGGTGTTTGCTTGCCTGACCGTGGCGATAGCGGCGGTGCTTTGGGGGCTTAACGCCGCGCGGCAGCAGCGTCCTGGGACCGCCTCCGATTTGGGCTCAGATTCGGCGGTGGCGTCTCAAAAAGATGAGATGCGAGATGCGGACGATTCGGATGTCGCTGTCACGGCGCAAACCTTTCTGCGGACGCTCGACAAGCGGTCTGGCACTGCGACGGATTCGCCTGAGGGCAACGCGATTGCGGTCCGGCTTGCATGGTCCGAGGACCGACCGATGACCGAAGCGGCGGCGGATATGCTGCGTGCCTATCGCGAGGTACCCACGGCGCAACTTGCTCTGAGCGGCTATCTCGACATCAAGGGAGACGTGTGGGGCGCCATCGTGCGCGACGAACGCGGCTGGGTCGATATGGTGACAATTGCCGCGGATGCTGGCGATGCTTCGTGTCGTCTGCGCGCCGTGCGCCTGAGCCCGCAGGCAACGGACTCAAAGGAGGGATCGTGAAATGCATGATGTCCTGCGTGAGGAATCTGCCCAGGCGACGGTCGAATACGCCATCGTCACGGTGGCGCTGTTATCGATCGTGCTGGCGATCGCGGGACTTTGGCCTGCCGGCACCGATGGGCGCTTGGCGGCGCTGGTTGAGCGGGCGGCATCCCATGGCGTTGCCTCGACGTCGGTTATCGACGCCGCTGCGGCCGCTAAGGACATCGCGTTGTATTGATGCCGCGCGCGAGGACCGGGCGCAGTCTACGGTCGAGGCCGCTTTTTTGCTGCCGACGTTTCTGACACTCATCCTTCTCGCGCTGCAACCGGTGTGCCTGCTCTATACGCGCGCGGTCATGGAGTCTGCCGCCGCCGAGACCGCGCGGCTCATGACCACGACGACGGCGGAGGACGACGATCTTAAGGAGTTCACCCGCCGCCGACTTGCCGCAGTGCCCAACGTTTCGATCTTTCATGCCGGCGGGCCGTTGTCGTGGGATATCGAGCTTGGCCGGGCCGGTGCGGGTGGCGTCTCGTCCGTGTCCGTTTCCGGCGAGGTCAAGCCGTTGCCTGTGATCGGTGCGTTTGCGCAGGCTATGGGTGGTACCGCCGAGGGCGGCTACGTTGAGCTCAAGGTCGATGTCTCGTATCAATCGCGTCCCGAATGGCTGGAGGGAGATTATGATTCGTGGATTGCTGCATGGGATTAGGCGCTGCCTGTTGCGGGTGACGCAAGGGTTTGCGGCCCGCCGTCGACCAGGCGCTCTCCGCAAACGAGGCGGCTTTATGGGTCGAGCCGGTGTCGATCTGTTTATCGAAGACGGCGCCTATACCACGCTTTCTTCTGCCGTGGTCATCCTAGTGGTGCTCACATTGTTGTTTTCGTCGACCGCGGCGATATGGAGCATGTCGCGTGCCGGGGATACTCAGGTGGCGGCTGATAGTGGCGCGCTGGCGGGTGCCAACGTAGTGTCGTCCTATCACACGGCTGCCACGGTGGTTGATGCGAGCATCTTGAGTCTGGGGCTGGCGGGGTTTGCCACGATCGGGACGGGCCTGGTCGCCATCCTCATCCCGGGTGCCGAGCCGGTTGCCGGCAATATGGTCGACACCGGGATTGAGATCATTAAAACGCGCAACAAGTTTGCCAAAAGCGCATCGGAAGGCTTACAGAAAATCGAGACGGCTCTGCCGTATCTGATCGCCGCGCGTGCCACGCAGGCGGTGTCGGCGCAGGATACCGATAGTGTGACCTATACCGGTACGGCGCTTGCCGTGCCCAGGACATCCGAGTCTGACTTCGCTGCGCTCGAGGGGTCCGAGATCTCGACCGATGCCATTAAAGACACATCAGATGATTTAGAGTGTGCGGCCGAGGAGCTGCGGAAGGCTTCTGAGGACACGGCGAAGGCTAAAGAGCGTGCTTGGCTGGCGGATTGTGGTGGGTCTGACAAGGGCTCGGTCGGCAGCTGTTCTTGCATGTGGGAGCGTGCGAAAAGCCTAACGGATCTCTCCGGTGTTCAAAATCCGCATTACTCATCGAGCGTTACGTGGGAGCCCCAAGTTGCCCTTGATCGCGCGAAGGACTACTACCATTGGCGTCTGACAAATGAGAAGCCCCACGGCTCGAGTGTCGAGATGAAGGCAGAGTCTGCGGCGCGTAAGGCGTTTTATACCTATGCGAGCGCGGAGGTCGATCGGGCGCATATAACCGAGAACGGAGACAGGGTTTCCTCCTATATTCCGCTGCTGCCGCGCAACTCTGATGAGGTTCGGGCGACGGAACTCTATACCGATGCGGTGTGGCCGACTAGCGTGAACGATGACAAGGCGTATCTGCATTACGGGACGACCTGCCCTAACTATAAGAAAGGGACGCCGAGCGGATTTGCTTCGGTTGCCGATTACGATGGACAGGATAAATGCAGCAAATGCCATTTTGGCGTTTTGTCGCTTGGTGCTGTTGCGGCGCCTTCAACCTCTATCGAAAACGGCTTCGAATATCACTTCGACGAGTTCAAAAAGGCCTTGGAGGAATACGTCAAATGTCGGAACAAAGAGCTTGAGCTCATGCGTCAGACCGAGGATGAGGCCGACCGTGCGAGCAATGCGTTTGACCAGGCCATTAAAGCGCTTTCGGGCGAGCGTCCGCGTATCGCTCCGCCCGGTCGCAACGGCGTGGTTGCCTTTGCGGTTTCGGGTGCCATCTCGAGCCCCGATGAGCTCAACTCTTCGTTTAACACGGCAGTCAGGCTTGGCGATCGCGGTGCCATCTCTGCCGCGGTGCTGGCGCCCGATGAGGCGACGGCGCAAAACAACGTGCTTTCGCGATTTTTCTCGACATTGAAGGAACGCTCGGGTGGCGTTGCCGGCGTACTCGATGGCGTCATGGATGTCTGGGGACGGCTGCTTGTGGGATACGGAGACATCCAAGGTTCGGCCGACGAACTTATGGACGAGATGATTAAAGGCCTAGGAGGGGGCAGCGGCGCGTTGGGCTCCATCGCATCGTGGCTCGGCGATACCGTTTCGGCGTCCGTGGCGGCGCTGGGTTTGGAACCGTGCGACTTGCGCCTGCGAAAGCCGGTGCTGACTGATTCCGCCAACGTCATTAAGAGCCCGGGGTCTGACATTGCTGGTCTCTCTCAAGCGCAAGACAAACTGCGAAGTATTCCGTTGGGCGTGACCGATCCCAAGGCGCTTTGCGAGGCGTTGGAATATCAAGTCGAACGCACCATCAGCGGTACGGTGTTCACGCTTGCGGAGATTCCTCTGCCCGGCGGCGGCTCCATCCCGCTCACCGTCGATGTCGCCACGCTGGTTGGCGCTCTGGGCGGTGGGTCGTAATGAGTATCCGCATGCGTCTGCGCGAGGAGCGCGCCCAAGCGACGGTGGAGATAGCAGTGGTTACGCCCGTTTTGCTGGTGCTGGCACTCATCGTATACAACGTCATGATCTATGCCAGCGCTGTCGCGCGCTTCGACCGCGTGGTGCCCGACATCGTGTTGGCGCACGCCGTGGCGCCGAGCGGGGAGGGCGACGAAAGCTCTGTCGATGCCTCGGCGACGGTCCGGACTCAAATTCTGAATGCCATGGAAGGCTATGACTTGCAGATCGAAGTGTCGAGCGAGCAAGGCGCGGAGGCATCGGATGGTGGCCTGCTCTCCCTATCCGGTACGTTTAGGACCTACACCTGCACCATGCACTATGAGCCGTGGCCGACTTCTCTCAGCATCGCTGGCGTTCCGCTGGGGGCGCCGACAACGTTGTCGCACGAGCGCGCGGTGACGGTCGATCCATGGCGTCCGGGGGTGGCCATGTGACCGCGGTCTCGTCCTACATCGCCTACGCGCGGGCACTCAATAGGCTGGGCTGGACGCCGGCCGAGTTTGCGGTGGCGGAGTCGTTTGCCGTGCGCCTGCGCGGCATGCTGGGACGGTGTCCGGTTGCCGCCAACGGTCTGCCGCTCGTCATGGCATTTCCACGCTGCTCTTCGGTCCATACGTGTTTTATGGCCTATCCCATCGATATCGCCTTTATCGATGCACGTGGCTATGTCCTCGTATGCTACGAAAACGTACGTCCCTGGCGTATGTGCTCCTGCCCCGGCGCCTGGGCCGTACTAGAGCGTCCTTCAATCATTGTTTCGACCCCTGCTCTCCAACGCGTGCCGGCTTAAGAATTGGCGACAGCGGACTTTCGTCATACGAAATTGGGTAAGATGGAGGAGAAGATGCATGGATGTTGAGATCCATCCCAACGCTAAAAAGCACCTGACGGAAAAGCAGGTGCTTAGCGCTTGGCTTGCGGTTACTGAGTGCATTCGTCGCGAGCCGAAGGACGAGCCGCCGAGATGGCTTGCGATTGGATGGCTCCCAGACGGACGAAGCGTGGAGCTTGTCGCGGTCGAGCTTGTCCGTGGGGGCTTATCATTCATGCCTTGTCTCCAGTCCAGAAGATATTTTGGCAGGAGATTGAACGGGCTCGGCAAAGGGGTCGATGATGGGCAAGACGTATACGGCCGCTAATGGTCAGGTTGTAACGGATGAAATGATTGACGCGTGGTGCGAGTCGTACGAGCGCGGAGAGTTTCCGGATGGCGAACACACCGTTGGTGGGATCGTGCATGGACGGCCCCCACTCTCAGGTGAGGGGACGGCAACGCTGTCGGTCAAGATTCCTCTGGGAATGAAGGAGGCCATTCGTCGACGGGCGGCTGCCGAGGGGATGACGCCAAGTGAGTTTGCCCGTGCGGCTCTGAGCGAAAAACTTCTTGCTGCCGGCTGATGCCTCTGACGTGCCGATTTAAAGAACCGAGGCTGTGCTCAAAAACTTTTTTGAAATTCTCGGTTGACCGGAACGCGTCCTTGGTTATACTAATCAAGCCTTGAAACAAGGCACACCTCAAATGGCTGGGTAGCTCAGTTGGTAGAGCAGAGGACTGAAAATCCTCGTGTCAGGGGTTCGATTCCCTTCCCCGCCACCTTGAATTGACTAGGACCTCTGCAAAGGGGTCCTTTTCTTTTATGTAGGGTTCTGCGGAAACTGCGTCCCAGAATAAGGGCTCAGAACGGGACACACTTTCCGGTGCCTGCCTCCGGCGCGCGTACACACCTCGTCGCACCATTCCGAGTCCGTCTGCTCCCAGACATTCCTCCCACTTTCGCGTCACTTTGCAGACCGTTCGGTCGCCTGTCCGCACACGCGGGTATACTCAAAACGATACTTATCCTACGCAATACGATGCGGGTTCGACCTGCATGATCCGAAGGGGGCAGTGATGGAGAGGATACTCGGCGTTAATCTCTCTGGCTGGTTTATTCCCGAGCCTTGGGTGACCCCGTCGCTGTACGCGGCGACCGGTGCATCCAACGCGGCTGAGCTACAGGAGGCCATGGGTACCGCCGCCTATAACGAGCGCATGCGCCGCCATTACGAGACGTTTGTGAGCGAGGACGATTTTCGCCGCATGGCGCAGATCGGTCTCAATGCCGTGCGTCTGCCGGTGCCCTGGTATGCCTTTGGCTCACAGGAGTCCGATGCCTCCTACATATCGGTTGTCGATTACATCGACCGCGCAATTGAGTGGGCTGCCAAGTACGACATCCGCGTGCTGCTCGATCTGGCAACCGTGCCCGGTGGCCAGGGCGATTCCAACGATTCGCCCACCACGCCGGAGGCTGTTGCCGAGTGGCATTCGTCCACCAACGGCCGTCATGTCGCACTCGACGTGCTCGAGCGCTTGGCCGATCGCTATGGCGAGGCCGAGAGCCTGCTGGGCATTGAGCTGCTGGACACGCCGCAGATGAGCGTTCGCAAGAGCCTCTTCACCATGACGGATGGCATTCCTGCTCACTACCTGCGCAATTTCTATCGCGATGCCTACGAGCTCGTCCGTTCGTATATGCCCGAGGATAAGATCGTCGTCTTCTCGTCGTCGGGGCATCCCAGCGAGTGGAAGCATTTTATGCGCGGCGCCAAGTACAAGAACGTCTACATGGACCTTCACCTGTACCATTACCGCGACGAGTATGCGCTCGACATCACGAGCCCTCGCGGGCTGACGACGGCGATTTCGCGTAACAAGCGCGAGCTTAAAGAAGCGATTTCGACTGGGTTCCCCGTGCTGGTGGGCGAATGGTCGGGCGCGGCGATCTTTGCCAACTCGTCGGTTACGCCCGAGGGCCGCAATGCCTACGAGCGCGTGTTTATCGCCAACCAGCTGGCTTCGTTTGCGCCGGCTGCCGGTTGGTTCTTCCAAACGTGGAAGACTGAGAAGCGCATTGCAGCATGGGACGCCCGCGCGGCGCTCGGTACGCTCGAGCGCGGCATGATTGAATAGGTTGATATGACGCAAAACAGCGCCCATACGGGCAAACTCTATGTGGTCGGCACGCCCATCGGCAACCTGGGTGACCTGTCCCCGCGCGTTGGCGAGGCCTTTGCCGCTGCCGATGTCATCTGCTGCGAAGACACGCGTGTGACGTCAAAGCTGCTGATGCACCTGGGCATTTCCAAGCCGCTTGTCCGTTGCGACGAGAATGTGATCGCCAGCCGCGCCGCCGGCCTGGTCGACCGTCTGCTGGCGGGGGAGACCCTCGCTTTTGCCTCGGACGCCGGCATGCCGAGCGTGTCCGATCCCGGCCAGGCGCTGGTCGAGGCGGCGCGTGAGGCCGATGTGCCCGTCGAAGTTATTCCCGGGCCCTCTGCTTGCGTCACGGCGCTTGTTTCGTCCGGCATTCCCTGCGAGCATTTTTTCTTCGAGGGCTTTTTGGGCCGAAAGCACGGCGACCGTGTGCGCCGTTTGCAGCGCCTTGCCGTGGTGCCCGGCGCACTCATCTTCTACGAGTCTCCACATCGCATCGTGGCGACGCTCGAGGCCGTGGCGGAGGTCTTTCCCCAGCGTGAGGTTGCCGTCTGCCGCGAACTCACCAAGCTGCACGAGGAGGTCTTGCGCGGGCCCGCTGACCAGCTTGCCGAGGAGCTGCGTGCTCGCGGCGAGGTAAAGGGCGAGATTGCGCTGGTCATCGCGCCACCGAGCGAGGATGAGGAGGCCGGTATCGTGCCGGTCGGCGCCACGGCAGCGGATCCCGACGAGGCCCTGCGCGAGGATATCCGCGCCGCGCTCGAGGAGGGGGAGCCCGCGTCTGCGGTGGCCAAGCGCCTGTCTCAGAAGTATTCGCGCCGCAAGCGCGATGTCTATGCCATGGTGCTTGATATGCAATAGATGGAGGATATCCAGCCCTTGCGCTAGAATCATCCTCTGTATGCAACGTTTTTCTGGAGGACAAACCCCATGGATCAAAGCAAGCCTTCGTTCTTTATCACGACGCCCATCTACTACGTCAACGCCGATCCGCACCTGGGCACGGCTTATTCCACCATCATCGCC
The DNA here is from genome assembly GCA_902490365.1 of uncultured Collinsella sp. GTDB lineage: Bacteria > Actinomycetota > Coriobacteriia > Coriobacteriales > Coriobacteriaceae > Collinsella. The sequence goes on along the minus strand of CABUDQ010000018.1, from coordinate 8,660 downwards.
GACGTTCAGGCTCGCTATCGCCGTTCCGCCGGCTATAACGTCAAGTTCCTGACCGGCATGGACGAGCACGGCGAGAAGGTCGCCGAGGCCGCAGCCAAGCATGGCATGACGCCGCAGGAGTGGACCGATAGCCAGGCCCCGCACTTCAAGGAGCTTTGGAGCAAGCTCGAGATTTCCAACGACGACTTCATCCGCACCACCGAGCCGCGCCAGCATCATGCCGTGCAGTACCTGTGGGAGCGCATGAAGGAGTCCGGTTACCTGTATAAGGGCAGCTACGACGGTTGGTATTGCGTGCCTGACGAGACCTACTTCACTGATACGCAGGTCCAGAAGGGCGACGAGGAGTACGGCAGCGTCGGCCAGCATCTATGCCCCGACTGCCACCGTCCGCTTGAGCGCGTCCAGGAGGAGTCCTACTTCTTTAAGCTTTCCGCCTTCCAGGACAAGCTTCTCAAGCTCTATGACGAGCACCCCGACTTTGTCGAGCCTGCGTTCCGCATGAACGAGGTTCGCAGCTTTGTCGAGGGCGGCCTCAACGACCTTTCCGTGAGTCGCACGAGCTTTGACTGGGGCATCCAGGTTCCGTTTGACGAGGGCCATGTGACCTATGTATGGTTTGACGCGCTGCTCAACTATATGACGGCCGTCGGCTACGGTGTCGACACCGACGAGGCGCGTGCCGAGCTGGCCTATCGCTGGCCCGCGCAGTTCCACATCGTGGGTAAGGACATCATCCGCTTCCACTGCGTCATTTGGCCCGCCATGCTCATGGCCATCGGCGAGGCCCTGCCCGAGCACGTCTTTGCCCACGGCTTCCTGACCGTGCGCAATGCCGAGACCGGCAAGGCCGAGAAGATGTCCAAGAGCCGCGGTAACGCCATCGCTCCGCAGGACGTTATCGACATGCTGGGCGTCGAGGGCTATCGCTACTACTTTATGACCGACGTCGTTCCCGGTACCGACGGCGCTATCAGCTTCGATCGCATGGAGCAGGTCTACAACGCCGACCTGGCCAACAGCTGGGGCAACCTTATCTCGCGTTCGCTCAACATGAGCGGCAAGTACTTTGACGGTTGCGCGCCCGCCAAGCCCGCATCGTTCGATGCGTTCGACAACCCGCTGGCAAAGATCGCCGATGGCCTGGTCGACCGCTACATGGCCAAGATGGACGTGCTCGATTACGGCGGAGCCAAGGACGAGGTTATGGAGCTCATCCACGCCGCCAACCACTACATCGAGGACTCCGAGCCTTGGGCGCTTGCCAAGGATGAGGCTAAGGCTGACGAGCTGGCATTTGTGATCTACAACCTGCTCGAGGCCATCCGCATTGCCGCTCACCTGCTGATGCCGCTCATGCCTCAGACCTCTGCCGAAGCCCTGCGCCGCCTGTCCTGCGAGGACGAGGCCGCGAGCGACGACCTCAAGGGCATTTGCGCTTGGGGCCTGCTTGCCGGTGGTCAGCCCGTCGAGAAGGGCGATCCGCTGTTCCCGCGTCTGGCGTAGAGACTTCGCGAGCGCCATATCGGCAATTTGCTGTTTAGATGTAAGGGCATGGCCGCAACGGTCCATGCCCTTTCGTTTCAAGACGCCGCCATCATGCTAAGGAGGCAACTATGACAACTTCGCCTTTGGCAAACCCCACGGCCACCAGGGAGCTGCTGGAGGAGTTTGGCCTTGCGACCAAGCATCGCCTGGGCCAGAACTTCCTGATCGACAACCATGTAATTGAGCGCATTTGCGAGCTTTCCGAGCTCACGGGCGATGAGCGCGTGCTCGAGGTTGGCCCGGGCGTTGGTACGCTCACGCTCGCGCTGCTGCAGGAGGCGGCGTGCGTCACGTCGATCGAGGCCGATCCCGAACTCGAACCGGTGCTCGATGCCCATGCCGCCGACTATGCCAACTTCCGCTTTATCATGGGCGACGCGCTCAAGGTGACGACGGGGCAGATTGAGCAGGCTGCAGGCGGTGAGCCGACGGTATTTGTCGCGAACCTGCCCTATAACGTGGCGGCGACGATCATCCTGCAGTTCTTCCAGACGATGCCCGCGCTCAAGCGTGCCGTGGTCATGGTTCAAAAGGAGGTTGCCGATCGCATTGCCGCGGTGCCGGGTAACAAGACCTATGGCGGCTACACGGCAAAGCTCGGCCTGTATGCGCAGGTTACGGGTCGCTTTGAGGTGCCGCCACGTTGCTTTATGCCGGCACCGCACGTGGATTCGGCCGTCGTGCGTATCGACCGTGTTGACGGCGTGGCGCCCGAAGGACTCGATCGCGAGTTTGTGGCCCGCGTGATTGATGCTGCATTTGCTCAGCGCCGCAAGACCATCCGCAATTCCATGAGCGCCAACGGCTTTGCCAAGGACGTGCTCGACGCCGCCTTTGAGGCTTGCGGTATCGCACCCACCACGCGCGCAGAAACGCTTGATGTTGCCGACTTTATCCGCCTGGCTCAGGAGCTCATCCATGATGCCTAATGCCGAACGCGTGACGTTTACCAAGAAAAAGAAGACGGTTGCTTGTCCCGTGCCCTTGGCACCGCTTGCTGACACGCATGCGCATCTGCTTTCGTTTTGGGGGAAAGAAGTGCCCGAGACGCTCGTGCGCGCCAAAGCCGCGGGCGTCGACCTGTTGGTGACGATGCTCGACCCCATCGCCGACAAGCGCAGCGTGACGGACTATAGCGACTGGCTCGTGCGCGAAATTCTGCCGATGCGGGATATTCCGCAGATCAAGTATCTCGCTGGCGTGCATCCGTATGGCGCGCCGGACTATACCGACGACATTCACGCGCAGGTTGTTGCTGCGCTTGATGACCCTTTGTGCGCCGGTATTGGCGAAATCGGTCTGGACTACCACATGGATTACGACGACGACATCACGCCGGCGCCCCACAGTGTGCAGATTGATTGCATGGCGCGTCAGCTCGAAGTTGCCGTGCGCCGCAATGTGCCGGTGGAGCTGCACCTGCGGCACGAGGACTCGGATGGGGAGCGCACCTCGCATATGGATGCGTACAACGTGCTGCGCGAGGTGGGTGTGCCTCAGGCCGGTTGCGTGCTGCACTGCTTTGGCGAGGACCGCGCCACGATGGAGCGCTTTGTGGAGCTGGGCTGCTATATCGCCTATGGTGGTGCGGCCACCTTTAAGCGCAACGACGACGTGCGCGAGGCATTTGCGGCAACCCCACTCGATCGAATTTTGTTCGAGACGGATTGCCCGTATATGGCTCCGGAGCCCATCCGCGGTCTTGAATGCGAGCCCGCAATGATCTCCATTACGGCAAACGCGCTGGTTAACGACCGTGTCGATCGCACTGGTGAGGACGCCGAAACAATCGCGCATGCCGCTTGGGAAAATGCCTGCAAACTTTTTCAAAAATAGTTCTTGCGTTCGCGGTGGCGCTCCGTTATTCTAATTCCTGCACGCGGGCGTGGCGGAATTGGCAGACGCGTACGGTTCAGGTCCGTATGGGGGCAACCCCATGAAGGTTCAAGTCCTTTCGCCCGCACCATTGATTGAAAGAGCTCCCAGCAATGGGGGCTTTTTTGTTACGGGCCCATCGCAGGGACTTGAACCTGTGAAGGAGCGAGCGTCAAGAAAACGCGGAGCGTTTTTAGCGAGCTGGCGAGTCCGCCGGCAGGCGGTCGAAGCCGGTGCGGATCCGCGAAGCGGATACGCGGACGTCCTTTCGCCCGCACCATTGATTGAAAGAGCTCCCAGCAATGGGGGCTTTTTTGTTACGGGCCCATCGCAGGGACTTGAACCTGTGAAGGAGCGAGCGTCAAGAAAACGCGGAGCGTTTTTAGCGAGCTGGCGAGTCCGCCGGCAGGCGGTCGAAGCCGGTGCGGATCCGCGAAGCGGATACGCGGACGTCCTTTCGCCCGCACCATTGATTGAAAGAGCTCCCAGCAATGGGAGCTTTTTTGTTATGCACGATCTCCTTGGACGGGTATCCTAATGCCAACGTGTGCCTATCAGAGGAGAGACCATGCTATTTTCCGGTATCATCGCCGCCCTTACCAGCCTTTTGATTCCCATCATCATCCTGTTGTTGCTGCTCCCCAACGCCTGCTACGTCGTTGAGCAGCAGCACGCTGTGATCATCGAGCGCTTGGGTAAGTTCAATCGTATCGTCAACGCGGGCTTCCACGTGAAGGTGCCCGTGATTGACCGCAAGGCCGCCACGGTGAGTCTGCGCACCATGAAAAATGGTTTTGGCATCGACGTTAAGACCCAGGACAACGTGACCATTGGCCTTGAGGTCTCCGCTCAGTACCACGTGAGCTATGACATGGGTGCTGGCCCGGCGGATTCGGGCATCTACAAGAGCTACTACATGCTGCAGGAGCCCGTCGACCAGATGCGCGACTTCATCACCGACGCCCTGCGCTCCTCCATCCCCGTCTACACGCTCGATGAGGTCTTTGCCAAGAAGGATGACATCGCCAAGGATGTCAACGCTACTGTTTCCGAGCAGATGGCCGCCTACGGCTTCACCCTCGTGTCGACGCTCATCACCAAAATCGCACTGCCGACCGAGGTTGAGAACTCCATGAACGACATCAACGCCGCCCAGCGCAAGCGCGCTGCGGCACAGGAGCTCGCCGAGGCAGACCGCATCAAGCGCGTCACCGAGGCGACCGCCGAGGCTGAGGCGATGGAAAAGGCAGGCGAAGGCATCGCCAACCAGCGCAAAGCTATCGCGTTGGGCATCAAGGATTCGCTCGAGATTATCCAGGAGACAGGCGTTGGCAACGATGAGGCCAACCAGCTGTTCATGTTTACGCAGTGGACCGAGATGATGACGGAGTTCGCACGTACGGGCAAAAACTCGACGGTCGTGTTGCCGAGCGACTTCTCGCAGTCGGCCTCTATGTTCGAGCAGATGCTGGCTGCCGGCAAAGTTCAAAACGATTCGAAGGAGTAGGCGCGCGTGAAATACACCGTCGTTTGTGTTGGTAAGCTCAAGGAGCGCTTTTGGAAGGACGCGTGCGCTGAGTACACCAAGCGTCTGGGTGCCTATGCCAAGGTGGATATCCGCGAGGTGGCCGATATCGACCCGGCTAAGGCGGGCGGTGTGGATGCTGCGCGTGACAAGGAGGGGGCGGCGATTCTTGCTGCCTTGCCGTCTCGAGCGCATGTGATCTTGCTGGCCATTGAGGGCAAGGAGCGTTCGAGTGAGGAGCTCTCGGCGAGGCTCGACGATCTTATGCTGCGAGGTAGTAGCGACATTGCCTTTGTAATCGGCGGTTCGGACGGCGTGAGTGATGAGGTGCGCGCCCGCGCCGACGAGATGCTCAGCTTTGGGCGCATTACCTTGCCGCACAACCTGGCGCGCGTGGTGCTGCTGGAGCAGATCTACCGCGCCTGCAAGATTAGCCGTGGCGAGCCGTATCACAAGTAGGTCGGCAATACGAAACAATAGCGTGGGACAATGACTTTCGTTTTTGAGGAACGCATCTGAGAGGACTGTGTGATATGAAGATCGGATTTGTCGGTTTTGGCAATATGGCGAGTGCTATGGCCGATGGCTGGATTGCCGCCGGCGTGGCCGCGGGCGACATGTGCGCCTGCGCAGGCCGCTACGATGCTTTGGTCGAGCGTTGCGAGGTGCGCGGCATGGTCGCCTGCCACGATGCCGCCGAGGTTGTCGCCGCATCCGATATCGTGGTCGCTGCGGTCAAACCGTACATGATCGAGAAGGTATTCGCCCCGCTCAAGGATGCTCTTGCCAAAAAGGTCGTTCTGTCGGTTGCCTGGACCTGGGACAGTGCCAAGTGGGAGCAGGTCCTGCCGGGCGTCGCGCATATCTCGACGGTGCCCAACACGCCGGTTTCGGTGGGCGAGGGCGTCATCGCTTGCGAGAAGGCTTCGACGCTCAATGACGAGCAGCGCGCTGTGGTGCTCGATCTACTTGGCAAGCTTGGCACGGTGGTTGAGCTCGACACGAGCCTGCTGTTTGTGGGCGGCACGGTGGGTGGTTGCGCTCCGGCATTCGTCGCCATGGCAATCGAGGCCCTGGGCGATGCGGCGGTCAAGCACGGTATCCCGCGTGCGGATGCTTATCGCATTGTGAGCCAGATGGTGCTGGGTACGGCAAAGCTGCAGCTTGCAACTGGCCAGCATCCTGCGGCGATGAAGGATGCCGTATGCTCGCCCGGCGGTGCCACCATCAAGGGCGTCGTTGCACTCGAGGACGCCGGCATGCGCAGCGCCCTGGTCAAGGCAATCGACGCAACCCTCCAGTAAAACCGACCAAAAAAGGGAGAGTTTATTTTGGCAGGTTTTTCCTGCGGTTTTGTCCTTTTAGCGAAAAGTGCCCCGCAACTGGCTCAATTCCAGTTGCGGGGCACTTGCGTTTGCCCAGATAAAACCGACCAAAATAAACCTGTCCCTTTTTGGCAGGTTAGTCCCAGAAGCTGTCTTCTTCGTCCTCGGACTTGGGGCCGCGGTCGACATACATCTTATGGGTGCGCTTCTCCATTACAAAGGCAATAATCGCAAACAGCAGGATGCCGCCGGCGAAAAGGATGGCAAAACCGGTGCGGGTGCCAAACAAAAAGGAAAAAACTGCGTCCATTGGGTGCCTTCTTGCGTAGTTGAGTTGGGTCGTAAACGCTCATAAGTATATACTTGCCCATACATGTACAAGGTTGCAACCTAAATGGAATGTATATCGCCGGAGGATCTAATGCTTGATATCAAGTTTGTTCGCGAGAACCCCGATGCCATCGATGTCGCCATGGCTAACCGCCAGACGTCTTGGGATCGCGAGAAGTTCTTTGAGCTCGACGACGAGCGTCGTGCCGTCATCACCGAGGTTGAGGAACTTCAAGCCACGCGCAATGCCGAGTCCAAGAAGATCGGCGCCCTGATGAAGGAGGGCAAGAAGGACGAGGCCGAGGCCGCCAAGGAGGCCGTGCGCGCCGTCAACGAGAAGATTGACGGTCTGGCCGAGCGCCGCACCGCCCTCGAGCAGGAGCAGTACGACTTCATGGCTCACCTGCCCAACATTCCCTGCGAGGCCACGCCGTACGGCAAGGACGAGGACGAGAACATCGAGCGCCGTCGTTGGGGCACCCCGCGCGAGTTCGACTTCGACTTTAAGCCGCACTGGGATCTGGGCACCGACCTCGACATCCTTGACTTCGAGCGCGGCAACAAGCTCTCCGGCAGCCGCTTCACCGTTCTCGGTGGCGCCGGCGCCCGTCTTGAGCGCGCCCTCATCAACTTCTTCCTCGATACGCACACCAGCCGTGGTTTTAAGGAGTGGTGGCCGCCCATCGTTGTCAAGCGTCAGACCATGTTCGGCACGGGCCAGCTGCCCAAGTTCGAGGACGACGCCTATCACGTCTCGGGCGACAACTTCCTGATCCCCACCGCCGAGGTCGTGCTCACCAACCTGCACGCCGGTGAGGTCCTCGACGCCGACACCCTGCCGCGCCGCTACACCGCCTTCACCCCCTGCTTCCGCGAGGAGGCCGGTTCCGCCGGTCGCGACACCCGTGGCATCATCCGTCAGCACGAGTTCGACAAGGTCGAGATGGTCAAGTTCGCTAAGCCGGAGGAGTCCGACGAGGAGCTCGAGAGCATGACCGCCGAGGCCGAGTACCTGCTGCAGCAGCTGGGCCTTCCGTATCGCGTGATTAGCCTGTGCACCGGCGACTTGGGCTTCTCTGCCCGTCAGACCTACGACATCGAGGTCTGGCTGCCGAGCTACAACGCCTACAAGGAGATCAGCTCCTGCTCCAACTGCGGTGACTTCCAGGCCCGTCGCGCCAACATCAAGTATCGCGACCCCGAGAACTTCAAGGGTTCGCGCTACCTGCACACCCTTAACGGTTCCGGCCTGCCGGCCGGCCGCACCATGGCTGCCATTCTGGAGAACTACCAGAACGCCGACGGCACCATCACGATCCCCGAGGTTCTGCGTCCTTACATGGGCGGTCTCGAGAAGATCGAGCCGGTCGCGTAGATTGGCTGCATAAGCGATTTGCTAGGGCACTCCTTTTTGGGGTGCCCTTTTTGTGTGCGGCCATACCATGCTGTGCGGACAGCTCAATAGAAAACACACGAACAACTGTTCTGTATACAGCCATCTACCTGCTATGCTTTTGCTAAATAAGAGCGAGAGAAAGGGGACGCGATGGAGCTGTTTGATGATCGGGTGGTTTTGTTTGAGAGCGACGAGGGCGGGGAGTACCTGCTTGTGACGTGTGAGCCGTCTGGCATGGGTGGCCTGGTGGTTCGGCAGACGAGTGAGGGACCATTGACGCAATGGTGCTATGAAGAGTCGCCGCATGTGGTCGAGACCTTTGTGACGCACGAGGGGCTTGTGGCGCTTGAGCGGTTTTATGAGGTGGGAACTTCTAACCAGGTGGCGCGCATGCTGAGTATCTCGTTTGCCGACTACGACTGCGCCCAACGGGTGCGTTCGCTTTTGGGGGAGCTTGGCGCCGGGTTCGATGTGATTGAGAAGCCAATCGATCGCACAAGAAGCGCTGATGCTTGTGGTGCAGCGTGACAAATTGCGGCCCGCGCAAAAAAGTTTGATATTTTGCTTGACTCTAACGAACTAAAGTGGTTTTATATGTCTTGCGCTGCGGCGTTACCTCAGCTGGATAGAGGGTCTGACTACGAATCAGAACGTCATAGGT
>CABUDQ010000017.1 GCA_902490365.1 uncultured Collinsella sp. | reverse complement strand
TGCTGGGCTACAACGATTTGAGAGACCCTTCTGTCAGCGGCTTTTTCCGGTTTCTCGCAAGGGTCGGTGACAACGGGATGAAAATGCAAATCGTGAAAATAAGATTTTGAGAGGCAAAAACGAAGCGCATTCACTTTGACGTCGAAGAAGACGGCTTTTACGGCGCATATTGGGCGCGCAAGGGCACACATACAGCAGCGGGCACGGATTTGATTGAAACCGTGCCCGCTATCTGATACTAAATTATTTTATCAAACGTCTGTTCTATTCCCACTCGATGGTCGCGGGCGGCTTGGACGTAATGTCGTAGCATACGCGGTTGGCGCCAGGGACCTCGGCAACGATGCGGCCGGAGATGCGGGCCAGCACGTCGTAGGGCAGCTTGGCCCAGTCGGCGGTCATGGCGTCGCTGGACTCCACGGCGCGCAAGATGATCGGGCGCTGATAGGTGCGCTCATCGCCCATAACGCCAACGGACTTGATGTCGGGCAGGACCGCGAAATACTGCCAGCAGCTGTGCTCGGAGTTGCGCTCGCCGGTCTGCTCAAACAGACGCTGGTTGTAGGCATCGAGCTCCTCGCGCACGATAGCGTCGGCATTCTTGAGGATCTCGAGCTTCTCCTTGTCGACCGCACCGATGATGCGGATGGCCAGACCCGGGCCCGGGAAAGGCTGGCGGAACACGATATGACCCGGCAGACCGAGCGCCAGACCAAGCGCGCGGACCTCGTCCTTAAAGAAGTGGTCGAGCGGCTCAATAAGGTCGAAGTGCACGCCCTCGGGGAACGGGATCAGATTGTGATGGCTCTTGATGGTAGCCGTCTTGCCGCCCGTCTTGCGAGCGCCGGACTCAATGATGTCGGGGTAGATGGTGCCCTGAGCCAAGTACTTGACCGGCTTGCCATCGGTCTCGAGCTGCTGCGCCACGGCGAAGAACTCTTTCCAGAACTGCGTACCGATGATGCGGCGCTTCTCCTCGGGCTCGGTCACGCCGGCCAGAAGCTCGGCATAACGGTCCTCGGCGTGGACGTGGATAAAGTCGACGTCAAACTGCTTGGTGAAGACCTCCTCCACCTGCTCGGGCTCGCCCTTGCGCAGCAGGCCGTGGTTGATGAACACGCAGGTCATCTGCTTGCCCACGGCGCGAGCGCCCAGCGCAGCCACGACGGAGGAGTCGACGCCGCCGGACAGGGCCAGAATCACGCGGTCGTCGCCGACCTTCTCGCGGAACTCGGCTGTCATGGTCTCGACCAGGTTATCCATGCTCCAGTTGGGCTCCAGGCCGCAGATCTCAAACAGAAAGTTGCTCAGCAGCTGCTGACCGTACTCGGAGTGCTTGACCTCGGGGTGGAACTGCGTGGTGAAGATCTTGCGCTCGACGCACTCCATGGCGGCAACCGGGCACACGTCGGTGCTGGCGGTAACGGTAAAGCCCTCGGGCACCTCGGACACGGCGTCGCGGTGGCTCATCCACACGGTCTGCTCCATAGGCGTGGAGTTAAAGAGCTTGGCGCCGGCCGTACGCGTGATGGTAGCGCGGCCGTACTCGCCCACCTCGGAGTGGCCGACCTTGCCGCCGAGCGTCACGGCCGTAATCTGATGACCGTAGCAAAAGCCCAGGACGGGAAGGCCCAGGTCAAAGATGGCGGGGTCGATGGACGGAGCGTCCTCGGCGTACACGGAGGCCGGGCCGCCAGAAAGGATGAGCGCAGAGGCGTTCATCTCGCGAATCTCATCGGCCGAGATGTCGCAGGGAACGATCTCGGAATACACGTTGAGGTCGCGGACGCGACGGGCAATGAGCTGACCGTACTGCGCACCAAAGTCGAGTACGAGGACCTTTGCGGAAGCCTTTTGATCCATGGTTTCCCCCTCCTGTTGGCGGGGAGCCGGTGCCCGCCCGCGTGAATGAACGAAAATAACTTTCATAGTGTACACGTTATATGGGGTTTCTCGTCCCTCGCAGCCATCAGCGCACGGCAAACGCACGACCTGGGCCCCTATTTGGCTCCAATTGAAGTGTTACCAAACGTTACAGATGATGTAATACGTTTGAACATTGGACGCCCTGTGCCACAATACTGCCGAACGACTCCGCCTCTGCGGCGGCAAATACGATAGGAATACCAGCATGAAGCGCATCCTTCTCATCGCCACGGGCGGCACCATCGCATCGACCGAGGACGGCAACGGCCTCTCCCCCGCCCTGACCGGTGAGGAGCTCGCCCAGAGCGTCCCCGAGATCTCGGGCCTCTGCGAGCTCGACGTCGTGCAGCCCATGAACATCGACAGCACCAATATGCGCCCGAGCGACTGGATGCGTATCCGCGACGTCATCGTCGAGGGTTATGCCGACCACGACGGCTTCGTGATTCTGCACGGCACCGACACCATGAGCTACACCGCGGCAGCGCTTTCCTACCTGATTCAGGACAGCCCCAAGCCCATCGTGCTCACCGGCTCGCAAAAGCCCATGGGCAATCCATTTACCGACGCCAAGCTCAACCTGTACCAGAGCCTGCTCTATGCGCTCGACGAGCACTCGCACGACGTCTCGATCGTGTTTGGCGGCGTCGCCATTGCCGGCACGCGTGCCCGCAAGCAGCGCACCATGAGCTTTAATGCGTTCATTAGCGTCAACTATCCGCCCATTGCCTATATCCGCAACGACCGCATCGTTCGCAACGGACTCCACGGCACTCACCAGAACGAGAACCCGGTTCGTTTCTACGACAGCATCGACCCGCGCGTATTTGTACTCAAGCTTACGCCCGGCGTAAACCCGGGCATCCTCGACGCCCTTGCCGATAGCTACGACGCCGTGATTCTGGAGACCTTTGGCATTGGCGGTATCCCCGAGTTTGGTGAGTCGGGCGAGTCGTTCCAAGAGGCAATTTTCCGCTGGGTCGATTCGGGTCGCACCGTCGTTATGACCACGCAGGTCCCCGAAGAGGGCCTCGATCTGGGCGTTTACGAGGTCGGCCGTGCTTACGCCGATCATCCGGGCATTCTGCGCGGCGACGATATGACAACCGAGACGCTCGTGGCCAAAACCATGTGGGCACTCGGCCAGTCACGTGATGCCGCCGAGATCCAGCGCCTGTTCTACAGCCAAGTCAACCACGACCGCATCCCGATGGCGTAATTCAGTTGTCGACGGGTATCCCCTATTCGATGCCCTCGAGAAGCTCTGATACCGTCATGCCGAGTGCGGGCGCGATCTTAAATAGAACCTTGAGCGTGAAATTTGCCGTTCCATCTTCGATTCGGTCGAGGTAGGGTCGGCTGATTCCTGTCGCCACACAAAAATCGACCTTGGAGATACCAAGGTCCCTGCGCGTCTGCTCGACTCGCTTGCCAAGAATCTGTTTCGCACGTTCGTCCATGCAGCCGAGTTTGAAATGGAGCCGAACATAAACGTAAACTATAGTTTACGTTTTGCCGAATACACAGGAGTTTTCTATGTCGGGTTCTTCGGTCCGCACGTACCGAGCCACGCTTCGCACAAACAGCGCACCGCCCAAGCTCGTCGTCGTTGAAGCAGAATGTCTTTCGCCCGATGAGCGCACAGCATTTGCATTGCTATCAAGTCGCGTCGCCGCCGTTCTGGTCCCTTGCCCGGCGCAAGGCGAACTTGCCATCCAATGCCAAGCGCACAGCTGCTCGCTCAATCAGGCTGCCGTAATCGCAACCAGCCAACGCGGTCTGCCCCTTCTCCTGGAAGCCGGTACCGCGCTCACCCTTCGCGGCGCCGGATACGAAAACGAGGCCGCCGCCGACATGGTCTTTAAACCACGATCGAGCGGCGGCCTCGCAGCAGCCATTGAATATGCGTGCAGGCTCGTTGACTAAAAGGACAAGCTAGAAACCAAAGCCAAAGCCCGTTCCGGTAATAGCCGAGTACATAAAGTAAACGTTGATCACGTTGAGGAACACACCCGTGATGCAGCCGTTTCGCAGGTAGCGCTCGCACACGATGCGCGCCATGGCGGCGGAGTCATCATTGTTTTTAGCCTGACGTCCTGCCGTAAAGTACGTCGCCACGCTTAGCAGCAGGTTGAGCACCGGCAGTGCCAGCAGCTCGTAGCTCTTGCCCCAGCGCGTCGCCTCGCCGGCGGCATTAAACTTTGTTGCCACCTCGGGACCAATGTTGGGGATAACACATGCTGCAACCACCAGCGGAATCACCGCAAGTACGAGCAACGCAATACCCATGTAGCCAGCTTTTTTGCCATATTTAAACATATGCGTCGTCCTTACACGTTAAAGCGGAAGTGCACGACGTCGCCATCGGCCATGACATACTCTTTGCCCTCGATACGCAGCTTGCCGGCGGCCTTGGCGCCCTGCTCGCCACCGAGCTCGATGTAATCGTCGTAGCCAATGACCTCGGCCTTAATAAAGCCGCGCTCAAAGTCGGTGTGGATGACGCCGGCGGCCTGCGGAGCGGTCGCGCCCTGACGCACCGTCCAGGCCTTGACCTCCATCTCGCCGGCCGTAAAGAACGACTGCAGGCCGAGCAGCTTGTAAGCGGCCTGTGCGAGCACGTCCAGACCGGGCTGCTCCAGGCCCAAGCTCTCCAGGTAGTCGGCCGCATCCTCGGGATCGAGCTCGGAAAGCTCGGCCTCGATCTTGGCGCAGATCGGCAGCGGCTTGACGCCATCGATGGGCGCCAGGTCCTCGTTGAGCATGTCCTCGTCTACGTTGGCCACATACAGGATGGGCTTCATGGTGAGCAGGAACAAGCCCTTGGCAGCGGCGCGCTCCTCGTCGGTCATCTCCATGGACGCGGCGCGCTTGCCCTCGTTGAGCCAGGCAAGCAGGCGCTTGGCGACCTCAAACTTGGGCATGAGCTCCTTGTCGCGCTTGGCCTCCTTCTCGAGCTTGGGCAGCTGCTTCTCAAGCGTGCCCATATCGGCCAAGATGAGCTCGGTCATGATAGTGTCGGCATCGCCGGCGGGATCGACGAACTCGCCGGTGCGGCCCACCTCGCGCATAACGTTGGGGTCCTTAAAGTAGCGCACGACCTCGCAGATGGCATCGGTCTCGCGAATGTTAGCCAGGAACTGGTTGCCCAGACCCTCGCCCTCATTAGCGCCCTTCACCAGACCTGCGATGTCGACGAACTCGACCGTCGCCGGCACAATGCGGCCCGGGTTGACGATGTCGGCGAGCTTTTGCAGGCGGCTATCGGGCACGTCGACGATACCCACGTTGGGGTCGATCGTGGCGAACGGGTAGTTGGCGGCAAGGCCGGTCTTTTTGGTAAGCGCGGTGAACAGCGTCGACTTGCCCACGTTGGGCAGGCCCACGATACCGATGGAAAGGGACACGACAGCTCCTTTTGGTACAAGCATTTCAAACTGCATAAGTATAGCGCCGCCGCAGCATCTGGGCGAACCCGGACGCCACGGCGGCACGAATGAAGCAGAGATTGGGGTCGCCGACTAGTCTGCGAGCTTTTCCACCTGGTCGAGCACCTTGTTGAGCTTTTCCTTTGCCTCGGCCTTGACCTTCTCGGCCTCCTCGTGAGCCTTCGCCTTCTGGGCAGCCTTTTCCTCGGCCTCGGGGTCGACGACAACCAAGTTGGACGCATCGTGTTCAACCAGCTTGAGCGCATGCTCGGGACAAACCTTGACACAGGCGCCGCAGCCTAAACAATACGTGGACTCCAACGCAAAGCGGCCGCTTCCTACCAGATCGCAGGCAAACGTGGGGCACACGTTGACGCACTCGCCGCACGACGTGCACTTGTCAAAATCGCACTCCGGTGTGCTCACCTGCATGTTCTGGGCAAGCTCGGGGTGGTTTTGCAGCGTCGAGAGCACCAGCTGCCGCCCGTGCGTAAGCGTACGGCGACGCTTTGCCGTCGTGGTACCGCACATGGTGTTGAGCGTGCGCTCGAGCTGGGTAATCTGGTGGCGGTGGGCTTTGAGCTTCTGCGTCACCGAGGCCAGCGCCGCCGTTGCCGGGTTGAGCTTGGTCACGGTCAGGCCCGTGGTGCGGGCGATCTTTTCCATGTACTCCTTGCGCTCGTACTCGCGGCGCTTATGGCACTTGAGGCTCTTGGGATCGACCTCCAGACCCATGCCCGTGCCTGCCCACTCCTCGGCGGTAGCAATGGCCTCGCCCAGGATGTCCTCGCCACCGGTGTTACGGCACTTATCGCACACGCCCAGCGGCAGGTACACGCTCACGTTGGGATAATCGGCCAGCACCGAAAACCAGGTCTCGGCCGTAATATCGCCCACACAGGCAACAACAACCTCGTTCTCGCGCGGCATGCGCTTAAGGGCGCGCGTGCAGGTAACGTAGGCGGTCTCGTGACTTGTAGCCGCCGAGACAATGTCGTCATACAGGTTTTTGGGCGCCAGGCGCGGCGAGATGATCGCCTCAGTCGGACAGGCAGCGGCGCACAGGCCACACTTGCGACAGGAATCGAGGATCTCGATGGCATCTTCCTCGACCTCGATGGCGTTGACCGGGCACACGTCCATGCACGCGGTGCAGCCACTCTTTTCGTTTTTGCAGGTCAAGCACGGAATGGTGTTGCCGCGCGGACGCTCCTTGTAGTCAGCAGGATTCCACTGCGGCGCCGACGGATCGAGCGCATCGGTCACACCGCCAAGCGGGTTTTTAAGAAAGTCGAAACCCTTGCTGATCTCGATAATGTCATCAAACAGATCGTGTTCCTGCGCCATGCGCGGCCCCTCCCTGAGCAGTGCAAACAAGCAAGAGATAATAATACGCTATCGGTCCACACCTCGGGCAAATTTCACGCGGCGCATCTTTGCGGCAAATAGCCCATGGCCTATCGCCGCCTCGATTGCACAAGGTCAATCAAGCGCCAAACTATGCCTCGCGCATGAGCTGCACGAGCTTTTGCCTAGTCACCTTTGCCTGTTCGTTGGCCATGTTGCGCTCGTTCTTAAAAGTTGCGTCGGCAACGCTCAGCAAATCGGCATCGGTAATCTCACCAAGCCCCAGCTCCTCAAGCGTCGTCGGCAGACCGACGCGCTGGCAAAACTCGAGCACCTGATCAAGCTCGGGCGCACGCTCCAGGCGCAGCTGCACCACCAGGCCAAATGCCACGGCTTCGCCATGCATGGCCTTGCACTCGGGCAGAATCGTCAGACCGTTGGCGATGGCATGTGCCAACGCCAAGCCACCGCTCTCAAAGCCGACGCCCGAGAGCAGAATATTGCACTCGATCAGACGCTCAACCGCCGGCGATATACGCCCCTTCTTGAGATCGCGCTTGGCAGCGGCACCGCACTCCATGAGCGTGTCGTAGCAGGAACGTGCCGCGACCAGGGCCAAGTGCCCCGGCGCGCCACCGTGCTCGTTGGCGCCGTGCGCCGCGGCGCACGAACGCGCTTCGAAGTACGTTGCCAGCGCATCGCCCATACCAGCAACCGTCATACGCAGTGGGGCCGCCGCGACCACGTTGGTATCGACCACGACCAGGTCTGGATTCTTCTCGAGCATCAGGTAACGGTCGAACGACCCATCCTCGTGGTACAGCACCGAAATCGCGCTGCACGGACCGTCCATCGAGGCCGCCGTGGGGCATACGCACAACGGCAACTCGGCATAAAACGCTACTGCCTTGGCGATATCGAGCATCTTGCCGCCGCCAATACCCACCACCATGTCGCAATACTCAGCCTGGGCTTCCTTAGCCATTTTTACAACGGCCTCTTCCGTACACGGACCGTCATAAATCTTAAAGAACGGCTCACTCAGATCGTCGTCCAGAAATCCATCGACAATCTGCCTGCACAGCCGATCCTCGGTGCCCTGGTCAAACAAGACATAGGCAGCGCAGCCCAACCATGACAAATACCTGCCCTGACGCGAAAGTTCGCCCGGCCCCTGAACATACCGGCCGGGACCGCCATAAACCATAGGAAGCGCCATACGAGAATCCGCCCTTCATCAAACAACGATTGGTGCAAAGTAACCTGACCCCTTTGCACCATAGCAAAAAGGGGCAAAGCCATCTGCCGGCTTTGCCCCTTCCTTACCTTAGTTTACTCATCCATAAGGTAGTAGTGACCCAGTGCGTCGGCACCCAGGATGGCGTTGGCGACCATCTCGGGCGTCACCTCAAACGGCATGTTGCACATGGTGTCATCGGGCGCGCAGGCGGCCTCGGCAACAATCATGGCCTGCTCGCGCGTAAGCTCGGCAACGCCAAGTTCCTTCATCGTGACCGGCAGGCCCAGCTCAATGCAGAAGCCCAGGACTTCCTCGAGTTTCTCAGTCGGAGCATCCTCGAGTACCAGCTGGACGATGGTGCCAAAGGCGACCTTCTCGCCGTGATACATGCCGTGGCACTCGGGCAGCATCGTCAGGCCATTGTGGATGGCATGAGCAGCAGCAAGGCCCGAGCTCTCAAAGCCAATGCCCGAAAGCAGCGTATTGGCCTCGATGATATGCTCGACTGCAGGCGTGAGCGCACCCTTCTCCAGCGCGACCTTGGCCTTGACGCCATCGGCCATAAGCGTCTCGTAGCAAAGCTTGGCGAGCGCCAGACCGGCCATGCCGCCCTTGCCGCCAGCGCAGGTGCCACCGTCGGCATCATGCGTCGCCTGGGCCTCAAAGTAGGTTGCGAGCGCATCGCCCATACCGGAAACCGTCAGGCGCACCGGGCTCGCCGCGATAACCGTCGTATCCATCAGGACAATGTTGGGGTTTGCCTTAAGGAAGAGATATTTATCGAACTGGCCATCGTCGGTGTAGAGCACCGAAAGCGCCGAACACGGGGCATCGGTCGAAGCAATGGTGGGGCAAATGATAACCGGGGACTCCAGGTAATAGGCGACGGCCTTCGCGGTGTCGAGGATCTTGCCACCACCGACGCCGACGATGATGTCGCAACCGTTGTCGCGAGCGAGCGCGACCAGGCGATCGACCTCACCCTTGGAGCACTCGCCGTTAAAGTCCTCAAACAGCAGCTCGGCCTTAGCCTCGGCAAAACCGCCCTCGATCTTGGCACCGACGCGCTTCTTGCCCGAAGGCGTCACGATGACGAGGGCCTTAGCGCCGAGCGGCTCGACATAGGAGCCGAGCTTGGCGAGCTCGTCCGGACCCTGGATGTACTTGCTGGGGCTATTGAAAATTGCAGCCATAACTATCCCATTCTCTAAAAGAAAAAAGAAAGGGGCTCCGTACAGATACGTGCGGAGCCCCTCGTTACGATAACAAGAGTCGATTAGAAATCGATGTCGGTGTCGTAGTAGCAGGCCTTGAGAATCTTCTCGAAGTCGGCAGCCTTGGTCTCACGCGGGTTCTCGGGCGTGCAGGCGTCCTGCTCGGCGTTCGCGGCGATCTCGGGGAGCTTGGCGAGGAACTCCTCCTCGGAAACCATCTGCGGGTTCTCGGCGTCGACCTTCACGCCACCATTCGCGTAATCCTTGATGGACTGCGGAATGTTGAGCTGGTCGTTGAGGTCGCGGATCTTCTGGACGAGCGCAGCGATAAGCTCCTCGTTGGTCTCGCCGGGAAGGTGCAGGATCTCCTTGGCCACGTAAGCGTAACGCTCGGCAGCACGGGGATCCTTGGAGTTCCACTGGATGACCTTGCCCAGGTACATAGCGTTAGCAGCACCGTGGATGATGTGGCCGTTCTCGAAGGCAGCACCGGTCTTGTGAGCCATGGAGTGAACGATGCCGAGCAGGCCCGAGGAGAAGGCGATACCGGCGATGCACTGAGCCTCGTGCATGTGCTGACGGGCCTCATGGTCGCCAGCATAGGACTTGGGCAGCCACTCAACAATCTCGCGGATGCCGTGCAGGGCGTTGGCGTCGGTGAACATAGAGGCGCAGGTGGAAACGTAGGCCTCCATGCAGTGGGTCAGAGCATCCATGCCGGTGTGAGCGCACAGCTTGGCGGGCATGGTGTAGGTGAGCTCGGGGTCGACGATGGCGACATCAGGGGTGATGTTGAAGTCGGCCAGCGGGTACTTGATGCCCTTGGCGTAGTCGGTAATGACGGAGAACGCGGTGACCTCGGTAGCGGTGCCGGAGGTAGAGGAGATGGCGCAGAAATGAGCCTTCTGACGCAGCTCGGGGAAGCTGAACGGCTGGATGATGTTATCGAAGGACTCCTCGGGATACTCGTAGAAGACCCACATGGCCTTAGCGGCATCGATGGGCGAGCCGCCACCGATGGCGATAATCCAGTCGGGCTCGAACTCGCGCATGGCCTCGGCGCCCTTCATGACCGTCTCGATGGACGGGTCGGACTCGACGCCCTCGAACAGCTTGACCTCGAAACCGCCTTCCTTAAGGTCGTTCTCGACGTCCTGCAGGAACCCGCCGCGGCGCATAGAGCTGCCGCCAGAAACGATGATGGCCTTCTTGCCCTTGAGGTTCTTCACCTCGTGGCGAGCGCCCTCACCAAAGTACAGATCGCGAGGATTGGTAAAACGTCCCATACTGTGCCTCCTAAACAAGCCCCTCTTAGACTTGCGTATATAACGGAGCACCCGATTGGCTCCGTTAGGACCGTTTTGCGCGTTGCCGGCGATGACAATGCGCGATGTCTAAACGTCTCAACGCTCAGACAAACACTATTCTACCGTTCTGGTTGGTCAGTTATTCACCTAAAGCCGACAATGATGAAACGTTTTTTCTATCCCTGAAGGCCCTTGTGGGGCATTCATACTCCCAAGCTGGGCAAACGTTTTATCAAGGTTGACCACATATCCCGGGCAGGACGGTGCTCCTCCAAAATGTGCCCCGTTCGCCGCCAAAAATCGACCGTTTGCGGCACCGTGATACCACTCGGTCGTCCAAGGTGCCGACATTTGTGCGACATCCGTCTTCGTGGTGCAAAGGTGCAAGTCCAAGTGCGGCACCCCCGGTGTGCCACATGCGGGTAAACTAGAACCTTATATAGAGACATTTGAACCCTAACCGCAGCAAAGGAGGCCCCATGGCATTCGATCCCATTCAAGAGGATTGCCATCGCCTCGTTCTTGAGGCCTTGCGCCGCGACAATATCCCGCTCACCGACGGTGCCGCCGTAGAGCGTCTGATGGAACAATTCACCCGCAACCCTGCACCGCTCATCGTGCACGACCGCGACCGCGCCGGGCACCTCATTGCCAAGGTGGTCGAGGCTGTCGACTACCGCATCCCCTTTATCCCCGACGACGCCCAGGCAGAGCAAGAAGAAGCCGCAGCCGAGAACATGCTCCGCGAGGCAGCCGCGCTCGATCCGACCAACTGGGATGCCCAGCGCATGCTGACGGCGCTCACCGCCGAATCCAACGAGGAATACGTACAGTACCTGGTGTCCAAGTGCGATGAAGTCGAGCATGACCTGGCGCTCAAGATCGCCTCGGCTCAGGACCCCTACGAGCGCGAGGCCGCTGGCGACCTCACGCGCCGCCCCTATCTGCGCTGGCTTGCCGCCTTGGCATCGCGCGCCCTCATTAGCGGCCGCTATCGCATGTCGCTCGAAGCCGCAAATCGCAGCTTGGACTTTGCGCCCAACGACCCCGCTGGTGTCCGCCACACCGCGATGCTCGCCATGGCAAAACTCGAATACCCCGCCGAGGAGCTCAAGCGCTTTCGCTCCGCTCACTCCGTGCCGTACCTCGCGAATACCCCGCTGCGCCGCCGCCCCAAAGATGCGGAGCGTGACTTGGACCCATGGACGCTCATCGCGCTGATGAGCGCTGCTTGGCGCGAGCTGGACTACGAGGGCGCCGAGCACTACTTGCGCATCCTTGCGCGCTCGTGTCCGCACGCAGCCGAGGCGCTCTACTTCCAAACCGAGTTTCCCGATGGCGTCTATGCCCGCGTCAACGTGGGTGCAGGCTCCACCGACGAGCTTGTCCTTGCGCTGTCCGAGGCGACGCCGGTACTGCAGGAGGGCCTGGGCGCTCCCGACAACGCCAGCTTTGCCGCCTGGGTCGCCACCAACGATATCGTGCGTTCCCAGATCGACGAGCGCATCCTGCGGGCGGCCGAGCAGGGCTTGCCGTTTAAGGGAGGAGACCTCTAATGGATCCGAGCGTCTACATCCCCGCCTACTTGGAGCGCACCTATCTGGCGTCGCACCCCGAGCTCACCGATGCAGCACGCGAGCTTGTCCATAACGACATGAGCGCGAATCCCCAAAAGTATGCGCAGTCCGAGCATGCCCAGGCGCTGCTGTCCTATGCCGGTGTTCATCGCCACCTGCTCGACGAGCTCCATCGCATCGAGGACATGGGCAGCGACGAGGAGTTCGAGCAGACGCGCAATCGCCTGTTCGACGACATGCGCGACGAGCTGCTCAAGATTGTCCGCGTCGATGCACTGGCCGTCGACGCGCAGCTGCTCGCCATCATCCTGGCCGACACGCCCGTTGACGCTTGCCTGGGCGACCTGATGAAGCTCGAAGCGAGCACGGCCGACTACCTGCAACAGAGCGTGCCCGGGTTTGATATGGAGGCCCCGCACTATTGGACCAATAATGTTTTGGCCGACGGTGTCACCGCAGCAGACCTTACCGTGAGCGAGCCGGCGCTTATCGGGTGGCTCCACACGCTCGAGGCCATCTCGCAGCTGTGCATGGCGAGCGCTCGTTACCGCGCCGCCGCCAACTATTCTCGCCGTGTCCTTAAGGCGGAGGGCTATCCCACCCGGGCCGCCGGCACCGTGCTGCTTGCCCTCGCCCGCCTGGAAGACCAGGACGGCTTTTTTGCCCTAGCGCATCAGCTCGAGGAACAGATGGGGGCAGACGCACTCGAAAACTCTCCTTGGTACCTGCTCGCCCGCACGATTCTGCTGTTCAAAACAAACAAGATGCGCCCGGCGACGCGCGCGCTGCGTGAGTTCGCTAACCGTTGCGAGGGCGGCGCGTTCTTTTTGCTGAACCCCATGTATCAGACACCGTACCTTCCCTGCCGACCCGAACCGCACGACCCCTGGGACCTTTCGCATCAGGCAATTTGGGAAGCCGACGGCATCATCTCGGACACCCCCGACTTTGCCCCCTGGGCCAACGCCTGCGAAGATGTATCGCAGCTTGCCCAGGAATTTGCGCGCCGTTACGGCTTTTAACGGCGCAAACGCCACGACCATGTCATTCACGTTAGGAACGGCCTCATGAACTTCCGCTCATCTCTCGCCTGTGCCTCGAGCGATATCGCCCGCTGGGGGCTGCGCTCCGTCCTTAAGCGCCAGGGCGGCGTACTCCCCGGCCGCATCGCCATGAAGATCGACCCCGAGCTGCTAAGCGACCTCGCGAGCCTGGTCGACCGCAGCGTGGTGATCACCGGCACCAACGGCAAGACCACCACCTCCAACCTCATCGCCGACGCCGTTGCTGCCAGCAGTGCTACCGTGGTGTGCAACCGTGCCGGCAACAATATGGAGCCTGGTGTGGTGGGTGCTCTGCTCGAGGCCCGCGGCGGCCTTAAGCACACCAGCAGCGGCAAGCGCGTGGGCGTTTTTGAGTGCGACGAGCTCTACACCGTACGCGTTCTGCCCAGGCTCAAACCGACGTACTTTGTGCTGCTCAACCTGTTCCGCGACCAGCTAGACCGCTACGGCGAGATCGACCATACCCAAGACGTCATCGCCCATGCGTTGGAGCTCTCTCCGACGACAACGCTCATCTACAACGCCGACGATCCGCTGTGCGCCTCGATCGCCGCGCGCGTCCCCAACACGAGCATCGCCTTTGGCATCGACGGCGCCACGGGCACCGAGTCCGACCGCATTAGCGACTCGCGTTTTTGCTCGCAGTGCAACGCCCCGCTGGAATACGACTATGTGCAGTACGGACAGCTGGGCGCCTATCATTGCCCTTCGTGCGGCTGGGGTCGCCCCGCGCTGCTCCGCCGCGTGACGGGCGTTGAGCTCGGCTGCGACGGCTACGGCTTTGACCTGGCCTTTGGACCCGAGGCCAACGCGCCCGCCGTGCACATCGCCACGCGCTACAACGGCCTGTACATGGTCTATAACGTCGCCGCCGCCTTCTTTGCCGCACACGAGCTGGGCGTGAACACGGCGCTTCTACAGCCTACGCTTAATGCCTACGTGCCCGCCGGCGGACGCATGGGCCGCTGGGATATTGCCGGCCGCACCGTCGAGGCCAACCTGGCCAAGAATCCCGTGGGCTTCGATCGCCAGATCCAGTCCATTAAAACGGCAGGTGGCAGGCTCTGCGCTTTCTTCCTCAATGACAACGACGCCGACGGCCACGATGTCTCGTGGATCTACGACGTCGACTTCGAGCGCATCGCCGATACCCCGGGGCTTGTCGCCTTTGCCGGCGGCACGCGTGCACACGATATGCAGGTGCGCCTCAAGTACGCCGGCATCGACGCCGCCATTATCTCGGACGTCGCGCAGGCAATTGGCGCCATGGCAGACGAGGCCGCCGATGACACCTTCTACGCCGTCGCCAACTACACGGCCTTCCCGCCGCTGGTCAAAGAACTCGACGGGCTGAAGGGTGCCGATGCAGCCACGGTTGCCGCCCGCGCCGCAGTCCGCGCCGACGGCAGCGCTCTTCCTGTCGGTATCGCGCCAGTCGAGCTCTCGCGCCCGCTGCGCATCGTCTACCTGTATCCCGATGCCCTCAACCTCTATGGCGACGGCGGCAACGTCATCGCCCTCGAGCGCCGCTGCGCCTGGCGCGGCATCCCCGTTCGCGTGGATGAGGTCCGCATGGGCGAGGTGCTCGATCTGCATGATGCCGATATCGTCATGATGGGCGGCGGATCCGATCGCGACCAGCTAGCCGTGGCACACGAGCTGCTCGCCCAAAAAGACAAGGTCGCAGCCTATGTTGAGGACGGCGGTTCGCTGCTCGCCATCTGCGGCAGCTATCAGCTGCTCGGCCGTTCGTACTATATGGGCGATAATCGCATCGAGGGCCTGGGCGTCATTGCCGCCGAGACCGTACGCGGCTCCGACCGCCTGATCGGCAACGTCGCCGTCAAGACCGACCTGGCACCCGAGCCCTTTGTGGGATTCGAGAACCACGGTGGCCGCACGCTTTTGGACGCCGATGCCACGCCGCTCGGAACGTCCGTCGTCACGGGCACCGGCAACAACGGCGACGATGGCTTTGAGGGTCTCATCTACAAGGGTGTCATCGGCACGTACCTGCATGGCCCGGCGCTGCCCAAGAACCCCGAACTCGCCGACTGGCTCATCGCGCACGCCCTCGAGCGCCGTGGCGACACACAGGCCGCCGCCCTGCTGCCGCTCAAACCCCTCGACGACACCTACGAGCACGCCGCCCACGACGCCGCCATGAAGCTCCTCCCCTAACGCCCCAACCACCACAAAGGGGACAGGTACCTTTGTGGTGGTTTTCCAGTTTGCCAACGATATACGCGCCGGCAAAAAAGTCTGCTATACTCTTTCCCGCTGTCCCCATCGTCTAGCGGCCAAGGACGCCACCCTTTCAAGGTGGATATCGCGGGTTCGAATCCCGCTGGGGGCACCACAGAATCTGAGAAGCCCGTTACCAATTCGGTAGCGGGCTTTTTGCTACCCATACGCCGGGATTCGAACCCCGAAGGCATAAAATCACACTGTCATCCAAGGGCCCGTGGACAAAAAATAGCAAATATGAGTACTGTTACCAATTTAGTAACAGCGATTTCATGCCATCAGAAGGCGATTTGGACACAAGGCGTCCTACGGCGGAGGAATTGCAGGCATTTATCAGCTAAGTACTTGGACATATGTTGCGTAACACTGCATATTTTGCAAAAAGATAATGCTACAGGGCTTGTGACAGTACTCATATTTGACGTTTTTTGCCCACGACCCCTTATTGCGTGGGCGAATCAGTTGCAAAGCGGGATCCAAAGCGTCCTTCGCAAACAAAAACCGGAGCCCGCGCGATGCGGACCCCGGCTCAATACCGTGACGATATGTCAGTTACGTTCTACACGTAGAACAGGATGTCGTCGTAGGTCGGGACCGGCCAGTAGTCGGCAGCCACGATCTCCTCCATGGCATCCACGGCGGCACGCAGCGTATCCATAGCGGGAACAACCTCGTGCGCGTACACGTTGGCCTGCTCCTGGCCATCGAGGGTCTCGGCCTTCTGGTGTACGGCATCGAGAGCCTTGATGGAATCGTTGATGGCGGTGATGCCGTTGCAGAGCTTGTTGAGCGTGTTCTGCTCGCACTGCATGGCAGCGTCAGCACCGGCGGCGCGGATTGTCTCCAGGCCCTTAGCGACCTTGGTGGCATAGGCGGTGATGACCGGGCGATAGGTACGACGTGCCTCGCGAATCATCGTGGTAGCCTCGATGTTCATGAGCTTGTTGTACTTCTCGAGCTTGCAGTCGTAGCGGCACTGGGCCTCGGCGCGGGTCAGAACGCCCGTCTCCTCAAAGAGCGCGATGGCCTTATCGGAAACAAAGGCAGGCAGAGCGTCGGCCGTGGTCTTGTTGTTGGCAAGGCCGCGCTTCTCGGCCTCGACGGGCCACTCGTCGGAGTAGCCGTCGCCGGAGAACAAGATGCGCTGGTGATCGGTCAGGACCTTTTTGCAGTACTCGAGCGCGGCGTCCTGGAACTTGTCCTCGGGCGTGCCCTCAAGTGCATCGGCAAAGGACTTGAGCGACTTGGCCACGGCGGCATCGAGCACCAGGTTGGAGTCGGAGACGTTCTGCTCGGAGCCGCAGGCACGGAACTCAAACTTGTTGCCGGTGAAGGCGAACGGGGAGGTGCGGTTGCGGTCGGTGTTATCCTGCATCAGCTTGGGCAGGGTGTCGGCGCCCAGGTCGAGCACGCCGCGCGTGGCGTGGACGGAAGCCTTGCCGTCGATGATCTTCTCGACGACCTCGGTAAGCTGGTCGCCCAGGAAGATGGACATAATCGCCGGAGGAGCCTCGTTGGCGCCCAGACGATGGTCGTTGCCGGCCGAGGCGACGGAAGCACGCAGGAGCTCTTGATAGTTATCGACGGCCTCGATCACCGCAGTGAGGAAGACGATGAACTGCAGGTTGTCGAGCGGGGTGTCGCCCGGATCGAGCAGATTCTCGGACTCGGTGCCAAGCGACCAGTTGTTGTGCTTGCCCGAACCGTTGATACCCTCGAACGGCTTCTCGTGCAGCAGGCAGACCAGATCGTGGCGGGAGGCGATGAGCTTCATCTTCTCCATCATGACCAGGTTCTGGTCGATGGCCTCGTTGACCTCGCCATAGACGGGGGCGAGCTCATGCTGGCAGGGGGCAACCTCGTTGTGCTTGGTCTTGGCGGGAATGCCGAGCGCCCACAGCTCGTTGTCCAGGTCCTTCATATAGGACGAGACGGTGGGGCGGATTGCGCCAAAGTAGTGCTCCTCGAGCTCCTGGCCCTTGCAGGGAGCGGC
Source organism: uncultured Collinsella sp. (assembly GCA_902490365.1). Taxonomy (GTDB): domain Bacteria; phylum Actinomycetota; class Coriobacteriia; order Coriobacteriales; family Coriobacteriaceae; genus Collinsella. The sequence continues at coordinate 24,381 of CABUDQ010000017.1, read as the reverse complement.
GCCAAAGAGCGTGCGGCCGGTGATGACCAGGTCCTTGCGCTTGCGGTAGGCGTCCTTCTTGATCAGGAAGTACTCCTGCTCGTCGCCTACGGAAGGAACGACCTTCTTGGGGCTCTTGCCAAACAATGCCAAAACGCGCTTGGACTCACGCGAGAGCGCGGTCATGGAGCGCAGCAGCGGGGTCTTCTTGTCCAGGGCCTCGCCCGTGTAGGAGCAGAAGGCCGTGGGGATGCACAGGACGTCGTCCTTGATAAAGGCGGGGCTGGTGGGATCCCAAGCGGTGTAGCCACGGGCCTCGAAGGTGGCACGCAGGCCGCCGTTGGGGAAGCTGGAGGCGTCCGGCTCGCCCTGGATGAGGTTCTTGCCCGTAAACTTGGTAATGGCGGTGCCGTCGTGGTTGGGCTCGAGGAAGCTGTCGTGCTTCTCGGAAGTGATGCCCGAAAGCGGCTGGAACCAGTGCGCATAGTGCGTAGCGCCCTTGGAGATGGCCCAGACCTTCATGGCGTGAGCGACGGCGTTGGCCACGTCCAGGTCGAGCGGCTCACCGTCCTCGAGGGTTGCAGCAAGGCGCTTCCAAATGTCCTTGGGGAGGTAGTCCTTCATGACTTCCTCAGAGAACACCATGGTTCCGAAGCGGTCAGTAAGTTCGGCCATACGGAACTCCCTTCGTATCGGCACCGCGTGAGAAGCGGTGTTGATTGCTAACGAACGAGTCCTAGCTTAGACTCGCCGTGTTTCCGCGACATTACCGTTATGTTGCTGTCGCGAAACCAATCAATGAGGTTACCGCATCGCGGCGGTGTTGCTGCCCTCAACAGCCAATCAACTGCATAAATTGCAGACCTCTCCCCATGGTTTAAGGATAGTCAACTTGGAACGGGGCTCTATTAACTGGTATTTCGCATCAGATACCATTCAATAGAGCCCCCATTCTACATTGACCGCTCTGTTATAGGAAATGCCGATAGCGAAGCATTTTCGATTGGTATCACCAAATAGCGAGTAAAACTCCATCGTGGCGCAGTGGTGCTGTAGAATCCTTACAACACATCGCACTAAGCATCTAAAGGAGCACGATATGCGCGTCGACGAGGTTTTTAAGCAGGCAGCATCCCAAGGCACCGCGCCCGTTTCGTTTGAGATGTTCCCGCCCAAGGGCGAGCTGACCCTCGACACGGCTCGCGAAGTGGCAGGCAATCTGTGCAATCTTTCGCCGAGTTTTGTCTCGGTCACCTGCTCGGCCGGCGGTTCGGGCAACGGCGCCGCCACCGCCCCCATCGCACATATGATTACGAGCGAATTCGATACGCCCTCGGTGGCACACCTCACCTGCGTTGGCCGCACGCATGCCGATATTGCCGCCAAGATCGACGAGTACCGCTCCGCCGGTGTAGAAAATGTGCTGGCCCTGCGCGGTGATCTTCCCGCCGGCGCGACCGAGGACGACAAGCCCGCCTCGGACTACGCCTACGCCCGCGACCTCATCCCCGAGCTCGTCGACGCCGGCTTTTGTGTGGGCGCCGCAGCCTACCCCGAGGGCCACATTGCCTGCGAGGACCTCAACGTCTCGGTCGAACACCTCAAGCAAAAACAGGACGCCGGCGCGAGCTTCTTTGTGACGCAGCTCTTCTTTGATAACGAGTGCTTCTACCGTTTTCGCGAGCTTGCCGACAAGGCCGGTATCACCGTGCCCATTACCGCGGGCATCATGCCGTTTATGGGCAAGTCGCAGATCAGCCGCATGGTCTTTATGTGCGGCGCATCGCTGCCCTCCCCCGTCATCAAGATTCTCGCCAAGTACGAGAACGATCCCGAGAGTCTGCAGGCAGCCGGTGTAGATTATGCCGCCCGTCAGCTTTGCGACCTTAAGGAGCACGGTGCCGCCGGTCTGCACCTGTACACTATGAACCGTCCTGCAATCGCCGCAACCATTATGGAGCGCTTGGGGTAATGGAAAAACCGCACATCGATACAACCGCTGTCGAAGTGCCGGCCGACCTTGCGTCGCCGGCGCTTTACCGTGTCGATGCTGCGCACCATCCCCGTGTCGACCGTGCCGAGATGCTGCGGTATCTGGGTTACGGCGGCCAGCAGATTGAGCCCGAGCTGTCACGACGAATTGAGCTTGTCGTTGAGCGTCTGGAGCTGGACATTGAGCCCCGTGGCGTGCGACGCGTGTTTGCCGTCGATGCCACGGGCGTGGACGAGCAGGGCAAGCCTTGCATCCGTCTGGTCGGCACCAACGTTGAGCTGCGCGGTCGCGACATCTATCGCCACCTCAAAGACGCCCGCTTTGCCGCGCTCATGGCATGCACCCTCGGCATGGACGCCGAGCGTCGTCTGCGCACCACGGGAGCCCAGCAGCCCCTGGAGGGAGCCGTGCTCGACGCCGCATGCTCTGCCTATGCAGAAGCCGCCGTCGAGCAGATGGACCAGCAGGTCAAGGCTGCGGCCGCCGCACACGGGCTCGCCGGTAACTGGCGCTTTAGTCCCGGCTATGGCGACTGCCCGCTTACGGCCCAGCGCTCAATCGTGGATGCACTCAACGCCACGCGCCTCATTGGACTTACCGTGACCCCCACCAGCCTGCTCATGCCCACCAAGAGCGTGACCGCGGTGATCGGTCTGTTTGACGGCGAAGTCCACGACGCCCAGAGCCGCCCCACCTGCAATATCTGCCGCATGCGTGAGCACTGCCGCTTCCGCGCCGCCCACACCACCTGCTATTCCAGCCATTAGGAGCCCCCGATGTTTACTCCGCTTATCACTCATGATCTGGACGGTGCCGCGCTGGCGGCACCCGTTGATGCCGCACGCCGTAACGGCGCCACGTACAAGACGCGCACGATCGACGACCTGCACATTAAGGACGATCGCCTGCGCGCCGCCATCAAGGGCACCGGGCACCTGCTGTTCGACGGCGGCATGGGCACCATGCTGCAGGCGGCCGGCATGAAGGCCGGCGCCCTGCCCGAGCTGCTCAACTTTGAGGAGCCCCAGGTCATCACCGATATTCAGCGTCAGTACGTCGAGGCCGGCTGCGACGTGATCACCGCCAACACCTTTGGTGCCAACGCCCACAAGCTCGACGGCGCCGCCGCCGTTGCAGACGTCTTTGCCGCGGCAGTCACCTGCGCCCGCGTGGCCGGCGCCCGCTACGTCGCCGGCGACATCGGCCCCATCGGCGCCCTGCTGCGCCCCCTGGGCACCCTCAGCTTTGACGAGGCCTACGACCTTTTTGCCGAGGAGGTGCGCGCCGGCGTCGCCGCGGGCGTTGACCTCTTTATTATCGAGACCATGACCGATCTTGCCGAGATCAAGGCGGCAGTCCTCGCCTGCCACGAGAATTCTGACCTGCCCGTCTTTGCCACCATGACCTTTGAGGAAGACGGCCGCACCTTCTTGGGCACGAGCCCCGAGGTCGCCGCCATCACCCTTGACGCCATCGGCGCCGACGTCCTGGGCATCAACTGCAGCCAGGGCCCGGCCGAGCTCCGAGGACTCGCCGCGCGTATGCTCACCGTCACCGACAAGCCCGTTATGGTGCAGGCCAATGCGGGGCTGCCCCGCGTGGACGATGACGGCAATACCGTCTTTGATATCCAGGCACCCGAGTACGCCGAGGCCGTCGCCGGCATGATCGAGGACGGCGTGAGCGTCGTCGGTGGATGCTGCGGTACCACGCCCACGCACATGGCGGCACTTCGCACCCTCATCGACAACCACACGCCCTGCACGCGTCACCGCAAGCCCAGCATGTCGGTCACGAGCGCCCAGACGGTCGTGGACCTCCCCTGCGACGGCCACAAGATCGCCGTCATCGGCGAGCGCATCAACCCCACCGGCAAAAAGCGCCTGCAGCAGGCCCTACGCGACGGCGACCTGGACTACGTCGTGAGCCAGGGCATCAGCCAGCAGGAGCAGGGCGCCGACATCCTGGACGTCAACGTCGGCCTGCCCGAGATTGACGAGGTCAAGGTCATCCAGCAAGCGACCGAGCAGCTCCAAGGCTCCACGCTGCTGCCACTGCAGATCGACTCCACCGACCCCGCCGCCGTCGAGGCCGCCGTGCGCCGCTACGCCGGCAAGCCCATCATCAACTCGGTTAACGGCAAGCAGCAGATCATGGACGAAATCTTCCCGCTGGTCGCCCACTATGGCACCAACGTCGTCGGCCTCACGCTCGACGAGGGCGGCATCCCCGATACCGCCGAGGCTCGCTTCGCCATCGCCGAGCGCATCGTGACCGAGGCCGCCCGCTACGGCATCGGCCCGGACCGCATCCTCATCGACTGCCTGGTCATGACCGCCTCGACCAACCAGCGCCAGGCTGAGCAGATCCTGCGCGCCATGTCTATGTGCAAGGAGCGCCTGGGCGTCAAATGCGCACTCGGCGTATCGAACATCAGCTTTGGCCTGCCAGCCCGCCCGCTGCTGGGCTCGGTCTTTTTGGCTGCCGCTTTTGGCGCGGGCCTGGACGCCCCCATCATGAACCCAGGTTCCAAGCGCTTTATGGATACCGTCTACAGCTATCGCGTGCTGAGCGTCGAGGACGAGGGCTCGACCGGATACATCGAGCGCTACGCCGGCTGGACCGATCCGTATAAGATCGCCGCAAACCCGGCAGCGGCTCAGCCCGCATCGAGTGATGCCGCGCCTGCCGCCGGCGCCGACGGCAACGACGACCCGATCCGTCGCATGGTCGTCTCGGGCCGCAAAGGCGAGATCGCTGCCGAGACCGAGCGTCTGCTGGCAGACCACGACGCCATGGACCTTATCAACAACCACTTTATCCCCGCCCTCGACGAGGTGGGCGTCCTCTTTGACCAGGGCAAGTTCTTCTTGCCGCAACTCATGGCCTCGGCCGAGGCCGCGCGCGTGGGCTTCGACACCATCAAGCGCCTGATGCCCGCCGGCGAGATTGCCGACAAGGGTAAGATCTGCGTGGCCACCGTCAAGGGCGACATCCACGATATCGGTAAGAACATCGTCAAGATGCTGCTCGACAACTACGGCTATACCGTCTTTGATCTGGGCCGCGACGTCGATCCGCAGGAAGTGCTCAAGACCGTCAAGGAGCGCGACATTAAGCTCGTCGGCCTCTCGGCGCTTATGACCACCACGGTCGTCGCCATGGAGGAGACCATCAAGCTGCTTCATGCCGAGGTGCCGGGCGTCAAGATCATCGTAGGCGGCGCCGTGCTCACCCCCGAATACGCCAAGCAGATCGGCGCGGACTACTACGCCAAGGATGCCGCCGAAAGCGCGCGCATCGCCGAAGAGGTCTTTGGGCAGTAACACAACGGAAACAACCGAGCACCAAAACGTGCCGCATGCGCCACCTGGCATGTGCGGCACGTTAGAATAGAAAAGACTATGCTCGTTTTGGCAGATAGGAGCGCAAGGATGGCGATCACGCCCGCAGAAATCGCGGAAACCCGCGGCATGGTTGAGGAGCAGAACCTCGACATCAGGACCATCACCATGGGTGTTTCGCTCATGGGTTGCGGTGACGAGAACCTCGACCGCATGTGCACGAAGATCTACGACCACGTGACGCACACGGCTGAGCATCTGGTCGAGACCGCCGAGAACCTCGAGCGCGAGTACGGTATCCCCATCGTCAACAAGCGCGTTTCCGTCACCCCGGTGGCGCAGATCGCCGCGTGTTGCAAGGATGAGGACCTCACCCCCATCGCGCATGCCCTCGACCGCGCGGCCGAGACGCTCGGCATCGATTACCTGGGCGGCTTCTCCGCGCTCGTCCAGAAGGGCATCGGCGATGCCGACCGCCGCGTTATCCAGTCCATCCCCCAGGCGCTCGCCACCACGAGCCGCGTCTGCTCCAGCGTCAACGTCGCCAGCCTGCGCGCCGGCATCAACATGGACGCCGTGCTTATGGCCGCCCAGACCATCATCGACGCCGCTAAGCTCACGGCCGACCAGGACTCCGTCGGCGCTTCCAAGTTTGTCTGCTTTGCCAATATGGTCGAGGACTCACCGTTTATGGCGGGCGCCGTCCACGGCGGTGGCGAGGCCGACGCCGTCATCAACGTAGGCGTCTCGGGCCCCGGCGTTATGGCAGCAGCCCTGGAGAAGCTGCCCGATTCTGCATCGATGATGGAGGTCGCCGAAAAGATTAAGCAGACCGCCTTTAAGATCACCCGTGCCGGCGAGCTCATGAGCCGCGAGGCCGCCCATCGCCTGGGGGTCGAGAAGGGCATTGTCGACCTGTCGCTGGCTCCCACGCCCGCCATCGGCGACTCCGTCGCGCGCATCCTCGAGATCATCGGCGTGGGCACCTGCGGTGGCCCGGGCACGACCTGCGCGCTCGCCATGCTCAACGATGCCGTCAAGAAGGGCGGCGTCATGGCCAGTTCCAGCGTGGGCGGTCTTTCCGGCGCCTTTATCCCCGTGTCCGAGGACGCCGGCATGATCGCCGCCGTCGAAGCCGGCGCGCTTTCGCTCGAGAAGCTCGAGGCCATGACCTGCGTGTGCTCCGTCGGCCTGGACATGATCGCCATCCCCGGCGACACCCCGGTCGAGACCATCGCCGGCATCATCGCCGACGAGATGGCCATCGGCGTCATCAACAACAAGACCACGGCCGTCCGCGTGATTCCCGCCATTGGCAAGGGCGTGGGCGACTGCGTCGAGTACGGCGGCCTGTTCGGCCGTGCGCCCATCATGCCGGTGAACCCCAACGCCGGCACCGTGCTTGCCCATCGCGGTGGACGTTTCCCGGCGCCGCTGAACTCGCTGAAGAACTAGCTGAGGGGTTCGGGCGAGGAGCCCCGGGGAGGGCAAATATATAAGGTCGCCTGCTCGGACAGTCCTGACTCGCACGGAGAGCACATTAAGTGCTCTCCGGCTCGTGCGAAACTCGCGATCGACCTTATATATTTGCCCTCCCCGGGGCTCCCGCACAACGGGACCTCGATTGAGTTCTATCCCGGTTGCAGTCGCTTCGCTTCTGCTCCACTTTGCTGGTATGACGGTTTGGCGTTGGATCGGTTCTTTCTGATATATGCTGGTTGCGGCTCTTCTTTTGGGAGGAGTCGCTTTTTTGTTGCTAGGAGGTTGGCCCGTGGCTGATGGGGAGAATCGTTCTGAGCTGCTTTCCACAGATTGGAATCTGGAGTGGATGCGTCTGCAAGCTGATCGGCGGCGGGCTGACGATTCTTTTGAGTGGGATAAAAGGGCTCGGCATTTTCGGCCGTTGGAGACTGCCCCTTATGCTCGGGATTTTATAAAGCTGCTGGCGCTTGAGCCCGGCGAGTCGGTACTCGATATGGGGTGCGGGGCTGGGTCGATTGCTATTCCGCTTGCTCAGGCTGGGCATCCTGTGATTGCTGCTGACTTTTCCCCTGCCATGTTGGGCACGCTTGATGCTGGCATTGAGTACTATGGGCTCGAGGATCGCATTACGCCGCTTGAGCTTGCCTGGGACGATGATTGGGATCTGGTTGGGCCGGTTGCCAAGGCTGTTGATGTTGCCTTTGCCAGTCGGTCGGTTACGACGACCAATCTAAAAGGTGCGCTTGCCAAGCTTGACCGTGCGGCTCGTCGGCGTTGTACTGTCACGATGGTCGCTAACTCCAGCCCGCGCTATGATCTGCACTTGATGAACGCTATCGGCGCCTCGGTTACCTGCAGTAATGGCTTTGTGTACGCCTTCAACATCCTCATTCAGATGGGTGCCCTGCCGCAGGTCACGTACTTTGAATCGCCGCGTCGCGATACCTTCGACAGTCTTGAAGCGGGCGTGGCGGACTTTTCCCGCATGCTTGAGCATGGCAACGAGGATAAGGTCGACCGTCTGCGCGACTACATCGCCCAACACATGATCGAGAATCCCCATGCCGGTGAGCCGGGCTCCAAGGGTGTGCCGCAGGGACGCTACATGCTCGACCACGTCCGCAAGGTCCGTTGGGCATTTATTGCATGGGATCCAGTCTCTGCGCCCAGCTCATAGCCTGTTCGCAGCCCACGCCGCCCACTCACTCGGCATCCGCATTCTTTTTGAACTGGGCAAACGCGCTCCACACCGCGCCGTTCCTGCGCTATCGTGGGACAGCTCACGTAGATTAAGGCCCCGTCGCGGGGCGCCCCATACATAGAAAGCGAGAACCCATGGCACTGACAGGAGCCCAGGTCAAGCAGCTTCGCAGCATGGCCCATCACCTCAACCCCGCCATCATCATCGGTAAGTCCGATGTCAACGAGGGCACCGTCGAGCAGACGGTCGCCTACCTGGAGAAGCACGAACTCGTTAAGTGCTCCGTGCTCGATGGCTCCAGTCTTTCCGCCCGCGAGGCCGCCGAAGAGCTCTCCGAGCGTTGCCACGCCGAGGTCGTCCAGGTCATCGGCCGCAAGTTCTCGCTGTATCGCGAGTCCTCGCGCAAGGACATCGAGAAGATCAAGCTCGTCTAAGAGCCAATGATCCGGCGAGCCAACACATAGCAAGCTTACGGGTGCCCAAGTACTTCGGGCGCCCGTTTTTTATCGCTCGACCAGCACGCGATTGAGCCGCCCCTCCACCAAGCGCTCGTATAGACGCCGCGTCTCGGGCTCGGGCACGCCATTGACCTGCTCCCTTAGATGGTGCATATGCCCGCTGTACAGCTCGACGATATCGCGCCGCCGCCCCGCCGCGCTGTAGACGCGCATGGCGCAGCGCACCATATCCTCACGCGCCGTTTCCTGCCGAAGCCCCGACTCCGCCAGCCAAATCGCCGACTGCAGGTCGTTTTCTTCTAGGGCGGCATTTGCTCCCTTAATCATGCAATCGATGTACTTTGACTGCATAATGCGTCGCATACGCAAAAAGTAGGTGGGGTTACAGCCATTGGGAACATACAGCGGCCCGGCATAAAGCTGCTCAATCTTAAGGCACAGCTCAACTAAATGGGGCCCGCGCGCACCCGTGCGATTTCCCAAAACCTCGCGGCTTATCTGGTCAAACAGCCGTACATCGGTCTTGACGTAGTCGCCGTTGAGTCCGATGCATTCATTTTGGATGAGCACACACGACTTGCCATCCGGCGTCGGTCCCAAAGCCGACCGCAAGCGCGATATCGTCGAGTACAGGTTGTTGCGGGCGCTATTGAACTCGGCATGGGGCCACAACTCCATGGCCAGCGTCTCACGATCGACGAGCGCATCCATGCCCAGCGCAAGCCGCTCGGCAAGTGTCGCCGCCTTCTTGCGGCGCCACATTTTGTCCGTGATGGGAAACCCGTCGCGCTCGGCGCGAAACGCACCAAACATGCGAATCTCGATATGGTCAATGGTATCAACGGCTTCAACCTCGCCGGCCTGGAACAGGCGCTCGCCCTCCCCTTCCAAATCGTCGCGCAGCGAGTACCGCGACAGCTCGCGCACGGGAAGCTTCTTGCGAATCCTGGTCGCCGGCTCGCCCAGACAATGCATGGCAAGGCGCGCAAAGAGCCGATACGATGGCTCCAGAATCCCCGCACGATTCATGGACATCCAGGCCGCAAGATCGCTGTCTCGGCCCGCACAGGCCAAATGCAGCGCCACCATCCAGGCCTCCGCTCCACCAACCTGCGTCTGGCTTATATCGAGCAACTCCGCTTCCTCACGCACCGAAACCATCGAGGTGTTACGCAGATACGCCGCGCGCTCCAGCAGCAATGCGTTATCGCGCATGTACGCAATCGACTCCTCGGCAAGTTTGAGCACTTGGACCGCACGGAACTTTGCATTAACCGGCCGTCCCTCTGCCAGCGACTGCCAGCCTTCTAGCAACAGGCCAAACAGCTGAATCTGGTTGTCGCGCATGCGCACGGCAAAACGATCGAGCTCGTTGAATGCCGCGTCGTCGGTTACCGGCAAGCCGGAAAGGAGCCGCCGTGCCGCCAACACCATGCGCACCCAGATAGCCATCGCCTTAAGCCCACGTACGTCGAGCGCCTCCCGCACCACCGTCATCTCGTCGTCGCGCTCGTCGGTTCCCGCAAACGACCCGTCAAAAAGCTCCACCAGCATGCTGTCGGCCCGTATAACAATCCCCGCGATGTCGAGCTCGCAGTCGTAGGCCTTGCTCGTTTTGAGCTGCTGTAGAACGCCGCCGTCATCTCCCCGCTCGGTCAGGCAGCGCTTGACCTCGATATGCGCAGACAACATATCGAGCGCGGTATGGGATGTCTCGATTTCTGGCACGGCCAGGTTCGTAGGAAGCCCAAGCCCGTTGTCCCCATAGCAAACAGCCGTCAGTGTCTGGGCCACTCTCCATGAAACAGGGTCTATTTCGCAGGCCGCCCGTTCGCCCCCGCGCTCGATGACCGATGCCATATAGCGAGCGAGCTTTGTATTGGACACGCTGACCGCTGCCAAATACACGCCGAGCGCCTCGGCAGGCGTTGGCTCTGGAGCCGGATCGTCGGCATCGATCGTACCCAGCGCTGCTCGGCAGATATCGGCCCCGTGCCCCGTCAGAGCAAGATCGACCCCATACTGCCCAGCAAGTTCAAGGACCGCTCCACGGTCCAAAAAGGCGTCCGCCAGGCCCATCGCCGCATCGCATCGGCCCGCTTTAAGCAAAATCCGGGCCGCCCTCGGAACAAGTTCGGGGCGAACCTCGGCCACCAACTTACGCAAACGCAAGCGTCCGTTATCCTCCGTGCCCAGACACGTAAAACTCCGCTCGGCGGGGTCCAAGCCAAAGATCGGGTAGTCGCGTACAAAGTAGGACTGGTCGACCATCGATAGCCTCACCCCGCAAGCCTCGAGTTCTGCGATATTGCCCTCGCCCATCAAAATCATGAGACATGCCACGCAAAACAGCGCATTATTGTCGAGCGAAGCCAGATCGACAAGTGCCGCGCCATATACGTTGACAATCTCGTTTTCGAGCAGACCGGCTACGTCGCCTTGGCCATACAGACCCGTCTGCAATGCCGAAACGAGCTCGGGCACGCCCTGCGTGAGCTGATAAAAGTCGAGCGATGTGCTGATCGAAAACGCCGATGCCCACGACGAATACTCATAGGCATGCACCTTGAGCATCTGCGCATTGATCTTAACCGAATCGCCCAGCCCATGAATCAGCTGACGATTTGAAGGACGGCAGGAGATAAAGACCCCTACCCCCATGGCGCGCAGGCCGCGAATCCTGTCGATGAGGTCTTCGGTATCGCGCTGATCGAGGTTTGGCACATTATCAATCGCGATAAGGGAGCGCGGTTTGTCTTTGAGTTCTTCGGTGACCACCTCGAGCTGCATAAACACCTCGCGCCCAGTGGCGCGATCGGCCTCGATAATCCGCACGGGGCCTCGCGTCGGGTCGCATTTAACCTCATGGGTGTACTGCAGCAGCACCGAGGTCTTCCCAAACCCGTCGGGCGCATAAAGAACCACAATGCCGGCCTTTCGGCCCTTGGCGATAAGCTCATTCATCAAGCGTTCGCGTCGCACCATATAGCCTCCGCCCAGCGGCATCAGTTCGAGGTCGTCTATACTGCCCAAATCGTTTACCATGCCCGCTCCTCAACTCGACCGTATGGACACTGTAACCGCAAGACCATACAAGCCGCGCTATGAATAGAGCGACCTTGTGTTTTAGGTTGTCTTTTGGTACGCAAGCGGCAAGTTTTTGTACAGCGAGGGCCGATTGTTATTAATCCCCCGACTAATCGGTCTTTAAGCAGGTAAATGGCTTGTCAGCTTGTCCCATCTAAGCGGCAGTGTAACGCAGGTGAACAAGGTTCAACTATGTCATTCAACTCGCCTAGCACCCGCTACCGTCTACGACCTTTTAGTGGCATTTTTGCATAGAATCTGGTATGGAATGAATCAAGCTGTTGGGCATCCGGCATTCGCCAAGCCTGCGGCAAGATTTTGGTCAAGCGGGCGGAAAGGGATAGCAAAAAGGCCCCCGCAAAGCGGAGGCCTTAGGCAAGGCTATGTCGAGGTGCAGGATTCGCGCTACTCGCAGAGCGAAAGGGCGGCCTCGTCGGCAACGACAACGCAGTTGGTGTGCAGCTGCAGAATCGAAGCCGGGCACGCGGGCGTAACCGGACCATAGCACATGTCATGCACGGCCTGAGCCTTGGCCTCGCCGTTGGCGACGACTAGGATCATGCGGGCATACATGATGGTCTGGGTACCCATGGTGTAGGCCTGACGGGGAACATCGTCGATGCTGTCGAACAGGCGGCTGTTGGCCTGAATGGTGCTCTCGGTGAGGTCGACGCAGTGCGTGCCCTTGGAGAAGTGGTCATCGGGCTCGTTGAAACCGATGTGGCCGTTGTTGCCAATGCCGAGCAGCTGCAGATCCGGGTAACCGGCGGCGGCGACGATCTTGTCGTACTCAGAGCAGGCAGCGGCGGCGTCGGGGTTGGAACCGTCGGGCACATGCGTGTTGTTCAGGTCGATGTTGATGTGATCGAAGAAGTTCTCACGCATGAAGTAGTGATAGCTCTGGGGATCGTCGTGCGAAAGGCCGCGATACTCGTCCAGGTTGTAGGTGCTGACCTCGGCAAAGTCGACGTCGCCCTTCTCGTACCAAGCAGCGAGCTGCTTGTAGGCACCGATCGGGGTGGAGCCGGTGGCAAGACCCAGCACGCAATCGGGCTTGAGGATAACCTGCGCCGAGATGATATTGGCGGCCTTGCGGCTCATATCCTCGTAGTCTTTAGCTTTAATGATCTTCATTACGCGTCCTTTCTTGTACAAGAGAGGCAAGGCTCCCCTTACAAGCACTTGCCCGCGGCCCGCGTCGGCCGCAACCAACGTGTGCGGCCACCAGGGCGAGGTCGCGTAATGTATGTGTCTCGTGTCTAGCCGCGTCGAGGCCCCTGCCCGTCCACGGTGACCCAAAGCCGTTTAGCTTCGGACAAATCCCATCTTGCCACGGAGGGCGCCCTCTTTCAAGGGCGCCCTCCATAAACGTGTTTGAATTGTAGGCTAATGGCCACGTGCACTTGCTAGCGCTCGCGAGCAACGATGAGCTGGTCCATCTCTTCGACATGCGCACCAACGGAGCCCTTGATACTCGAGAACTCAACGGAGTTGCACACCAAGATGGGGACCGTCACATCGTAGCCCTCGGCAGCAATTGCCTCGCGATCGAACTCGATGAGCACGTCACCCTTATGGACGACATCGCCCACCTGTGCATGCACGCTAAAATGCTTGCCCTCAAGCTGAACAGTGTCCAAACCAACGTGGATGAGCACGTCTAGGCCATCGACCGTGTTGAGCGCAACGGCGTGACCCGTGGGAAAAATGGCCTCGACCTTGGCGTCTGCCGGCGCAATCACACGCGTGCCGGTAGGCTGAATCGCCACGCCCTGGCCCAAAAGGCCGGTGGCAAATGTCTGGTCATTGACCTCGGACAACGGAATGACGTCGCCCGAGATGGGAGCATCCAGCGTAAGAACTCGTCCACGCATACCAAAAGACCTTAGGACTTTAGTGAACATGCTCCCCCTCGGACATACCAATCAATCAAAATAGCTTTAACAGTTTACCACTTGGCACCCGTTTTTGACCATTAGGGAAGTTCGCGCTTGACAACCTCGACGATGTCGTCGACAACACGCTGAGTGAGCTCGTGCGTCTCCGCCTCGGCCATAACACGGACCAGCGGCTCGGTACCGCTCGGGCGCACCAGAATGCGGCCGCGGCCGTCAAGCTCCTTCTCGGCGGCAGCGACGGCGTCCCAAATGGGCTGGCAATCGTCCAGGCCGGCCTTGTTGTCGGAATGCACGTTGACGAGTACCTGCGGGTACTTCTTCATGATGCCGGCAAGATCGGTGAGGGTACGACCGGTGCGCTTGAGCACGGCCAGCAGCTGCAGAGCCGTCACCAGGCCGTCACCGGTGGTGTTGTGCTCCAGGAAGATGATGTGGCCGGACTGTTCGCCGCCGATGACGGCGCCATCCGCGAGCATGCGCTCCAAAACGTAGCGGTCACCCACGGCGGTCTGAACCATTTCGAAGCCCTGCTCCTTCATAGCGATGGAGAAGCCAAGGTTGCACATGACGGTCGAGACGATCTCGGAGTTGGCGAGCTTGCCGCGGGCGGCGAGGTCAGAACCGCAGATAGCCAGGATGTAGTCACCGTCGATCTCATTGCCCTCGCCGTCGACGAACAGCACGCGGTCGGCGTCGCCGTCGTGGGCCAGGCCGATATCGGCGTGGGTGCGCAGCACGAGCTCGCGCAGGGGCTCAAGGTGAGTGGAGCCGCACTCAACGTTAATGTCGGTGCCGCAGTAATCGGTGTTGATGGCATGGACCGTGGCGCCCAGGCGCTGCAGCGCAGCGGGCGTGGTCTGGCAGGAAGCACCGTGGCCGCAGTCGACGGCAACAACCAGGCCATCGAGCTTAAGGCCGTCGAGCGTGCTGATGGCATGATCGACATAGGCCTTGCGGGCGTCTTTCATCTTGATGATGTGACCCACACCGGCGCCGGTCGGCAGCGTGTCGGCAGCCATGGCCTCCTCGGACATGACCCAGGCGCTGATCTCTTCCTCGACAGCATCGGGAAGCTTCATGCCCTTGCGGCTAAAGAACTTGATGCCGTTGAACTCCGGCGGATTATGCGAAGCAGAGATGACGATGCCGCCGTCGAGCTCGTTTTGGACGGTGAGCAGCGCCACGGCCGGCGTAGGGATAACGCCGCAGCAATGCGGACGGCCGCCCTCTGCCATAATGCCAGCGGTCAGAGCACTCTCGAGCATGGTACCCGAAAGACGCGTGTCGCGGCCGATGCAGATGTCCGGGCCAAGGAACTTGGTCGCCGCGCGGCCCAGGCGAAACGCGAGGTCGCACGAGAGGTCGGCATTGGCGACGCCACGGACGCCGTCGGTACCGAAGATGTTCTGGGGCATAGGATCGCTCCTTCCCTAGCAGGCGATATACAACCGCCCACCCTAGTCGAAAAAGAAAAGCGGGACCCGCCGAGGAATCGGCAGGCCCCGCTTGTACATTGTATCTCGAAAGGAGATAAAACCTTAGCGCTTGGAGAACTGGGGAGCGCGGCGGGCCTTCTTGAGGCCGTACTTCTTGCGCTCGACCACGCGAGCATCGCGCGTAAGGAAACCGGCCTTCTTGAGGTCAGCACGGTAGTCGCCAGCGTTCAGAAGAGCGCGAGCGATGCCCAGACGCAGAGCGCCGGACTGACCGGAGATGCCGCCGCCATCGCACAGAGCGATAACGTCGAACTGACCGGCGGTGTCGGTCACCTTGAAGGGAGCAAGGGCGTTCTCAACGAGCTGATGACGGCCGAAATACTGCTCGGCGTCACGCTTGTTGATGGTCACCTTGCCGGTGCCGGGGACGAGACGGACGCGGGCGACGGCGTTCTTACGACGGCCGGTACCCTGGTAGACAACGGTGTTCTCAGCCATCTTTAAGCCTCCAGCTCAATCTTCGTGGGGTTCTGGGCAGCATGCGGATGCTCGGCACCAGCGTAGACCTTAAGCTTGGTCATCTGGGCACGGCCGAGGGTGGTCTTGGGCAGCATACCGCGAACGGCGCGCTCGATGACCTTCTCCGGGTGCTTCTCCATAGCCTGGCGGAAGCTCTCAGCCTTGAGGCCGCCGTTGTAGCCGCTGTGGCGATAATAGGTCTTCGTGTCGGCCTTGTTACCGGTAAGCTGGACCTTATCGGCGTTGATGACGACAACGAAGTCGCCGCAGTCGCTGTTGGGCGTGAACTGGGGCTTGTTCTTACCGCGCAGGATCATTGCGATCTGGGTGGCAAGACGGCCCAGGACAGCACCATCGGCGTCGACGAGAACCCAGTTGCGCTGGACCTCGCCCTGCTTGGCGTAGTGAGTCGATTTCGAAATCACTTAGACTCCTCCATGTACAGTACGTGTTGTTACAGAGATTCACGGGGCTCTGCAAGTAACCCGTCCATATTACCCCGCTCGCCGTACGAGTCAACAGGTATTTTGGCTCCGACCAGAGTTTCTGCACATGTCATCCACGAGCCGTGATGTCGCAGCGTTAACGCTCGACAAACGCCTCGATATCTCCCAGCAAGCGCTTTGCCTCCTGGCGGCCCTGGATATACAGATCGAGAAGCTTTGCCGGATCGTGCTCGACATGGCCGACCTCGACCGGCTTTTGCGGAGCGACGACCAGTGCGCGGCCCTCGCGCTCATACTTCCACAGGTGCATGCGCTGGAGGTTATAGCGGTCGTGGCGCGTCTCGATAGCCTCGAGCAGATAGGGGTAGTCGGCATAGCGCGCACGCGCCGCCGGCAAAAACTCGTAGGGCTTTTTCTCATATGAGCGGTCCTGGGTGACGATGACGACCGCACGGTCGAAGCCCGCCTCCTCGAGCACATGCTCGATAGGAACCGAATCGGCTACGCCGCCGTCGACGTATTTGTGCCCGTCAATCTCGACCGGCGGCGTCACCAGCGGCAGCGACGTCGAGGCGCGCACGGCGTCGAGGTCGAGCACGGCGCTTTTGACCGGCAGGTAGGCAGCGGTTCCAAACAGCATGTCCGTCGCGACGGCGTACATCTCGATAGGGCTGGCGTCGAACGCCTCGTTGTCAAAGGGATCCAGGCGGTCCTGGATATCGTTGAAGATAAAGTCGTAACCCACGATGGAGCCCGTGGATGCGAAGGATGCGGCACCCATGTAGCGGTTGTCATTGCAGAAGGTCAGGTTGATGCGATTGACGCGACCGATCTGGTGTGACTTGTAGTTGACGCCGTTGAGCGCACCGGCCGATACGCCATATACCGCCGGAATTTCGACACCGGCCTCCATGAGAACGTCGAGCACGCCGGCGGTAAACTGCCCACGAAAACTGCCACCCTCCAAGACGAGCGCGACCTTGCCGACGTTCTTTGCCTTATCTTCTGCAGTCATATTGACCTCCTGCGATTGCGTTTTGGCTTTCTTCTACCCAGTTTTGGAATGGAGGGCGCATGGGTTTTGGAGTTGAGGGGGCGGCTGGCGGAAAGCACGTCCCGTTCTGAGGGGCGATTCCGGGATGCGCTTTCCGCCTGGGTTGCCATGGGGAAAGCATGTCCCACTCTACGGCTCGATTCCGGGTCGCAGCTTCCACTTGAGGCGTCATCCGGAAAATGTATCCCATTCCGAGCTTAGATTCCGGGATGCGGTTTCCGCCTGGGCAGTCATTGGGAAAACGCGTCCCACTCTGCGTCACTGAGGCGTTTTCTTTACGCCCGCGCCCTGCATAGAGTTCGATTCTCCGCGGTACGGGGGATCCGTTGATGCTGGGCGAGGCCAGCTGAAATTCGATAAACATCGCATCTATATTGGGCTGAAGCTTTGCGCGGAGAATCCGCGCATTTGCTGCGCAAATCCGCGCCGGCTTCGGCCGCCTGCCGGCGTCCTCGCCCGCGGGCTAAAAACGCTCACGCGTTTTCTTTACGCCCGCGCCCTGCACAGAGTTCGATTCTCCGCGGTATCTATAAGTAATAAAAAAGCAGGTAGGTGCGTTTACCTACCTGCCTGTAACTATTGGTGGAGGCGCGGAGAATCGAACTCCGGTCCACGAAAGCCCCCTGATTGGCATCTCCAAGCTCAGTCGCTGGTTTAGTCTCGGACGCTTTGCGCGCAGCGACACGCTCGCGGCATCCCAACCGGTTCGGTCTTAGCCCGCGCCATACCGATTACGTGCGCAGGAGCATTCCCCTAACATGACGTCGCGCCGGTGTCGGGGAAATCACCGGTTTGACGCGCCGCTATAAACTAAGCAGCGAGAGCCATAGGCTCAAAAGAAGAGTTGTTGTCAATTCAATTTGACGGTACCCCTGTTTAACGAGGCGAGGAGACCTCGGCTTGCTTCCTCTCTCAGAGCTATCGTGTCGAAACCAGTCGCCCCCGAATGTTGGGAAAGTCTGGATGGCATTGGGCACGCAAGTACCCAACACCCGTCGACTTTTCAAGGAACATGCGGGGCGAGCCCCGCTTGTGGAGTGTTATCTTACCACGTTCTGAAAGCGGACAGCTGTTCTATGCACGAGCTGTGAAGACCCCAATGTGCGCCGCACTTCGCACTTTTGCCACCGAACGCGTCACGTATATTTTCGCCAAGCAAAATTGCCCCGTCGAAAGGACCGTTATGGATACCAAGCAGCAACTCGTCAATGCCCTCGCAGGCCTGGGCTCAACCATTACCGAAGCCATGGATGTCATCGAAGGCTTTGTCCCCTGCGGACATCCCGCCCTCACGGTATCGAACGCACTCGTCGCGCTGGACGCTGCCGATGATGCAGCTCTTGCCCAGCAGCTTGAGACCGTCGAGGGCTTTATCGACCACGTGAGCGAGAACCGTGGCGTGACCGCCTACCGCGGTATCGAGGTCGAGCTCGCGGGTCCCAAAGCCGATCTGCTCGCAGCAATCCGCGAGGTAGGTGCCCTCATGCAGACCGCAGGCGTCAAGAACACCCAGGTCAACGAGTGGGTCTACCGCAGCCTGGCAGCACTCGACAGCTCCGACGAAAAGGCAGCCGAGCAGCTCGCAGAAAGTCCCGCCATTAAGGCCGAGCTTTTGTAAATAGCAGACGCGGGTCCCTTGGCGCATCGTCGTCCAAGAGGCCCGCAAACAGTTCGCGTCAACCGATAGCCGCGCCGCCGCGTTCGGCCAAAGCCAGAATCGGCATCATTTGGCGCGGGGTCTTTGCTGCAAGATCGGCATGTTCGAGCAGCTTGCGATCGTTAGTTACCAAGTAATCGACCTGCGCGCGCTTGCACGCGGCGAGCACCAAGTTGTCTTCGTAATCGCGATGGAGCGCTAAGTATTTGTCGGCCAGCCAAAGGTCCGACGCATCTGCGCCCACGGCCGTGGCGTTTTCGGTCATGTTCCGAACAAACGCCAGCGCCGCATCGCCAATTGCACGGGCAAACGCCTCGTCGATCGCTCCCCCGCTGGCAAGAACGCTACGCTTCAGCTCGTGTTGGACAACGTACAGCACGTCCTTAGCGATATGCACCGGAAAGAACAGCAATGCCCCCGCCTCCGTCGCCTGCCCAATAAACGCACGTGCGGCAAGCGACTCGGCATGGTCGACGCAAAACGAATCAACCCATACGTTGGCATCCACCATTATTTTGAGGGGAGCCCCGCTCACAGGATCATCCCCTTTTGGCGATAGCGCTCGTCCATAGCTTCGGAATAGATTGCGTCCCAATCGCGATCGTCGGATACGGGCGACGTCGCGATGCCCAGGTCCGCGTAAAGCTGATCCGCCGCCGCCCACGACGCGGCAAACGGTGTATCGGGCGCGACGGACTGCTGCCGGTCGTCGACGGCCGCAAGCACTTCCTCGCACTGCCCGCCACCCTGCGCGACCTTAGCCACCACCTTTTTGATGAGCTCGGGCAGTGACCCGCCCGAAAGCCGCAGCACCTCCTCGGCACGGTTCTTGACCTGGCGATCTACGCGAACGTTCACCTGCGCCATGCCGCTAACAGCACCCACGTCGATCCCGCTCCCTTCAATTGCTAGCCCTGCTAGCAACACTATATAGAGAAGCTAGCACATGGTCAAACGCAAAAGGCCTGCGCTCGGACGACACCGATGCCGTCTGGGCGCAGGCCAGATAACGTGGGCGAACACGTCTGCTAACGCAGGTAAGCCTTCGCGTTGCTCAGACTGTAGGCAATCGTCGAGCCGTTGTGCAGCAGCGACGACGCCTGCGGGGTAATCGCGCCGGTAATGCCCAGCGCCAGGAGCGCTGAGTTGGTGAGCATCACCTTAGAATAGGAGCTCGTCAGACGATCAACGAGGCCCTGGCTCATGCGGCGCAGGCGCACGATCGCGGCAAGATCCGTATCGGTCAGGATGATGTCGGCAACCTCCTTGGCGATGTCGCTTCCGCCACCCATCGCCAAGCCCACGTCGGCCAAACCGAGCGCCGGCGAATCGTTGACACCGTCGCCCACCATGGCAACGTGGCGCCCCTCGCCCTTAATGCGCTCCACATACGCGTACTTGTCCTCGGGCAGCAGCTCGGCCTTAAACTCGTCGACCCCTGCCTCGCGAGCAATGCGCTCGGCCGTGCGCTCCGAGTCGCCCGTGAGCATAACGACATGCTTAACGCCCAACGCGTGCAGGTCGGCGATGGCCTCACGGACCCCGGCCTTGAGCGGATCCTCGATGCCGAGCACGCCGACGACCTTCCCATCGACCGCCAGATACAGCGGCGACAGGCCCTGCATCTGGGACTCAATGCGCTCCTTAATGTCGGAATCGAGCTGCGCGCTCTCGTCCTCAAACACAAAGTGTGCCGAGCCGATAATCGCGCGACGCCCTTCGATGGACGAAGCGATGCCGTGCGCCACGATGTACTCGACGGCAGCATGGCGCTCGCGGTGCTCGAGCCCGCGCTCGCGTGCCGCATTGACCACGGCACGCGCCACCGGATGCGGAAAATGCTCCTCCAAGCAAGCGGAAAGGCGCAGGACCTCGTCCTCGCTCCAGCCATCGGTGGTGAGCACGCAGGCAAGACGCGGCTGCGCCTCGGTAAGCGTGCCGGTCTTGTCAAACACAATGGTGTCGGCCTTGGCAAACGACTCAAAGTACTTCGCGCCCTTGACCATGACGCCCATCTTGGCAGCATCGCTCATAGCGGTCATGACGGCAACGGAACCCGTGAGCTTGAGTGCGCACGAGTAGTCGACCATCAGTGCCGCCGAGGTCTTGATGAGGCTGCGGGTAGTAAGCGCAACCAGGCACGCGAGCAGGAAGTTCCACGGGACGATCTTGTTGGCAAGGTCCTCCATATGCGACTGGCCCTCGGACTTGAGCGAGTCGGCCGTCTGCACGAGCGAGACGATTGAGCGCAGTTTGGTTTGCGCCGTATTGGCGCGCACGCGCACCAAGATGCCGCCGTCTTCCACGACGGTACCGGCGAACACGTCGTCGCCCACGCTGCGCTCGACGGCCAGCGGCTCGCCGGTCAGGGTCGCCTGGTTGACCATAGCGCTCCCCTGCTCGACAACACCGTCGATGCAGATGGACATGCCGGTGCGCACGGCGACCAAGTCGCCGGGCTCGAGCTCGGTGGCGGCAACGCTTACCTCGGTGTCGCCGACGACCTTTTGCGCCTTGTCGGGCACATCGAGCAGCGAGTTGATGAGCTCGTTTTCGCTCATGGCGCGGGTGTAGTCCTCGAGCAGCTCGCCCACGTTGAGCAGGAACATTGTCTGGCCCGCGGTGTCGACATCACGCTTGACGAACGAAATGCCGATGGCCGAAGCGTCGAGCACGGGAACGGTCAGGCGCGGCTGTGCGAGCTCATGAAGGGCGGCGCGCAAAAATGCCATGTAACCGGCCACGACAAACACCGCACGCAGAGGCGTCGGCAAGAACCAGCGACGTGCGTAATGGGCACCGATAAGTGTGGCAAGATCCATGACGAGCTTGTGCTTGCGTGGCTCAAGCTGCATCACGTAACCCGTCTTTGCGTCGGCAATGGCCTGAGCGTCGAGCGCACCGACGGCGGCCAGCACGGCATCGCGGCGCGACTCGTCGTATTCGAGCGCCATCTGGCCAATACGGCCATATACGCGCACCTTGTGCACGCCGTCGATATCGCCGCTGAGCTTAAGAAGTGCATCGAGATCGCTCTCTGGCACAGGACCCGCCAATTGAAGACGGGTCCTGCCGGGGATCTCGCTAATAATCGAGAATCTCATAGTTTGTGCCTGGGAGCGTTACTCGGCTGCCTCGTCAGCAGCGGCCTCGCTCTGGGTGATGTAAGCAGCCTCGGCAACCATGTCGTCGACCTCGGCCTTGGCCTGCTCGACCATGTCCTGGTAGCCGTTCTTGATGCGCATACCGCACGCAATACCCTGCACGCAGGCATTCTTTACCGGAGCGCTGGTAAGCAGCTTGATGCCGGCCGTGCCAAGCAGAAAACCGCCACCGACAAGCAGGGTATTGAACGTCGACTTCTTCATGTTGCTTCTCCCTTTTGCCGCATTGGACGCGGCATGGTGCTTCAGCACCCGAGTAAACAAGTTTGCTCGAGCACGCTTTTGAAATATCTCAATTTTATCTAACTATCTAGGTCAGCCATGGCTAACCTTTTGAAAATTAACGATGCGGAGTAACCGATTGTCAATGCGAGAAAGGGACTGTCCCTTTGCCCCTTCTTACAACTGCCAGGTAGCTGCTTCCTTTTGCAGCGCCACCATGCGGGCGAATTCTCCACCTGCCGCCTTGAGCTGCGCCGGAGTGCCCTGCTCGGCAACCACACCATCCTTGAGTACAACGATTTTGTCGGCATTTTCCACCGTACGCATACGGTGGGCAATAACGATAACCGTCTTACCTGCAAGCAGACGGGAGAGCGCCTGCTGAACCACGGTCTCGTTCTCCACATCCAAGCTCGCTGTTGCCTCGTCCAGCAACACAATCGGGGCGTCTTTGAGCAGCGCGCGGGCGATGGAGATGCGCTGGCGCTCACCGCCGGACAGCTTGGAGCCGTTCTCGCCGATCATGGTGTCATAACCCTGCGGCATGCGGCTCACAAACTCGTCGCAGTTGGCGACACGCGCGGCAGCAAGCACTTCCTCATCGGTGGCGCCACGACGCCCGAGGCGGATGTTTCCCATCACCGTGTCGTCAAAGAGCAGCACGTCTTGGAACACAATGGCGTAGTCGCGCAGCAGCACCTCGGGATCGACGCTCGCAACATCCACGCCGCCCACGGTGACCGTGCCTTCGGTGGCGTCCCAAAAGCGCGCGGCCAGGCGGCTCACTGTGGACTTACCGGAGCCCGAAGGACCGACCAGCGCCGTGACCTCGCCTTCCTTAGCGGTAAAGCTCACATCGGTAAGAACTTTCTCGCCGGCGCGGCCGTCCTCGCCCGCACCATAGCCAAATGCCACGTGATCGAACACCACATCGTGGCCTACGGGCTCAAACTGCTCGCTGCCCCGCGCCACGGGCTCTTCCATGATGGAACGCATGCGCTTGGCCGACGACTCGGCGGCAAACAGCTCGGACATCAGCATCAGCGCCTGATCAAAGGGCGCATAGATGCGGCTCACCATGAGCAGGAAGGCAAACATCATCAAAAAGTCGACCTGGCCGGAGGCGACCATCGCGGCGCCCGTGACCAACGTGGTGGCAATCCCCAAGCGCAGGATGGCAAAGGCGGAGTTGACCAAAAGCCCATTGGCAAGCTCGCCTCTGGTGGTCTCGCGTTCCTCGGCATCGATCACGGCGTTGAGTCCCTCAAGATAATGGGCCTCCTGGTTGGTGGCGCGGATCTCGCGCACGCAGTCGAGCGTCTCCTGGATCGCCTCGGTGACCTTGACCTTCTCGGCACGCACGCGGTCGAACACCGGGGTCATGGGGCCGCGCGTCAGATACAGCACGGCAAAGGCCACGGGAACGCTCCAAAACGCCGCGATCGCCAGCTGCCAGCAAAAGAACAGCGACGCCACGAACACAATGGCGCTTGCGATGATGGCACCCCAAAGCTCTCCCAGCACGTGGCTGTAGGCGTGCTCCATAGTCTGAACGTCGCCCATGATGGTTTCGGTTAGATCGGCCAGATCACGACGGCCAAAAAACGACAGCGGCAGTTTGCGCAAGCGCTCGGCAATCCCCATGCGCTGCTTGCCGCACTCCTCGTAAAAGATGCAGTAGGTGTAGTAATACTGCTGCCAGTTAGAGGCAAAGAGCAACACGAAAAAGACCAGGAGGCCGCCCACGATCGGTAGGGCATCCGGCAGGTCGGCGCCGGTGGCGAGATGTTCGACAAAGCCGGCCATGACCAGGAACAAAAAGCCCATGCCGGCCATGGTCACAAGATTGGTGAGCGTGGTCCAGAAAATGCCGCGTTTTACGCCGGCGACGCCTTTATCGGATAGGAAATACTTCTTTTGGAATGAGGCGAACATTTAGGCCTCGCCTCCCTTCGTGACGGCGGCATCCGCGGTCGCTGCAGTGATTTTCCAGCTCGCGGCCTGTTCGTATTCAGCCCACATCTTGGCGTATAGACCCTTTTGGGACAGCAGCTCGGCATGGGTGCCAGTCTCCTGCACGCTACCTTGGTTGAGCACCACGATCTTGTCGGCCCCCACTACAGTCGAGAGTCGGTGCGCAATCATAATGACCGTGCGACCCGCCGCCAGCTTGCTAAAGGCGCGCTGGATGAGCGCCTCGTTCTCGGGATCCGCAAACGCCGTGGCCTCATCGAGCACCACGATAGGCGCGTCTTTAAGGATCGCGCGGGCAAGTGCCACGCGCTGGACCTCGCCGCCCGAAAGATATGCTCCGCCGGCACCGAGCATGGTATTGATGCCCTGTGGGAGCTTGGCCACAATGTCGTCGCACTGGGCTGCGGAGAGGGCCGCACGCACTTCGTCGTCAGTGGCCGTAGGCTTGGAGGCGCGCACGTTATCGG
>CABUDQ010000016.1 GCA_902490365.1 uncultured Collinsella sp. | reverse complement strand
CGATTCGGTCGCACGGAGAGCATTTCCCAGTTGACAAAACTATAGGAACACCCCCCGTAACGGCGATTGCGGCAGAAACCAGTTCCCCCACCGGTGCAGTTGCCTTGCAGTCGGAAGATGCGGCCGCCGCAAAAGAAAAAGCGTATGCAGCCATGCAGGAAGCGCTCAAAAACCTCGAGGCCGCAAAAGACGCCGCAAGTCCCGAGAAACTTGCGGTAATCGATGATGACATTGCCGCTTTTCAAGAGATCTACGACATGGTGGTGACGGAAGCCGCCAAATGGAGGAAACCCCTTCCCGCCATGCAAGCGAACGTCGATGCAGCCCAAGCCAAATACGATGAGGCCCACAACCGGACAAGCGGCCTTCAGGCAGAATTAAATAAGGCAATCGACGACGGAGCTTCTAACGAAACTATTAAGCAGTTGCGAAGTGAGATCATGTCGGCAGAAAGGCGAGAAAAATCTTGTGAAGATGATCTTCACCACTGCCAACGCCGGCTCGAAAGCCAGGAAAGACAGGTTCAGCGTTTCGAAAGTGAGGCGGAGAAAGCCAAAGCCCACATCGATGAGGATGTAGCCAAGCGAGATACGCTCCTCGACGATTTGGAAAAGGCGCAAGCGGCCTATGACGACGCCTGCAAAGCATACGAAGAGGCAAAGGCCGCGGCAGACAAGGCCACCTCGCCCGAGATAACGAAACCGACCGAGACGACGCCTCCCTCCAACTCGGCGCAACCCGCCGAACCGGCACCGCCCGTTAGCTCACCTGCAACCGGCAAAGACACCCTACCAAGCTCCACCAAGCAGGCGAACTCGAGCAGCGGCAAGCAAGCAAATACGACCGCCGGCAAGCTCGCAAACACGGGCGACACAGCACCGAGCGCAATCGCACTCGCAGGAATCGCCGCCGCAGGCCTCGGAATAACCGCCACAGCCACACGTCGCATCAAGAACTCAAAATAGCTGCCAGCGGTTATTGTCTTCGCCAATCCACAAGCCCAGAGACAAAAGAGGTCCGTTTCCCCACCTAGGGAAACGGACCTCTTTAACTGCAAAAATTCAAACAACAGCACCGCCGCCTCTTAAACTACGTAGCCATCAATGCCCAGACAACGCCAGCGAGCAGCAAAAGGCACGGGATTAAATTATTCAGATAAATGTGACCCTTCAGGCGGTTTTGGTCGGCTACCCGCGAGTGCCGGCAGGGCGCTTGGTAGTCGAGCGATCCCGCAGGCGAAGCCGAGGACCAGCGAGACACCAAGCGCCCTGCCGGCACTCGCGGGTAGCCGCGGCACCAAAAAACGCCTGCGCACTCGATGGATTCGGATGCCCGACAGAGGCTCCTTATGGCTGCTTCCTTCCGGACCTGACCAGATTCGGAACATGTCGTCATCCGAACCCATCGAACGCGCTAGGCGCTCGGTATATCTTACCCGCTCCCGCCCGATGGGGCAAGACAGCTAATTTGGGACGGGGCTTTTTTGACTACTTTTTGACTGGTGGGGCATCAGGGTGGCGAAAGTAGTCAAGGAGGCCCCGTCCTAAATAGACTGATCTGGTGCTGTGCCACGAAAAGGGCCCATCTACTACGTTTAGGTCGCAGGGGTCGACCATAGCCGACTTTTTCGAAAATCGGCAAGCTTTCTACCTGCGGTTTTGTTTTTGCAAATTCCGGGATGGTCGAGGGTGGCCGGCTTAACGTAGTAGATGGTCGCATTTCGTGGCAAACGGTCCGACCCAAGACCCAAGGCAGCCAACCTCGAATGGCCATTCTCAAAGTTGCGGTGGAATACGGACTGAATTGGCCCCTTAAAGGCAAAAACACTCCGTATTCCACCGCAACTTATAGGGAGATAGGCCTTAGAGGCGAGCGAGGTCATAGGCTTGTGCGGCTGACTCGCCGGCGCAGATAAGGTTGGCTGTGGCTTCTTGCGGATCGAGTGCCCGCTCCAGGTCCATGGGCTTGCGACAGATCGGCAGTACAAGGTCGATGCCCTGCTCGTACACCGCATCCAGGTTGTCGGCGCGACCGCCCACGACAGCGGCCACCGGCTTGCCATATCGCTTGGCACGGCGGGCCACGCCCACCGGCGCCTTACCGGCGGCGGACTGCTCGTCCATATTGCCCTCGCCCGTTATGACCAGGTCGACATCGCGCACATGTTCGTCAAACCCCACGAGATCGAGCACCGTCTCCACACCCGAGTGTAGCTCCGCACCGAGTGCCAGCAACGCCGCGCCCAAGCCACCGGCAGCGCCCGCGCCGGGCACGCCGAGCACCGAGCCAAATGTCCGTGCGCCCTCGGGTGTGCGCAACAACCCCTGGGCCCGAGCCTCGACAATTGCCGTATCGAGTAGACGACCGTAGCCGACCATCCAGCTGTCGCACCTGCTCAGCGCCTCGGCGTCACCCGTCGGCAAGCCTTTCTGCCCGCCAAACACCGCTAATGCGCCCCGACGCCCCACGAGCGGATTCTCGACATCCGAAAGCACAACAATACGAGCGCCATCCAAAGCCTGCAGCGCTGGCGCCAAATCAACGCTCGCCACCCGCTCAAGGCCGGCAAGACCGGGGGCGATATCGCAGCCCTGATCATCGACCACACGCGCGCCCAGCGCCTGCAGCATGCCGGCGCCGCCGTCGTTGGTGGCACTACCGCCCAAGCCAATATAGATAGTCTTTGCACCCGCGCGAACCGCACGAAGCATCAGTTCGCCCACGCCATAGGTTGTGGCCGCCAACGCTGCCGATTCCGTGCAAGGCGAATACCCAATACCCGCCGTCTCGGCCATCTCAATGACCGCGGACTCGCGCTCGGCATCTACCAGCATCCGGGCAGACACGGGTTCACCAAAGGGACCTGCCACCTCGCAGGTCGAGAGCTCGCCACCACGCGCGGCAACGGCGTCGAGCGTTCCCTCGCCACCATCTGCCAGCGGCAAAGCGTTCAGCTCGGCATCGGGCCAAACGCGGCGCACGCCCTCGGCAACCGCTGCCTCCGCCTGCGCGCTCGAAACGCTGCCCTTAAAGGAGTCAATTGCCAGCAGCACGCGGCGGGGCCGGCGGCACGCAGGACCAAAGTCAACCGCCGTGTCAGCATCCTCACCGGCACCTGCAAGCGCTGCGGCGTGAGCGGCATGCGCCTCAAGATCGGCCCCACAACCGCAATCAGTGCCGCCCGCTCCGCGCAGACCGCCAAAATAGCTACTCAGCAGCTCGCGGCATTCATCCGCCAGGACCCCAGCCGTCACGTTAAACCGATGATTCAGGCGCGAATCGGCATTCAGGTCATACAGCGAACCCAGCGCACCCGCCTTGGCGTCGCTCGCGCCATACACGCAGCGCCCCACGCGCGCATTGACCATAAGCCCCGCACACATGCAGCAGGGTTCCAACGTCACATAGACCGTACAGTCGGAAAGGCGCCAGCGGCCAAGCGCCTGGGCAGCGGCGCACAGGGCCGCGAACTCTGCATGCGCCGAAGGGTCCTGGTCGAGCTCGCGCCGATTGTGCGCCCTCGCGACGATCTCGCCGTCGCGCACCACTACGGCTCCGATGGGCACCTCGCCCACCGCCGCGGCGGCTCGCGCCTCCGCCAACGCCTCGCGCATGAACTTCTCGTCGATTTCGGTGATCGTCATCGTTCGCCTTCCCTGTTGCAAATTCAAAACGATGCTATCATTACGACTCACGGAGAGATGGCAGAGCGGTTGAATGCGGCGGTCTTGAAAACCGTTGAGCGCGAGAGCGTTCCGGGGGTTCGAATCCCCCTCTCTCCGCCACTTTTAGTGATGCACCGGTGTCATGGTCCGCTCAAACAGCGCATCGACCACGTCGGCCATCTCGGGTCGACGCTCAAGATCGTGGCCCGATTCCCACCATATCGTGAAAAGTCGAATAATACCGCCGGCGACAAACTCAGACGTCGTCTCGAGCGACACGGGGGCCAGGGCATCCTCGGCAAGCACGTTCATCACACGCTCGCGGATGGAGCGGGCAATACGATCGCAAATAACGTTGGTCAACATGCCCGACATGCTGCTTGCCAAAATGTTATCCATGAGTTGCTCGTGCGCCAGAATCAAATCCATGGCATCGTCCAAAATCGCGTGCCGAAGCGCGCGCACGTCCTCGGCAGACACTGTGCCGGCCTCATCGGGCTGTTTTTGCGGCAAGCCGGACATGAGCTCATCGATATAAAAGGCAAAGTAATCGTTCTTGTCGCGAAAGTGCTTGTAGAACGTCGTGCGGCGAATCATGGCCCGGTCGCACAGCATGGCAACCGTCAGGTCCTCAAAACGATGCTCCTCGAGAAGCTCGGTGAAGGCATCGAACAGGGCGCGGTAGGTTTTCTTAATGCGAAGGTCCACTGGTATCGCCATCCTCAGGGCAAAGACAACACTCGACAATCTGTCGCATATCTTACACCTGTACCTCGCGCGCTTTGCCCCGGTGCCAACCCCGCCGAAAACATAACGCTTACCGGAAAGTTCGGCACGGCAAAACGTTGCGGGTATACTAGTAGCGTTATACCAACGGCAGCTGGCGCATGCCGCCGCGGCCATTCGAAACGGAGACATCATGATTACCGTCATCATCGGCATCGTTGTTGTCATTGTGATTGTCTGCGCCATCGCCGGCATCTACAACAACATGGTCACCAAGCGTAACCGCATCGATAACGCCTGGCAGAACATCGATACGCAGCTGCAGCGCCGCAACGACCTGATCCCCAACCTGGTCGAGACCGTCAAGGGCTACGCCAAGCACGAGCAAGAGACGCTCTCCGCCGTGATCAGCGCGCGTAACACCGCCGTCAAGGCCACCACGCCCGAGGCCAAGATGGAGGCCGACAACGTGCTGACCGGTGCGCTACGCCAGCTCTTCGCCGTAGCCGAGGCCTATCCCGACCTTAAGGCAAACACCAACTTTACGCAGCTGCAGGCGTCGCTCGAGGATACCGAGAACAAGATTAGCTATGCACGCCAGAGCTACAACGACTGCGTGCTCAGCTACAACAACGCCATTCAGACGTTCCCGGCTGTCATCTTTGCCGGCATCTTCCAGTTTAAGGAGCGCCAGGGCTTCGAGGCCGCCGAAGCAGCCCGCCAGGCCCCGACCGTCAAGTTCTAGTAGTTTGACAGCGCATCTTTAATCGGCCAAATGCATAAACCGCCCCGTCGAATGCATACTTCGACGGGGCGGTTTCCCTTATTGCGAAGGTCCCCCTCAAGGCGCCGTACATTTTTGGGAGTATTCAGCACAGCCAAGAGTTTTGGGCGCCGCAGCAGAGGCGTTAGATAGCGAATACCTCTGCAGCTCGCGACCCAGCAGCCCATAACCCCGCCTATTATTCGCGAAAAGCATCGACGAGCACGGGTTTTGCCCGAACGACGGTATACAGGGGCCTTCGATTGCAGAATACTCGCAAAAATGCACGTCGCCACCACCCCCACATGGCGCGACGCAAAACAAAAGCGCGGCCTAAAAGGCCGCGCGCCATCTTTAA
This sequence comes from uncultured Collinsella sp., assembly GCA_902490365.1. Taxonomy (GTDB): domain Bacteria; phylum Actinomycetota; class Coriobacteriia; order Coriobacteriales; family Coriobacteriaceae; genus Collinsella. The sequence continues at coordinate 37,038 of CABUDQ010000016.1, read as the reverse complement.
TTCAGATTAATTATTGTTCGTTGTGACATCGCCGAGCCCGCAGGGCGGAGAGCAAGTTCCCTCCCGGCGCATTCCGCAGGACGCAAGAAGCCCTCGCCGCACGAAGTGCGCAGCGAGGGCTTCTTGCATGTCCGAGGACGCGCCGGGAGGGAACTTGCTCTCCGCCCGGACGGGTAAGACAAATTACGCGACGGTGTAAACCCAGTCGTGCTTATCCTCGACAGCACCGGACTGGATACCAGTCAGGGCCTCGCGGAGCTTCTTCATCACGGGGCCGATCTCGGTGTAGCCAGCCGGGAAGGTCACGGTCTCGTCGGCACCGTAAACCTTGTTGTCGATCTCGCCGACCGGGGAGATGACGGCAGCGGTGCCGCACAGGCCGCACTCGACAAAGGTACCGGCCTTGACCTCGGCCCACTCGACGGGACGCTGGTCAACGGCCATGCCCAGGTCCTGAGCAACCTGAACGAGCGAACGGCGGGTGATAGAGGGCAGGATGGAGTCGGTGTGCGACTGCGGAACGACGAGGGTGCCGTCCTCCTTCACGAACAGCACGTTGGCGCCGCCGGTCTCCTCGACATAGGTGCGGGACTCGGAGTCGAGATACAGGTTCTCGGCATAGCCCTCGCGGTGAGCCTCCATCGTGGGCTTGAGGGACATGGCGTAGTTCAGGCCGGCCTTGATGTTGCCGGTGCCGTGCGGTGCGGCGCGGTCGTACTCGGAAACGCGCAGCTTGACGGGCTTGAGGCCACCCTTAAAGTACGGACCGACCGGGGTCACGAGAATGCGGAACGTGTACTCAGGAGCGGGAGCCACGCCAATCACGTCACCGGAGCCGATCATAAACGGACGCACGTACAGGGTCGCGCCGGAACCGAAGGGCGGAACCCAGGCGGCGTTGGCAGAAACGACCTGCTTGACGGCCTCGACGAACTTGTCCTTGGGGAACGGGGGCATCTCGAGGCGCTGCGCAGAGTTGTACATGCGCTCAGCGTTCATGTCGGGACGGAAGCAGACGATGCTGCCGTCCTCGGCGGTGTAGGCCTTCAGGCCCTCAAAGACCTCCTGGCAGTAATGGAAGATGCCGCCGCACTCGGAGACATGCAGGGTGTGGTCGGTGGTCAGGCTGCCCTCGTCCCACTCGCCATCCTTCCAATGAGCCTCGTAGCTGTAATCGGTTTTCATGTAGCCAAAGCCGAGGCTACCCCAATCGATATCCTTCTTCTCGACAGTCATATGTCGCTCCTTACATACACAGTTGCATACTCGCGAACCCGCACGCAAAGACCGAAGCCGACCGCGTCGCAACGTCGCACGCCCGGAGCGTAGAGCCGGACGGGACACGCGAACGGCATCAAAGCCGATGGCACGTCGATTCGCATGCACGAGATTGTACTCCCCGTACGCGTCTGATAAAACGCTTTTCTTTAACTAAGTAAAGTATTTTCATTTGACCGAAGCAGAAAGGCCCGCCACCGTAAAGGGTGACGGGCCTCAACGGCACGGTTTGCGCGCTGGCTCGAGCTACGCGTTCTTTTTGCCCAGCTTAGCCTTAACCAGACCGACCACGGTCGGGATGATCGACACGGCGACGATGCCGATAATCAGCAGCTCAAAGTGCTCCTGCACAAAGGGAATGCCGCCAAAGAAGTAGCCCAACAGCGTAAAGACCGTCGACCAGGTAATGCCGCCCAGCACGTTAAAGATGACAAAGTTGCGCCAGTGCATGCCGCCCATGCCGGCGATGAAAGGCACAAAGGTGCGGATAAACGGGAAGAAGCGACCCAGGAAGATGGCCAGGTGGCCCCACTTGTCCAGGAAGTCCTCGGACTTTTTGATTCGCTCGGGCGTCATGGCCTTGACCTTACCCGAAGCGATGATCTTTTTGCCAAAGAAGTGACCGATCATAAAGTTGCACTGATCACCCAAAATGGCAGCCGTCCATGCGACGGCCAGCAGAGCCACGATGTTAAAGCCGCCGTTGTGGGCAAAGAAACCCGAGGCAAACAGCAGCGAGTCGCCGGGAAGGAACGGGAAGAACACCACGCCCGTCTCGATAAAGATGATCAGGAACACGCAGCCGTAGGCCATAAGCGGGCCGGCGGCGATCCAGCTGGCGATCGCGGTGCGCGGATCCTTAAGCAGCTCGGCGATAAAATTGATGAAACCCATGAAGTAAAACCTCTCAGTTGTGGGCGCGGATACGTCCAAGTTGACCAGTATACGGTTGTGACGCGGCAACGCACACGACCTTACAAAAGCGTGACTTCATTACCAGCAAGTTTGCATAATTGACACCTGTCGCGCAAAGCCGAGCAAGATTGCTCTTCCTAATCCCTAGCGAATCGCTATACTTTATTGAATTGCATTGTCGCGGCGCTAAGGGAGGGCGGCCGGTGAGCTTTATCAATACCATTCGCGAGGACATCAAGACCGTCCAGGCACAGGACCCCGCCGCGCAAAACGGCCTAGTCAGCTTCCTTTCTTACCCCGGCCTGCACGCCAAGTGGAACCACGTGCCCGAGCACTGGCTGTGGGAACATGGACATCGCTCGCTCGCCCGCGTGCTCTCGCAAATCACCCGCCATATCACTGGCGTCGAGATTCATCCTGCCGCACAGATCGGCAAGCATTTCTTTATCGACCACGCCATGGGCGTTGTCATCGGCGAAACCGCCATTGTGGGCGACAACTGCGTGCTCTATCAGGGCGTCACACTTGGCGGCACCGGCAACGAGACCGGCAAGCGCCACCCCACCCTGGGCAACAACGTCACCGTGGGCACAGGCGCCAAGGTGCTCGGCAACATCCGCATTGGCAACAACGTCAAAATCGGCGGCAACTCGGTCGTCGTCAAGGACGTACCCGACAACTGCACCGTCGTGGGCGTGCCGGGCCGCGTCATCAAGCGCAACGGCTGCCGCGTATTCGAGGAAAGCTTCGACGCCAAGCAGCACCGCGAATACATGCCCGACGATGCCGCCGAGCAGAGTGCCCTCAACCGCCAGGGCATCACCGAGAATGCCCGCCGCGTCAAGGATCTCGAGCGAGAGGTGGCCGAGCTCAAGGCCCTCGTCACCAAGCTCGTGGACGAGCGCTAGAGGCGGACGGCCACCGACAACATTGACGCCAACGCAAAGGCGCGCCAGGGAATCCATCCCCGGCGCGCCTTATTTCTGATGTGACATGCGGGACTGTCCCTTTGTCACATTATGCGAATTGGCTCAGGTAGAGGTCGGCGTAGGCGCCCTCGGCAGCCAGCAGCTCCTTGTGCGTTCCCTGCTCGATAATGTTGCCGTGATCCATAACCAAGATCAGGTCGGCATCCACAATCGTCGACAGGCGATGCGCGATCACAAAGCTCGTGCGGCCGCGCATGAGCGCGTCCATGGCGCGGCCGATGGCAAGCTCGGTGCGCGTATCCACGCTCGACGTCGCCTCGTCCAGGATGAGAATCGCCGGGTTGTTGAGCAGCACGCGTGCGATGGTTAGCAGCTGACGCTGGCCCTGGCTGATGCTTTCGGCATCGTTGGCTACGCGCGTGTCGTAGCCCTGAGGCATGGTGCGCACAAAGAAGTCGACCTGGGCGGCGCGAGCGGCCGCAACAATCTCCTCGCGCGTTGCCTCGGGGCAGCCGTAGGCGATGTTCTCGGCAATCGTGCCGTCGAACAGCCAGGCATCCTGTAGCACCATGCCAAACTGCTGCCGTAGCTCGCCGCGATCCATGAGGCGCGTATCCACACCGTCAAGCGTAATGCGGCCGCCGTCGATCTCGTAAAAGCGCATGAGCAGGTTGATGAGCGTCGTCTTGCCTGCGCCCGTGGTTCCCACCACGGCAATCTTCTGGCCCGGCTCGGCGGTAAACGACACGTCGCGCATGAGCGGCTTGTCGGGCGAATAACCAAAGCGCACGTGCTCAAAGGAGACGCGGCCCTCCACGCGACCCGGCAGCTTGGCGGCCTCGCCCGGCTGCGGATCGGCCTCCATCTCGGGCTCATCGAGCAGGTCGAACACGCGCTCCGCACTCGCCAGCGCGCTCTGCAGCGAGTTGAAAGTGAACGACAGCTGCGTCATGGGTTCGGACGCCTCGTAGATAAACTGGAAGAACGCCTGGAACACGCCGACGGTCATGTGACCGGCAACCAGCATGCTGCAGCCCACGAGCGCAATCACGATCTGCGCCAGGCGACCGATAAAGCGAACCGCGGGTCCGACGGCGTTGATCATAAAGTCGGCCTTGGTGCTCACGCGGGCCAGCTCGCCCGAGGCCTCGTGCACCTCGGCAGAGCTCTGGTGCTCACGGTTGAATGCGCGAATCACCAAACGGCCCGAATAGCCTTCCTCGACCGCGCTCGTGATTTTGGACACCCACTCCTGACGCTCGCCCGTCACATCATGCGTACGGCGCGAAACCACCTTGGTCACCAGCAGCGATACCGCCGTAAAGAACAAAAAGATGAGCGTGAGCGGCACGCTAAACACGAACATCACGCTCACGGCGCCCACCACGGTACCGATCGACACCAGCAACTGCAGCAGTCCGCGCTGCATGCTCTCGGACATCTTGTCCAAGTCGTTGGTCGCACGGCTGACGACCTCGCCGGGACGATGCGCGTCAAAGTAGGCAAGCGGCAGACGGTTGAGCTTTTGTGCGATGCGGTTGCGTAGACGCAGGTTGAGACGCTCGGCAACGCTCGACATCAAAAAGCTCTGGAGTGCGTAGAACGAGGCGGCGGCGGTCCAGATCATAAAGTAGATGAAGATGGTCCTGCCGCAATTCTCCCAGGTAATGCTGAAGGTAGTGTTGTTGGCAAACGCCACCTTCATGTGCCCCCACAGTTCATCGATCACGCGGGCGCTGTAGGCCGGCGCCGCGGTGTTAAAGATGGCATAGAACACGATGCTCGCGAACACGATATAGAAACGCCAATGGTCGCCGGCGGCCTCGCTCCACAGGCGGCGCACCGTCGCCCAGGTGTCGCGGGGCGTCTCGTCCTCGTCCTCGTCGTCAACATCGCGCATGCGCTCTGCCTCGGCGCGGGCGCGCTCGTCCTCGGCGCGCTCGTTTTCCTCGTAGAGCGCCTGGCGGCGAGCCTCGCGCTCCGCCGCCTTGGCGGCTTCGTCCAGGCCGGGCGTGGCGCCCGTCTCCTCGACTGTCTCTGCAACCGCGGCGTCATCGGCGATGCCCTGCTTCTTAAGCTCCTCGGTCATGCTACTCACCTCCCTTCATCTGCGATTCCGCGATAGCGCGATACACCTCGCAGGTTTCCATGAGCTCGTCGTGCGTGCCCAGGCCCACGATCTCGCCGTCCTTGAGCACCACGATCTGATCGGCATGCAAAATAGTCGAGATGCGCTGCGCGATGATGAGCACCGCGGCATCGCACGTCTCGTCCTGCAGCGCATGGCGCAGTGCCGCATCGGTCTTAAAGTCCAGGGCCGAAAAACTGTCGTCGAAGATATACAGGTCGGCGCGCTTCATGAGTGCGCGGGCGATTGCCAAACGCTGGCGCTGACCACCCGAGAAGTTCGTGCCGCCCTGGGCCACCGGCGTATCGAGCCCCTGGGTCGTGCCGCCCTGGGCCACCGGCGTATCGAGCCCCTGGGGCTGGTCGAGCACAAAGGTGCTCTGGGCAACCTGGAGCGCATGGAGCATGTCAGCCTCGGTCGCACCCTCGTTACCAAAGCGCAGGTTGCTCGCCACCGTACCCGAGAACAGCCATGCCTTCTGCGGCACATAGGCGATACGCCCGCGGATGTCGTCTTGCGAAAGGTCGCGCAGATCGACGCCGTTCAGGCGAATGGCGCCCTTCGTGGCATCGTGGAAGCGAAGCAAGAGTTTGGCCACCGTTGACTTGCCCGAGCCCGTTGAGCCCACGATCGCGGTCGTCTGTCCACGGCGGCAGGCAAAACTCAGGTTGCACAGGGTGTCCTCGTCGGCATCGTCAAAACGGAACGACATGTGGTCGAACACGGCCACCGCGTCGGCGCCGTCTGCGGACTCAGGCGCCCCGTCGCCCAGCGTAGCCTTGCCGTCCACAATGCTCGGCTCGATTTCGAGCACCTGCTGCGCGCGGTTGAGACACGCCGCGGCGCGCGGGAGCGTCAGCACCACCATCTGCGCCATCATCACAAAGAACAGGATCAGGATCGCGTACTCCAGCACGGCCGAGATGCTGCCGATTTGCATGGCATGGACGCCCACGCGGTTGCCGCCCACCCACAGCACCGCCACCTCGGCGATGTTCATCAAAAAGAAGCTGGAGCTGTCGAGACCCACAAACAGGTGGTTGACCTTGATGGCATTGGCCGCGTAATCGCTAAACACCTCGTCCAGGCGCTGCTCCTCGTGGCGTTCCTTGTTAAATGCGCGGATGACGCGCACGCCCACGATGTTCTCGCGCAGCACCACGTTCATGCGGTCGATAAAGCTCTGAAGGCGCATAAAAATCGGCGCGGCGTTAGCCACCGTAAAGACCGCCGCCACCAGCACGATCGCAACGACCACGCCCAGCAGCGTGCCCATGGCAGGATCGATAAACCAGGCAAAGATGATGCCCGCGACGGCCAAGAACGGCACCGGCAGCACCAACTGAATCGTCTGCAGAATGGCCTGCTGGATCACGTTGATGTCGTTGAGCGAGCGCGTGATCATCGAACCCGTGCCAAAGCGCTCAAAGTCGCTGGCGGACAGCTCGAGCGACTTATCGTAGACGGCGTTGCGGATGTCGCAGGCCACATTGGCCGCCAGACGGGCCGAAAGATAGCAGCCCAGCACCGCGCCGCCGCTGGCCATGCCGGTCGCGATGAGCATGTACAGACCGTTGCGCAAGATGTAGTCGACATCACCCGTCGTGATACCGGTATTGACCATATTCGCCAACATTGTAGGCACCAACAGCGTGCCGACGTTGTCGATTAGCAGCACCAGCAGCGTCACCGCGATCAGACCGCGGTACGGCCTCATAAACCTCATTAAGAGTCGCATGTCTCCCCCTCGCCCTTATCGTCAGCCTCGTTCTCGGCGGCAACTTGCCGTTTAAATGCCTCGCACTCTTCGTTAAGAACATGGGAGAACTTACCGACCAAGCGCATGATCTCGCGCTGTTCCCACGGCTCGAGCGCCTCGAATGCCTGTTGCTCGGCTTTTTGCGCCGGCAACGCGTAGCGCTTGGCAAACTGCATACCTTCTGCGGTCAGTCGCACAACCTTGTTCTTACGACTGCCCTCGGCAAACTCCAACGTCGCAAGCCCTCGCGCCCTAAGCGTCTTGATTGCCGAATTGATGGTCTGTTTGCTGTAGAACCATTCACTCGTCAGCCGACTCACGGCAACGCTTCCACCCGCTGCACTCGTGTCGACGAGCATCCAATAGGCGCAATCCGAAAGACCGCAGGCGCGCGAGAACTCCGAATAGATATGGTCGAGTCCATTGAGCATCCGGTCGAAATCGACCAGCGTAACCGCACTATTCATCTATCCCACCATTCGATTGTCCGAGTTTTGACCAATTTACATCTCTACATTAGTCCGAGTTTTGACTATCGTCAATAAGCTCGTTATATATGGTCAGCTCTACATAGGCATGTCGACAAAAAAGACCGCCGGCGCGGGGGCGGCGCCGGCGGTTGCGAGAGAATATCGATTGTTGGCTGTTACGCAGCGACGGCCTCGTAGACTGTGGCGCCCGAGAAGCTGTCGTGCAGGCTCTTGCCACAGATCCACGGCAGTTCGACGACCTCGCAGACCGTGTTGACCAGCTCGGAGCAGTCGGTAAAGTGGCCCTTATCGTTGAGGGCCTCGCAATCCTGAACACGCCAATAGCCATCGGTGTGCGTGATGTAGTACTCGTGATCGTTGATCGACACGAAAGCGCGCGTCTTGGAACGCAGCAGCTTCAGAAATCCTTCGAAGTCGGTCTCGACGACATCTCCAGCCTGGAACATGATGTTACCTCCTGGCCCGGCGCCACCATGGCGCGCTGATAAACGTTGGTACTCCTTTAGTAAAACCTTTATCAGAGCTTATGCGCGCATCATTTAGGCAAGTGGTAAAAAACCGCAGGGTAGACGGGATAAAACGTTTAATCATCCCACCGGTTTGTCACATTCTGGCTGAAGTTTTATGCAAACCAACTTTTCCACTTGGTAGCTTGCATTGTTTGAGGCCGACGGCGCGATTACGGTTTTGGTTCGGCGGGTAAGAACGAGGCATCTAAACCAACGTCAGGAGGACACATGGAGACCATCGAAGCGCTCATCCATCGCCGCAGCTGCCGTAACTACAGCGATCGCCCCGTCGAGGCAGAAAAGCTCGCACGCATTATCGAGGCAGGCCAGTACGCGCCCAGCGGCATGGGACGTCAGCCGGTCACGTTCGTCGCCGTTACCGACCCCGCAACCGTCGAGCGCCTCTCGCAGCTCAACGCCCAAGTTATGGGCAGCGAGGGAGATCCCTTCTACGGCGCCAAAACCGTTGTGGTGGTGCTCGTCGACCGCAGTGTGCCCACACACCTGGAAGACGGCTCGCTCGCCATGGGCAACCTGCTCAACGCAGCCTATGCGCTGGGCGTCGATTCGTGTTGGATCCACCGCGCGCACGAGGTCTTTGACTCACCCGAGGGACTGGAACTGCTGGCCAGCTGGAGCCTGCCCGCCGACGGCAGCCTGCGCGGTGTCGGTCACTGCATTCTGGGCTATGCCGAGGACACGCTACCCGAGCCCAAACCCCGCCGCGACAACGTCGTCTACGTAAGGTAACCCAGGAGCGTCATAGGGGTAGCTAATTTGGGACGGGGCTATTTTAGCCACCCCACTCGCAACTTATCTTGCCGATGGAGTTGTCGTCGTTTCGTTCGTGTGGGTCGTTTCGGCGCCGTCGCCCTGTTCGCCCTCGTCCTTTTGAGCGTCGGCGATGGTGGAGGCCGCCGCAACGATACCGCGCTGGGGCGCGACGCCCGTCTGGGTCTGAGCGCCCTCGACAATTTCTGTGCCTGCATGCGCGAGCTCGGGCGATTTAAACATCGCGTCCAAGTTGGCACCGTCGCCGGCGTAGCCAAGCGCAGCGAGTGCGATGACGATCACTGCAACGACGACCGCGATCGGAACATAACGATGCCAACCAGCCGGATTGAGTCCGCTGCGACGAGCCGCCCCGCGGCTGATGTAACCGAGCGTGCCGTCGTGCTTGAGCTTTGAGCCCACCACGCACTTGCGGCCCCACAACGAGGACTCTGCCTGCATGGCCAAGCGGGCGCTTGCCGAAGGATAGCCGTATTTAGTGCGCTTGAACGAACCATCAAACCCCGAGGCGTGTTTGCCCCACGTCACCGATGTCGTGCGTCGGTTGACCGGCGCGGCGCTCCGCCTTCTGCGGCTCGGTTTTGTAGTCTCAGCCATACGCCCCCGCACGCCGTAACCAAATCGAAACAATAACGCTTTGGACTGTAGCACACGCGTCGCGCGCGGTCACGGGCGCCTCGCTCAACGGTCATCGTCCTTCAGCAAGCGCCACAGCGTTGTTCGGCTTATGCCCAGCACCTCCGCCGCACGGGTTCGGTTGCCGTGGAGATGATCTACAACCAGATGCGCGATATCTCGCTCGGTATCGGCCAACGGTCGCAGGATATACAGGTCGCTTTCGAGTGTCGGGGCGCCAAAGGTTGCGGTCTTAATCACGTCCTCTTGGGCTAGCACTTCCTCCGCCACAGCACGATCCACCGTGCCCGTCCCCACCAATATATACAGTCGTTCCGAGACCTCGCGGAGCTGCAGATAGTTGCGCGGCCAGCGGTAAGCATCGAGCGCCTTCGTCGCCGCGGCAGACAGCGTGGGCGCTGCCGTCCCAAATGCACCAGCGAGATATTCCAAATAGCGCGCAACCTTCGTCGACGCGGCTCCCTGCTCGACGATTGCCGGCGCCACGCTCACCGCACAGGCGAAGCGCTCGGTCACAAAGGCGGCTTGATCACTTTCGCTGCCGCCCGGCATGTCATTCGCCGTCAGCACCACATGGCAGCGCGTCGCCAACGCGGTGTCGGCCATCGTGGAAACGAGCTCGCGAAGGCGCTGGGGGCCAACCGCATTCCAGCCCGCAATGCAAAGTGTCAGCCCCGTTTGGAACAACGGCGATTCGGCGCTTTTGAGCACGTGGCGCCAACCGCGATCGGTAAGCTCATCGAGCGCAACGGCAACAAAGGGTTGATCGGCAAAAGGACCGTCCAGATAGAGGCGCTTGGCGATCTCGATCTGACCCGCTCCCAGCTCGCCCTCGAGCATAAGGGGCACACCGCGCGCGTAGCTCTCGGCGACCGGCGCAGCTACCGAGGCCGCCCCCTCAACGATGCCGTACGCGCTCGATTCGTAGCGGGCCTCAACTTCGTCGGCGTTGAGCCACTCGATGCCCGCATGTGCCGCGGCGCCGCGCACCTCGCGGACCACGACGACCCAAAGGCCCCCACCCTCTTTGTCGGTGGGGCGAACGGTCAGGCTCAGGCGCGTACCCGCGCGCCCCATAACCAGACGCGCGCCGTCTCCTATACGGTCGAGACGCTCAGCGACAAAAGCCGCCACATCCCGCTCAAGCGCCGCGTCATTCATGGTCGAAATCACGACGTCCCCACGCGCATCGATTGCCAATGCCGAGGCCCCGGCAGCGGCCAGGGCCTCGGTCAAGATGTTCAGCTTGGCATCGCTATTCATGATTTGCCCCTGTCCGCGGCGACGTGCATCCGCCGACGGTCGCACGACCGAGTGTTTCAAAATTGAACGATATTGCTCACCAAACACTATAGGGCAGAAAGCGCCGTCCTGCGAGTATAAGTGTTGCCCCGCATCGCCATCCTGGCGGGGCGATAAGAGCTCTTCGGGACTTATAAACCTGCGGACAAGCCATACCCGCAAGAGCTCCTATCGCTCCACCGCAGGCTTGCGCTCACCAGCAACCAGCAACCAGCACGCGAATAAGCTACTTCTCTACCAGATTCCCAGCACGTGCTGCATTCCCAAACTCATGCACGCAATGCCAATCCAGCAGCAAAAGCCCAGCGCGATGGGCTTGCCGCCCTTTTTGACCAGCTCGACGATATCGGTATTAAAGCCAATAGCCGCCATGGCCATCACGATAAAGAACTTCGACAGCTCCTTGATGGGCGCCGTGATGGACACGGGAAGCTGAAGCACCGTGGTGATTACACTCGCCAGCACAAAGAACAGCACAAACATGGGAAACGCGCGTTTAAGCGAGAACGTGCTTTTGGCGTCGCCGCCGGCCTTGCGCGCCAGATGCATCTGCCAGCATGCGAGGACCAACGTGATGGGAATAATGGCCAGCGTCCTGGTGAGCTTGACCACCGTGGCGCTCTCGAGCACATTGGCGCCGGGATGCATGCTGTCCCAAGCGCTCGCCGCAGCCGTTACGGACGAAGTGTCGTTGATGGCGGTGCCGGCAAACAGGCCAAAGCCCTCGTTGGTCAGCCCGAGCATACCGCCGAGCGTCGGAAACACGAGCGCCGCGATAACGTTAAACAGGAAGATGACCGAAATAGCCTGGGCAATCTCGCGATCGTCGGCATCGATGACGGGCGCGGTCGCGGCGATGGCAGAACCGCCGCAAATCGACGAACCCACACCCACAAGCGTCGCGATCTTGCTCGGCACGTTCATAACGCGGCAGAGCACAAAGGCGATGACAAGCGAGGTCGAGATCGTCGCCACGATAATCGGCAGCGACTGGGCGCCCTTGGACAGGATCTGGGACAGGTTCATGCCAAAGCCAAGCAGGATAACCGCGTACTGCAAGACTTTTTTAGACGTATAGGTGACACCGGCGGCGAGCTGTTCGCGGCGATTCTTGGGAAAGACGAGCGCCAGGACCATGCCAAAGAGGATGGCAAATACCGGCCCGCCGACCACCTCAATTTGTTTGCCGAGCAACGTCGCGGGGATAGCGATGATCAGGCAGAACAAGACACCCTTCCAGCGCTCGCGTACGATATTCGCCAGTTGCATATGGGATTCCTTCTTTCTCTTTCACGTTTGCGACGGCTTATGATACGGCAACATTGAGCGCAGCCTTGCGTAAACAAAGACTAAGATGCCGCAATAGTTCTTGGGCAACAGCCGAATTACCCACCGCGGAAAGCCGATTCGCGGCATAATTAACAACTGACATATGAGTTTGATAGAACAGTTGCGAGGCGCTATGGAAGAATCGATGCACGTCGGCGAGCAGGAAACGAGCCTACAGGACCAGTCCTACCACACCATTCGACGCAAGATCGTCTATCTGGACTACAAGCCGGGCGAAAAGCTGGGCGTCAAGCAGCTTTGCGACGACCTGGATATGGGGCGCACGCCCGTGCGCGAGGCTTTGGTTCGCTTGGCGCAGGAAGGCCTGGTGCGCACCGTGCCCCAGAGTGGCACCTACGTCTCACCCATCAACCTCACCCTTGCCGAGAGTGCCTGTTACATCCGCGAACATCTGGAAAAGCAGGTGATTGTGGAGTGCTGTGCGCGCGCCACGTCGGCCGGCATCGAGCAGCTCGACCGCGCCATCGTGCTGCAGGAAAAGGCCATGGCCGAAGAGGATCGCATCGGCTTCTTTTTGAGCGACAACCTCATGCATCACATGATTTTTAGCATCGCATGTCGCAGCACCGTGTGGTCGTGGCTCGAAGAGACCAATGCCGACCTGGAGCGCTTCCGCTGGCTGCGCGCCGCCACGCAGGTTCTCGACAATCAGGACATCGTGAACGAGCACAAGCAGATTCGCCGCGCTATCGCCGGTCGCGACCCCATCGAAGCGAGCTTTTTGGTCAGCAAGCACCTGCACATGATGTTCCGCAACCAAACCGAAGTTCTGGACCAGTTCCCCGAGTACTTCGAGACCAGCAAGCTCCGCTAACCTGCCAAAACCACCACAAAGGGGACAGGCACCTTTGTGGTGGTTTCTCCGTACAAAAAGGCCCGACTCTGTCTGATGACGCGGAGCCGGGCCTTGGTCGTTAGAACGGCGGAACCAACTACTCGACTGTGACACTCTTTGCCAGGTTACGGGGCTGGTCGACGTCGCAGCCGCGCAGGATGGCCACCTCGCGGGCAAGCAACTGCAGCGGGACGCTCGCCGTGATGGGGCTGAACACGTCGCGGACGGCCGGCACACGAATGATGCAGTCGGCAATCTTGTTGATTTCCTCGTCACCCTCGGTGGCAACGACGATAACCTTGGCGCCGCGCGCCTTGCACTCCATGAGGTTCGACACGGTCTTGTCGTAGGTGGCACTCTTGGTGGCCACAGCGATGACAGGGAAGCCCGGGTCGATCAGGGCAATGGGGCCGTGCTTCATCTCGCCGGCGGCGTAGGCCTCGGCATGCAGGTAGCTGACCTCCTTGAGCTTGAGTGCGCCCTCGTAGGAAATAGCGGCACCCATGCCACGGCCCACGAACAGCGCCGACTGCGCGTCCTTGCACAGCAGGGCGGCCTCATGCACGGCCTCGGTCTGGGTATCCAAAATCCACTGGATCTGCTCGGCCGTATCGGAAAGCTCGCGGAACAGCATGCGCGCCTGCTTGGTGGTCAGGCGGTACTTGACCTGCGCTAGCAGCAGAGCCAAAAGCGTGAGGCTCACGACCTGGCCGATGAAGCTCTTGGTCGAGGCGACCGCGATCTCCTTGTTGGCCTTGGTGTAGATGACGCCGTCGCTCTCACGCGCCACGGGGCTGCCCACCACGTTGGTGATGCCGAAGACCTTGGCACCCTTGATGCGCGCATCGCGAATGGCGGCAAGGGTATCGGCCGTCTCGCCCGACTGGGACACGGCAACGACAAGCGTCGTCGGCGTAATGATGGGGTTGCGATAACGGAACTCGCTGGCCGCCTCCACCTCGGTGGGGATGCGAGCCCAGCCCTCAATGAGATTCTTGGCAATGAGGCCAGCGTGATAGCTGGTTCCGCAAGCGATCACGTAGACGCGGTCGATGTCGTTGAGTTCCTCGAGCGAAAGGCCCAGCTCGTCGATGTCGAGCTCGCCGGCCGGCGTCATACGACCGACCAGCGTGTCACGCACGACGCGCGGCTGCTCGTGGATTTCCTTGAGCATAAAGTCGGGATAACCGCCCTTTTCTGCCATGTCCAGGTCCCAGTCGATGTGGGTGACCTTGGGCTCGATAACGTTGCCGGCCTCGTCGGTGTACTCGACGCTTGCGGGCGTAAGCTTGGCAAACTGACCGTCCTCGAGCACCACGACATCGCGGGTGGCGTCGATGAGCGCGATAACATCGGAAGCAACATAGGAACCGGTTTCGCCCACGCCAACTACGATCGGGGAATCCTTGCGGGCCACGGCGATCACGCCGGGCTCGTCAGCGCACACGGCGGCCAGACCATAGGCACCGACCACGTGGGTGCAAGCCTCGCGCACGGAGGCCATCAGGTCATGTGTCTCGGTATAGGCCTCCTCGATCAGATGCGCGAAGACCTCGGTATCGGTCTCGCTCTTAAAGTGATGGCCGCGGCCCTCCAGCTCTTCGCGCAGCTCGGCGAAGTTCTCGATGATGCCGTTGTGGACGATGGCGATACGACCGTCGCAGCTGGTGTGGGGGTGAGCGTTAACGACGGAGGGCTTGCCGTGGGTGGCCCAACGGGTGTGGCCGATACCGCAGGTAGCGTCGCTGTCGATGTTGGAAAGCTCGCTCTCTAGGCCCGCGACCTTGCCCACGCGGCGGATGACGTCGAGGTGCGCCGCGGCGCCCTCGCCCACCTCGAGCGCGACGCCCGAGGAGTCATAGCCGCGATACTCCATACGCTTGAGGCCCGTGACCAGGATGTTCTTTGCAATATCAGAGCCGGTGTAGCCGACGATTCCGCACATAAGATAAATCCCTTCGTTCGCGTGACTGCAAGACGTCCACGCACAAGGGGCGCTGAGACGCATAACGTTCGAGTATTGTACTCACGCAGGCGCAAGCTGATATACCAGATGTGGTATCTCAACTTAGATACCACCCGATGCACACACGTCCAGCCGGTCCAAACCAACGCAATGGGACAGGCGCCTTCGTGGTGGTCGCGCTGGCAACGGCGTTTCCCCAGATAAAACCTGCCAAAATAAACCTGTCCCTTTTTGGTAGGTTTGGGATGCTACAATCTGGCTTGTACTTGAAACGCATCAAAGGGGCCGCTATGGCAAAGGTAAAAATCAGCGACGTCGCGCGCGAGGCCGGGGTTTCGTTGGGCACGGTTTCCAACGCGCTCAACCATCCCGAAAAGCTGCGCCCCGAGACCCTCAAGCTCATCAACGAGACCATCAATCGACTGGGCTACCTGCCCAACCAAAGCGCCCGTCAGCTCGCAGGCGGCGCCACCAAGTCCTTTGGCCTAGTCCTCCCCCGCCTCGACCACGGCTTCTCGCTCCAAATTGCCAGCGGCGCCCACAACGAGGCCCGCAAGCACGGCTACGATTTACTCATCGCCAATGCCGATAACGACGATATTCTCGAGGATCATTACCTGCGCTATTTTATGGGCACGCAGATGTCCGGCGTCATGGTTCAGCCCATGGCGTCTCCCGACTGGCACCCCGCCATGACCAAGATGCCCGTGCCGATCGTCCATCTTGACATCCACTGTTCCGAGCCCGGCTACTACGTGGCTGCCGACAACGAGGCACAAGGCCGCATTATCGCCGAGCTCGCCGTTGCCCGTGGCGCACGCCATATCACCGTTGTGGGAAGGGCGGCATTTATGCAGCTCACCTTGCGCGTACTTGGCATCCACAAGGCCCTCGCCCTGCATCCCGATATCAAAATTGAGGTCATTGACGCCGGAGAGTGGAATACCGCAGCCGACGGCTACAGCATTGGCGCTCAGATTGCCGGGCGCTCCGGCGACGAGCGCCCCGATTTTGTCATCGGCCTGACCGACGTACTGGCGTCGGGCGTCATCTCGGCGCTGGTCGATAAAGGCATCTCCGTCCCCGAGCAGGTCCGCGTGGCTGGCTGCGACGGCAACCCGCTCGCCTGGAGCGGGTCGGTCCCACTCACCACGGTGGCACCCCCAGGCTACGAGATTGGCCGCAAGGGCATTCAATTGCTCATGGAGCAAATCGAAAACAAAGCCCCGGCGAAGACCAAGCACGCCCGTATCGGTTCCGCCGCACGCATCGTCACCGCGGTCACGGCCGTCGAGGACATCAACCGCCAAGAGCTCGTACGCCCGTTTTTACTGGAGCGCGCCAGCACCCAGGCAAGCAGTCACACCGAAGCCACCGCCATCAACCTGGGCGCGTATCTATAGCACGCGCGCAAGTATGCCAAGTCGCCGCTTAAGCAAAAGGGGCCCGACCATTGCCGGGCCCCTTTTGCTTAAGCGCAAACGTGGGTAATTGCTCGTTTCAACACCGCAATTGTCTAGAGCACGGCCTTGACCGCCGCCGTCAGATCGAACAACGTATCGAGCACGGCCTCGCAGCCGTCCACGACGTCCTGCGGCAGCGGCACGATATCGGGGACGGCAAAGACGTGGCAGCCAGCCGTAATGCCCGAGACGCAGCCGTTGCGCGAATCCTCGACCACGGCACATTCCTCGGGAGCAAAGCCCGCGCGCTCGCAGGCAAGCAGATACATCTCGGGGTCGGGCTTGCCGTGCACGACGTCCTCGCCGCAGGTCACCGTTTCAAACTTGTCAAAGAGGCCAACCATCTTAAGGTTGCGCTCGGCCGTAACGAGGCGCGACGACGTCGCAAGGCCTACGTGATAGCCCGCAGCCAGCAGCTCGTCTATGCACTCGGCAGCGCCGGCCTTAAGCTCCAGATCGGTCTTGACCATCTCGTCGCGAATCTCCTTGTGGCGGGCATAGATCGCCTCAGCGGTTTCCCTACTGCCGCAATGTGCCTCAAGGATGTCCATGACATCGGGCAGCGTGCGACCGATAAACTGATGAATCAGCGTGTCATCAATCGCGACGCCCAGCTCAGCAGCGGGCGCTTTCCATGCCTTGATGCCCAGGCGCTCGGTATCGACCAGTGTTCCGTCCATGTCAAAAATAACAGCCTTGATCATATCGGTCCCCCATCGACTCTCGCTGTCGCATTGCCGCAACTCTACCGCATTTGGCAACTTGTATATAACGTATATACCATATTGCACTTTCGTTACATAGATAGAAGTCTTATGGCAAGTAACGCATTAGGATTATAGTTTTCGATCGAGTACTCAACGATAAGGATCGTTTCATGATTTTAGACACCACGGCACCCGCAGAGGAGCTTCAAGACAAGCTATCGGCGCTCGAACAGCTGCTTTTGGCATACGGGCGCGTGGCTATCGGGTTTTCCGGCGGCGTTGACAGCAGCTTTTTGGCCGCCGTATGCGCCCGCATCATGCCTACCAATACCCTCCTCGTCCATCTCACCACGCCGCTCATCGGCACACCCGAGCAGGCTTCGTTTGAACGGTCCGTTGACGGGCAAACCAATGAGGGACCGCATTTTAAGCTCCCCGTGCTCAATCTTTCGGTCGATCAGCTGCAGCTCCCCCAGGTAGCCTGCAACGATGCCGACCGCTGCTACCACTGCAAGCGCGCCGGCTTTACCGCTATCGTCAACCACGCCAAGTCGCTAGGCTTTCCCACCGTCATCGATGGCAGCAATGCAAGCGATCGCGGTGACTACCGCCCCGGCATGCGTGCGGCAGAAGAGCTCGGCGTGCGCTCACCCCTTATGGAGGTCGGCTTCACCAAGGACGAAGAGCGCGAGCTGCTGCGCGCATGGGGCTATCCCGTTTGGAACCTGCCGGCGGGGGCCTGCCTTGCCACGCGCGTCCCCACGGGCGAGAAGCTTACGCGCGAGAAGGTCGATTTAATCCGCGCCTGCGAGGATTATCTGCACGATCTTGATCTGGCGCAGGTCCGCGCACGCCTGGTCGGCGGCTGCATGCATATCGAAGCCGCCCCGGCAGATGTCGCCAAGATCGCCGCCCTCGGCAGCACCGCGATCAACGACGAGGGCAAGGCCCCGCTTCCCGCCGCCATCGAATCTGCCCTGCGCAACCTAGGCTGCGGCCATATCTCCCCCGAGGTCACCCCCTACATCCACGGCAACATGAACCTATAAGTTACGCCGTTTAACCTACCAAAAAGGGACAGGTTTATTTTGGCAGGTTTTATCTGGGGAAATATCGCAGGGCAACCGCCTCTCTAGCATCCATCTATCTTTGAGAGACACTAGAGAGGCGACTCGGCTGCATCTACCTCTTCCGATAGCGGCGGTTGCGGCTCGTCGATGAACCCATTACTTCAATGAGTCCTTTATCCGCCATTTTTGGCAGATGGTAACGGACGGACGAAATCTTGACCCCCGATGCAACCGCTATTTCTCGTGCCGTCATATCCATTCCGGCGCTGAGAGCCTCCAGAATCCTATCCGCCGTCGAAGCTGACGATTCTCTGCTCATATCGATAATTTCAAACGTGTCTTTGCCACATTTTGACAGGACATGTTTATCGACAAGGCCCCCGCAGATCAGGCGAATGTCATCCGAATCCCACTTCAAAGCCTCTCGTATTTTTTGAACATCGCATACGCACCCATGCTCCCGCATAAACATGAGCAATGTTTCCTCGCGATGCGTCAGTTCGGTGTCCACATGGCCCTGAATCCACATGCGGTTTTCAGCAAGCTCCGCCCCGTGCCGGGAAAGCAACACCGTAAACGAATCGGCCTTAACGATAAATTTCGGCCTGCCAAGCGAACGAGACTCCATCTCGCGAATCATAGCCGGGATGCCAGATCCCTGACTTTCCGCAACAGCCCCCTCAGCATGCTCTAACGGCGTCGCCCCCATCAGACTCATGAGCTTTGGGTTTCGACAGCGCGATTCCCCGTCCGCAAGATTGTCCAACGTCTTTCCGCCCCAAAGCCCGCCGGGGTTTTTGATTTCTATTCTGTCTGGGTAGATATCGACGCTCACGGCCTGCCCCACAAACATGGGCGAATACTCTCTATGGATACAGGCATTCGCCAAGGCCTCGCGCAAAACCTCCTGGGGTACTTCCCAATCTTCCCTTCTACCAGCGCCTCGCACTATCGCCGCTTTGCGCAAGTTTCGTCCGATCGCAGCGAGGGCATCTTCGATGCAAGCCGGAATCGGGCCATCGCACAACTGGCGGTCAATAAACCGGGGTTGCCCAGGAGCAGATTTTTCCACATCGGAATGAACGGCGACATCGATCATCAGCTTGGGATAGAACTGCTGGGGGTAGATTCCCGCCGACAGCAGCCCCGCGAGCTTCACAGCTCCATCCTTTGTAGTGATATTGAGTCTGGCCAGCTGCTTTTCCAGCGTATCGGCCCCGCGCAAAACGCGCGGGGTCTGCAGCCGACGATTTGCGATAATGGACCGCACGACACCTGGATCCAAATCCTCGACTGTTGCCTCCGAAACCACCGTACCGTCTGCATCACTCGGAAGCAGCGCACTCTGTAGCTCATATAGCTCAGCGGGCGACATCTTGATATCTTTATCATCCACGCGCTTGTAGCTACCGTTCTGCACGCCGCGCGCGCCGATATAGCATGGCTTCGCTTTGAGCTCAAGTTCAAAGATGCGCACCAGAAGTACCTGGAGCCCGTCGACCTCGCCTCGATCAAGCTCATACCGTGGCGCATGGGTCACCACCGCCGCTGAGCCTCCGTCTCCGATACCCGAAACAAACTGGTCGCGTACCCTGTCGATAGCAAAGTTGGCAGAAGGAACAAATCCTTCGGCTTCGTTCAGGCCCAAAATAATGAGCCCGCCCGCAGTGTTCGCAAAAGCACTCACTGTCTCCCATACGTCTGCACTCAATTTATTCGTGCAGGCTTTAACTTCTACCGATGCGTCATCGGTCCCCCGCCTGCGAAGGCGCTCAACGATAAGGCCAAGAGGTTCATCCAACAGCATTGGCATTCCATCTCTCTAAAACAATAGATTTATCTCTCTAAAGCTTAATATATCTCTCTAACTTTAGAGAGATGAGCACCCTCTTTTAGAGAGAAATTTAGAGAGATGTATCGAATTCACTGCTAGATTACCTAAGGCCATCTCTCTAACCGACTTTCTCTTTAGAGAGACGTTTAGAGAGACGAGCGCATCTCTCTAACCATGGGCTCCGCTCTTTAAAGCGTACACATCCCAACCGTGCCATAAGTTGCGGCGGGCATTGCCCCGCCAACCTGCCAAAAGAGGACGGGTTTATTTTGGCAGGTTTTATCTGGGAAAACGGTCTGCGGCGTCTCCTGCTAGACTGGTAGAATCGCAACCGATTACCCAGGAGCCTCAATGTCGCGCAAGTCCGCCTACAAGCAAGCACTTTCCATCGGCACCGCCGTGGTGCTGGGGTTTGCGCTGTTTACGGGATCGCTCGATGGGGCGCCCAAGTTGCTGTCGCCGCAAAGTGATGAGCAGGCGGCGGCTCTGGCCGAGAAGCAAAACGAGAGTCCCAGCCGCACCGACGACGAGGCGGACCTGGTTGCCCGGCTCGAATCGGGAACAGCGAGCTCCGAGGACTCCGGCAATGGCTCCGATTCCGTCGCAACCGACACCGGCGACGACGCTTCCACAGACAGCGCCGCCGCCCCCATCGACGAGGTGGAAAACCCCGACCTCAACCGCGCCCGTGGTGTTTATCTCAGCAGCATTCCCGACTACGCCGGCAACCCCTACGTTGCCCTTCGCGCCGACAGCACGCACCCGCTCGGCACGCCGTCATTCACACTCGATGAATACGATCGTGCCACCGAAGAGGGCTGCTTTAAGAAATTCTCCAAGCTCGACAGCCTGGGCCGCACTCGCAAGGCGCTCGCCTGCGTGGGCCCCGAATCGCTCGGTCAGGGCAAGCGCGGCGATATCTCGCGTATCCATCCTGCCGGTTGGCACCAGCAGCGCTACGACTTTATTCCAGGCCAGAGCCTCTACAACCGCTGCCACCTCATCGCCTGGTCACTCTGCGGCGAAAACGCCAACCGCAAGAATCTCCTCACCGGCACGCGCTATCTCAACGAGACGGGCATGCTGCCGTTTGAAGAGCACATCCTCGACTACGTCCGCAACACGGGCAACCACGTGCTCTATCGCGTCACGCCTATGTACAACGAGGAGGAGCTCGTCTGTCGTGGCATTCGTCTGGAAGCACAATCGATCGAGGACCACGGCAAGACCCTGTGCTTCCACGTGTACTGCTACAACCTGCAGCCGCACGTGCAGATCGACTACGCCACCGGCCGCAACCAGGCATCCGGAGACTAGTGCCGACCGCGCCGCCCGTAACCCAAAAATGATCCGTTTTCCTCCGTCCCCAAGGGATCAAATAAGGCCGCCCCGGTTACCCAGGGCGGCCTTTTCGTCAGCACCTACATTGCAGACAAAGCCACACGTTACTTAGCTCGGCCCTCCTCATAGCGCTCGACCAGCTTGGCCTGAACGTCATAAGGCACCTGCTCATAGCCTGCAGGCTTCATGGTAAAGTCGCCCGTGCCGCGCGTGATAGAGCGCAGGCGCGTCGAGTAATCCGTTAGCTCGGCCAGCGGCGCCTGGGCAATGACCACGGTATCGCCGCGTTCGTCGGTCTCCATGCCCGTCACGCGACCGCGCGAGGCCGAGATGTCGCCCATCACGGCGCCGGCGTAGCTCTCGGGGATAGTCACCGTGATTTCCTCGATGGGCTCCAGCACCACCGGGTCGGCATCGGCGCACGCCTTGCGCAGGCCGATGCGGGCCGCCGCGCGGAACGCCATCTCGTTGGAGTCGACGCTGTGATACGAGCCATCGTACACAGCAACGCGAATGCCCGTGAGCGGGTAGCCGGCAATGATGCCGTCCTTCATAGTCTCCTGAACGCCCTTGTCCACGGCGGGGATGAGCGAGCGCGGGATGCGGCCGCCCACGACCTCGTCAACAAACTCATAGCCGTCGCTCGTGCCGTCGGGCCCAATGAGCGGCTCCACGCGCAGCCAGCAGTCGCCGTACTGACCGGCGCCGCCGGTCTGCTTCTTGTGGCGACCCTGGGCGCTCGCCGTGCGGCGGATGGTCTCGCGATACGGAATGCGGATCGGCACGCTCTTGGCGGCGACCTTGGTGCGGTCCTCCAGACGGTTGAGCAGCACCGAAACCTGTGCCTCACCAACGGCGGAGATAATGGTCTGGCCAGTCTCCTCGTCGCGGTCGATGCTCATGGTCGGGTCGGCCTTGCAGGCCTTCTCGATAAACGTGTAGAGCTTCTCTTCGTCGCCGCGGTTCTCGGCCTCGATGGCAATGCGGTACTGCGAGTTGGGGAACTTAAACGCCGCAGCCTCGACCTTGCCGGTAATCGAGAGCGTATCGCCCGTCTCGGCCGCCAGCTTGGGCGCCACGATGATATCACCGGCATAAGCGTGACCGACCTCGGTCATGTCGCGGCCACACATCACATACAGGTGAGCCAGACGATCGCTCTTGCGGGTACGCGCGTTGATCAGCTCAAGGCCCGGCTCAAGCGTACCCGTCAGCACCTTGATAAAGCTGATGCGACCCTGCTGCGGATCGGCCAGGGTCTTAAACACAAACGCCACCGGACGGTCATCGTCACTCGAGATCTTGAGTGAATCACCGTCGATGAGCGGCATCTCGCCGTAGTCCGTCGGTGCCGGGAAGTACGTGGCGATGTCGTCCATCAGCGAGTTGACGCCCTGCTCCTTAATGCAATCGCCCGCAAAGACCGGCACAAAGATGCGCTCGGCGATCGCCTTCGACAGCAGGCCTTCGAGCTCCTCCTGCGTCAGCGTCTCCTCGCCTTCCAGGTATTTCATCATCAGCTCGTCGTCGGCCTCGGCCACCAGCTCGCACAGATGGTCATGGGCCTCCTCGGCCTGGGCACGATACTCCTCGGGAATCTCCGACTCAACGGCTTCGGCGCCGTTGCAATGGCGCGCCTTCATGCGCACCAGGTCGATGATGCCGTCAAAGTCCTCGCCCTCGCCCCAGGGAAGGGTCACGGCGCCCAGGCGCGTACCAAAGCGCTCCTGCAACAGGTCCATCGTGGTCGCAAAGCTGGCCTCGGAGCGCGACAGGCGGTTTACGAACACCGCACGCGCCAGACGCAGGTCTTCGGCGGCATACCAGAGCTTAACCGTCGTAGGCTGCGGGCCGGCCTCGGCGTCGACCACAAACAGAGCCGTCTCGCAGACGCTCATCGCGGCATAGGCGTCGCCGATAAAATCGGGATAGCACGGGGCATCGAGCACGTTGATGCGCGCGCCCTTCCAGTCGATCGGCGCAATGGTCGTCGAGATGGAAAATGCACGCTTGACCTCTTCGGGGTCATAGTCGAGCGTGGGCTTGGTGCCGTCGTGGCCGCCCAGACGGGCGGTCTTGCCAGAAAGGTGGAGCATGGCCTCGGCGAGTGAAGTCTTGCCCACCCCGCCTTGGCCTACGAGCACCACGTTCCTTACGTTACCGGTCTTGGGAGCACCCATGATGACCTCCTTGCAGGGCCGCGCGCAAGGCGCGACGCCAACGGGGAGGGTTCGCGGTCGGTGCCGTCCCGGGAGCAGCATGGTCGGCAGCCGAGCCGACTCACCCTCCAAATGTCCTATGCCACCACCCTACCCTCACGGGCGACTGTCCATGCATACCTTTCGGCGCGCGTATGAATACAGGCGGCGAGAGGAGGAGACAAGCTTGTGAGGCGATTATTGAACCCCGTCGACGCAAACAAAAAGCCGCCACAGACCGTAAGACCTGCGGCGGCTTCACCTCAATTTAATAGTTGAGTAAATAACTGAGCCTACCCCTCGATACGGCTCAAGAACTCACGGGTACGTTGCTCACGCGGATGATCGATAACCTGCTCGGCAGGACCCTCCTCGACAATGCGACCGCCGTCCATAAAGACCACGCGGTC
Source organism: uncultured Collinsella sp. (assembly GCA_902490365.1). Classification (GTDB taxonomy): domain Bacteria; phylum Actinomycetota; class Coriobacteriia; order Coriobacteriales; family Coriobacteriaceae; genus Collinsella. The sequence goes on along the minus strand of CABUDQ010000016.1, from coordinate 13,125 downwards.
GGCAACGTCGCGCGCAAACTGCATCGCATGGGTCACGATCACCATCGTCATATTCTGCGCGGCAAGGTCTTTAATGACACGCAGCACCTCGGCCGTTAGCTCGGGATCGAGCGCCGAGGTCGGCTCGTCAAAGAACAAGATCTCCGGGTCGAGCGCCAAGGCGCGGGCGATACTCACACGCTGTTGCTGACCGCCCGAAAGCTCACATGGCACCTTGTTCTCGTTGCCCGTAAGCCCCATCTGCGCGATCAGCTCACGCGCACGTGCTTCGGCCTGCTCGCGCGGGCGCTTGAGCACGCGAATCGGAGCATCGGTGATGTTTTTCATCACCGTATAGTGCGGAAACAGATTGTAGTTCTGAAACACCAGGCCAAATCGCGAGCGCGCCTGCTTGGGCACGTCGCCTTTCGCATATATCGCACCCGACCCCGCGTCCGTCGCAACGGCAAGGTCGCCAAACGAAAGCGAGCCACCGTCGAGTGTCTCGAGCAGTGTGGCGCAGCGCAGAAGCGTGGACTTACCGCCGCCTGAAGGCCCGATAATCGCCACGACCTCGCCGCGCTTGACCTCGAGCGAGATATCCTTGAGCACCTCATTGCCGCCAAACGCCTTGCGCGCGTTCGATATATTCATTACCGAATTAGTCATGGTAGTAATCCAATTTTTTCTCGGCGGCGCCCAGCAGCATCTCGACGACGAAGTTAAAGACCCAGTAAATCAGCGCCGCGATCGCAAACGGCACCATGCTCACCTGCGAGGCGACCAGCGCCTTGGCCGTCGAGAACATCTCACCCACGCCAATGGCAAACGCCAGCGACGTGTCCTTGACCAGCGTGATGATCTCGTTGCCCATCGCCGGCAGAATACGCTTGGCGACCTGCGGCATCACGATATACAGAAACGTCTGCACGCGCGAATAGCCCAGCACCTCGGCAGCCTCGTATTGACCGCGCGGAATGGACTGCAAGCCCGAGCGATAGATCTCGGCAAAGTAACCGGCGTAGTTGATGATGAACGCCACGACGCACGCCGTCCACTTGGAATCGGGCGTGAGCGAAATGCCAAACACGTAGTACGGGGCAAAGTAGATGGCAAACATCTGCAGCATGAGCGGCGTACCGCGCATTACCGAAATGTAGATGCGCGCAATCCAGCGGAGTGGCGCAATTTTGCTCATGCGCATAAACGCTACGGGGATTCCCAGCGGAATCGACCCCAGCAGCGTCAGCACAAACAACTGTAAACTGACCAAGAAGCCCTGGCCAAGCATCTGCATCATGACCTGAATAGACAACCTAAGCTCTCTTTCGCGACAACAGAACAGCAAACCCAATGCTAAAGCGGGTTTTCCAGGTGCTCGAGTTTGCCGTGAAAGAGGAGCGCCGCGTACTAAATGTACGCAAGCGACGGCTTGAACGGCAAAATCGGGTGCCTGGGAAAGCCGCTATTTGAGCACCCAGTTGTCGAAGGATAGACCATAGCTTGAATACTTATCGCACAGGTCCTTAACCGTGCCGTCCTCGTAGAGCGCCTTGAGCGACTCGGTCACGGCGTCGGCCGACTTGGCGTCGCCCTTCTTAAAGCCGACGGCGTAGTGCTCGCTGGACAGCGGCTCATCAAGCTGCGTATAAGCATCGGGCTTGGCGGCAAGCTGATACTGGGCAATCGAAAGGTCGCAAGCCACGGCATCGACCGCGCCGCTCTCGAGCTGCATAAACGCCGTGTTGTACTCACCGATGGTATCGAGCGTGGCAAACGTCGCGGCCAGATCCTTCTGGTCGCCCTCGAGCACATCCTGTGCGGCGGAATCGGTCTGAGTGATCACGGTCTTGCCAGCGAGATCGTCCCAGCTCTTGATACCCGCGTCCTTCTTGACCACGAGCACTTGCTCGTTGAGCATGTACGGCTCGGAGAACGTGTAGTCGTCCTCGCGGCCCTCCATGGTAAAGCCGTTCCAGATGCAGTTGATGGCGCCGGAGTTGAGCAGCGTGTCCTTGGCATCCCAATCGATGGCCTCGTAATCGACATCCCAGCCCTGCTTATCGGCAACGGCCTTGGCAAGGTCAAGGTCAAAGCCCGTGTACTCGCCGTCATCGCCCACAAAGCCGTACGGAGGGTAGGACTTGTCAAAGCCCACCACGAGCTTCTTGGACTCCGCGGCGCCCTTCACATCCTTGGCCGCGGCAGAACCAGCAGCGGAGCCCTTGCCAGCACCACCGCCGCAGCCGACAAGACCAAGGCCAAGCACCGTGGCGAGCGAGCCGGCTAGACCAACAAACTGACGACGAGACATATCGGTATTCATGGTATTCCCCCTCGATAGCACTTTAGTTAGGTAAAGTGAGTCATGTAACGTCCAGAATCATACACTTTACCTTGATAGAGTACAAGGGATAGGTTGCCCGCCGGGCACCGGGGCAGGGGTTAAGTTTGCTGCTCTACAGTCCTGCTCACGACGGAGGCCACATTAAGTGGCCTCCTGTTCGTGCGGAACTCGCGACAAACTTAACCCCTGCCCCGGTGCCCGGCGGGCAAACGTCGTTGGGCTTATCGCTGACAGGAAATGACCGCTTGCATATCGCCCGCTGGCTTGGCACGGTACAATGCTTGCAGCTTTTAATTCATGAATTAGTGGAGTTATTGATGGCAGAATCTCGTGCGGAGCGTAGGGCTCGTCGTGCTTTGGTGGAAGCGGCTGAGGGGTCAAAAGAGGAGAAATCCTCTACGAAATCCAAGTCTTCTAAAGCTGCAAAAAGCAAGTCGGCTAAGGGCAAGACTAAGGCCAAGCGTCCCGGCTCTCGTCGGAGCGAGGACAAGGCATCTCAGACTCGCTCCGAGCACTCGCATAAAGATCCGGTTTCGTCTGCACATAAGGCTGCGGACCCCAAGTCTCCCTGTTCGATCATGAAAGCTTGCGGTGGGTGCACGGCGCTCAATCGTCCTTATAAGAAGCAGTTGGCAGCCAAGCAGGCTGCCATGGAGGAGCTTTTTGCCTCGCTTTGCGAGCGTGAGGGCATTGCTGTCGATCCTATTCGTGGTATGGGAGTCACCCTGGGAGACCCGGGCAAATATCCTGCGCCTCGTGGTTTTCGTCATAAGGCTGCCACTCCGTTTGCTCCCGGCAAAGAGGGCGCTGTCCGCTGCGGCTTTTTTGAACGTGGGACACACAGAATCGTTGCTGTTCCTGAATGCCCTGTCGAGGCGCCGGGGGCCCGTCAGATTCTCAACGGCATCGCGCATGAGGCCGAGCGTCTGCACATTCCCGCCTTTAACGAGGATAAGCACCTGGGGCTGCTTCGCTATGCCGTCGTTCGCTGCGGCTGGCGCACCGACCAGATTATGGTCACCCTCGTGACCGCTCAGCGCGACCTGCCGCATGCGCAGGAGTTCTTTGAGGCTGTCGCCGCACTCGATCCGCATATCGTCACCGTCGCTCAGAACATCAACGGTCGCCCCGGCAATGCCATCTTGGGTGAGGAGACTCGTATCGTCTATGGCGCCGAATGCATGCGCGACCAGCTGCTCGGCTGCGAGTTCGATATCTCCCCCACCGCGTTCTATCAGACCAATCCGCAGCAAACCGAGCTGCTCTATCGACTTGCCATTGACGGCATGGACCTGCAGCAGGGTGATATTCTTATGGACGCTTACTGCGGCAGCGGAACCATCGGCCTGTGCGCCGCGAAGGATGCCCAGGACAAGGGCATCGGCATTATGCTGCTCGGCGTGGAGCGCAACCCGGCGGGCATTGCCGACGCACGTCGCAATGCCGAGCTCAACGGCCTCACCCGCAGCGCTTGGTTTATGGCCGACGACGCCACCGATTACATCCTGGACGCCGCCGACAACAACGAGCGGATCGATGTCCTTTCCATCGACCCGCCGCGCGCCGGCTCCACCCCCGAGTTCCTCGAAGCCGCCTGCGCACTCAAGCCGCGCCGCATCACCTATATCAGCTGCAACCCTGTGACCCAAGAGCGCGACCTGCACCAGCTCCTCGACGGAGGCTATCGCCTGCTCAAGATCACGCCCGTCGACATGTTCCCCCATACCGACCACACCGAAACCGTAGCGGTCCTCGAGCGCCGCTAATCCACCCCGGTAGATTTTCGAGACAAGAAAGGGGGCGGCCCGTCTGGACCGCCCCCTTCGCTTGGTTTATGAACTCCGCTACATCCCCTTGCGCAGGTCACACACGCCGGCTGCCGCCATCTCGCGCAGCAGCGTCTCGCGGTCGCGCGTCACGATCAAATCCAGCGGGAAGTGAATCTCGTCGAGCATCTTGCGCGCGTGATCGAGCTTGCCAATGGCCATGCCAATGTGGGCATCGGTCGACACGCCAATGCCCACGCCCAGTTCGGCACAGCGCTCGGCGATCTTGCGGCATACGGCCCAATGCTCAGTGTCGACACCGTGTTCAAGACTATGGTTGTTGATCTCGATAATCTTGTGCTTGGCCTTAGCCGCCAACAGCACCTCGTCGATATCGAACGGCACGCCCGAGCGCCCTGTGTGGCCCAGCATGAACACCTTGGGGTGCTCCAGGGCATTGATGTACATCTGGGTCGTTTGGGCGAGCGTCGCGCCTTCGGCAAACTGCGGGTTATGCACGCTTGCCACCAAATAATCCAAATTACGCGTCACCAAATCGAACAGCGAATGCTCACGACTATACGAATCGCCGGCGATATCGAGCGAAACGGGAATGTCTTCGCCAAACAAGCTGCCGTCCAGCGAAACGATATCAGCCTCGGCACCACGCAGCACCAGCACGCCGCTCCAAATGCGCGGCCAGATATCCTGGTTAATAAAGAATTGGAAACTGCGCAGGTCATTGGGACAAGGCGTAACCATCGAGCTTAAATGATCGGCGGAACCGAGCACCTGAAGGCCGCGCTCCGCCGCCCAATAGATGTTCTCCTCGATGGTTGAGTACGCATGCGCAGAGAACATCGTATGAGTATGAATATCACAAGAAAGAAGGTAGGGCATCGGGTCTCCTTGTCCAGTATGGCCGTCGCGTATATTCATTGTACGCATAGCTTTCGGCAGTCGTAAAACTGCTTCATCCCAATCACACAACGGCATAGACAACGGGGTCTGGCTTAAAACCAAACCCCGTTTCACGTAAAACATTGTAAGCAGAGCGCTTTACTTTCGACGATATTCGTCGGCCAGCTGCTTCCAGGCAGGCAGCGAGTTGACGATTGTCTCATAGCTCACGCAGTAGCCCAGGCGGAACCAGCCCGGCATGCCAAAGCTATCCGAAGGCACCGCGAGCAGCTCATACTTCTTCGCGCGCTCACAGAACGCATTCGCATCGGACTCCAGCGCTTTCACCCATAGGTAGAACGCGCCATCCGGCTCAACATAGGTGTAGCCGTACTCCGCTAGTGCATCGGTAAGCGCGGTGCGGTTGCGAGCATAGGCCTCGACATCGCTCGGTTCATCAATGCAGTCGATGATTACACGCTGGAAGAGCGCCGGTGCACACACGAAGCCCAGCGTACGGGCGGCACCGGCAACGGCGGGCATTAGACGAGCTGCCTGAGGATTCGTATTGGGAACCAGGATCCACCCGACGCGCTCGCCCGGTAGCGAAAGCGACTTGGAATACGAGTAGCACACGATGGTGTGCTCGTAGATCGAAGGCACCCAAGGCACCTCGGCGCCATAGACAATCTCGCGATACGGCTCATCAGAGATGAGCATAATCGGATTCTCGGGATCGCGCTGAGCGTTGGCCTCGCGCAGAACATTGGCCAGTCGCGTCAGCGTGTCGCATGTATACACGGCACCGGTCGGATTGTTGGGCGAGTCGATGATGACGGCAGCCGTCTTATCGGTAATCGCCTTGAGCACGTTACTCACGCTCAGCTGGAACGTATCTTCATCGGCGAGCGCCTCAACACACGTGCAGCCGGCCTTCTCAATCCACACGCGATACTCCGGAAAGTACGGGGCGATAACAACAACCTCATCGCCCGGGTTCGTAACGGCATTGAGCGTGCAGGTGAGCGAAGCCGCGGCACCCACCGTCATAAAGACGTCCTTGCCCTCATAGCTCGTGCCAAAGCGACGGTTGAGCGAGTCGGCGACGGCTGCTCGACATTGCGGCAGACCCGGCGCAGGCGTGTATCCATGCAGCTGGTCGCTCGGCAGCTCCAAGGCCTTCTTAATGGACTCAGCCACGGCGGCAGGTGCCGGAACGCTCGGGTTACCCAGCGAAAAATCGAATACGTTCTCCGCACCGATCTGTGCCTTGCGCTCAAGGCCATAGCTAAAAATCTCACGGATGATGGAGCTTTCCGCACCGCGAGCATACATAGTTTCGTTGATCATCTGTTCCCCTTTCGCATAGGCGCTATTGTACGCTTTAGCCAACTAGAGCGCCACAATGTTGATTGGGGACAGACTTAAATGCGTGAAAACGCTCATTTAAGTCTGTCCCCAATCAACATATCGCTCAAAAGAAAAAGCCTCCACAGGTTTCCCCGCAGAGGCTTTCGCTACAAGAACTATTTGTCGGCGTCGGTGTTGCCGTCAGCGTTGACAGCATTGCCATCACCGGCATCATCGGATGCGGCTTCGGCATCCTCCTGCATGGCCGCCTGCGCAAAGGCCGCAGCATCAGCCGCCAGCTCCTCCTCGCTCATGCGAGGCGAGCACTTCTTGGTCGGCATGCCGGCCGCCTTGGCGTTGCGCTCCTCCTTGGCCGCCAGGATATCGCCCTCGCGCTCAAGGTAAGCATCCCACTCGTTGTCGAGCAGGGCGTTCACGGCGTCGCCTTCGACGGTCTCGCGCTCAAGCAGCACCTTCGCCATCAGATCGAGCTGATCGCGACGGGCATCCAAAATCTCGACCGCACGGCGATGGGCTTCGCGCATGATGCGCTGAACCTCGATATCGATGCGGCGCGCCGTCTCCTCGGAATAATCCTGGTGATCGGCGTAATCGCGGCCCAGGAACACCTGATGCTGCGCCTCGCCAAACACCTGCGTGCCCAGTTCCTCGCTCATGCCCAGACGCGTGACCATCTCGCGCGCCATCTTGGTCGCGCGCTCCAGGTCGTTGCTCGCGCCCGACGTGATGTCGTCGCACATGAGCTCCTCAGCAACGCGACCGCCCAAGAACACGGCAAGCTCATCGAGCATCTCGTTCTTGGTCTTGAGGAAGTGATCCTCCTGCGGAAGCTGCAGTGTGTAGCCCAGAGCCTGGCCACGGCTGACAATCGAAATCTTGTGAACCGGATCGGAGTGCTCCAGGATATGACCCACCAGGGCATGACCGCTCTCGTGGTAGGCAATCGTGATGCGCTCGGCTTCGGTCATCACGCGACCCTTGCGCTGCGGTCCGGCAATCACGCGCTCCATCGACTCCTCGACCTCGTCCATCGAGATCACGGAACGATGGCGGCGAGCAGCCAAAAGCGCAGACTCATTGAGCAGGTTCGCCAGATCGGCGCCGGTAAAGCCAACGGTCATCTGGGCGAGCTTCTCAAACTTAACGTCCTCGTCCATCGGCTTGTTCTCGGCATGCACGCGCAAGATCTGCTCGCGGCCCTTCACGTCCGGACGGTCGACCGTAACCTGACGGTCAAAACGGCCGGGACGCAGCAGCGCCGGGTCCAAAATATCGGGGCGGTTGGTCGCGGCGATCAGGATGACCGACTCGCTTTCCTCAAAACCGTCCATCTCGACCAGCAGCTGGTTGAGCGTCTGCTCGCGCTCGTCGTGGCCGCCGCCCAAACCGGCTCCACGCTGACGTCCCACGGCATCGATCTCGTCAATAAAGATGATCGACGGAGCCTGAGACTTGGCCTCCTTAAAAAGGTCGCGCACGCGGCTGGCGCCGACACCCACGAACATCTCGACAAAGTCAGAGCCCGAGATACTAAAGAACGGCACGCCCGCCTCGCCGGCAACGGCCTTGGCCAGCAGGGTTTTACCGGTACCCGGAGGGCCCACCAGCAAAACGCCGCGCGGAATCTTGGCACCCAGCTTGCGATAGCGGTCCGGATCGCTCAAAAAGTCGCGGATCTCCTCGAGCTCTTCGACTGCCTCGTCCACGCCGGCAACGTCCTCGAACTTGACCTTGGGGCGCGTGGCCTCGTTGGTCTTGGCGTTGGTCTTGCCAAACTGCATGTTCCTGTTGTTGGCACCCATCATCTGGCGCATAAAGTAGAACATGATGGCAATCAGGGCGATCGTCGGCAGCACGCTCATCGCCAGGTCGCCCCAAAAATCGGGATCGTTGGTGTTGACGATGTACTTGGTATCGGGGTGCTCCGCCATAAGCTCGGCAAGCGAATCGGAGCCGACATAGGTCGAGGAGAAGCTCTTGAGCTCGCTCGTATCGCCCTTGTCCTTTTTTGTCTTCCAGTAATGACCCGCCACGCTTCCGTCTTGAACCGTATAGGTCAAATCTTCGACGCGATCCTGCTTAATGGCGTTGACCATCTCGCTCGTCGCGAGCTTTACGGTATTGCTGGAATTGGCAAAGCCGGAGCCCATGTTAAAGAAGGCATAGCCCAGAAGCGCGCAAGCCAAAATAAAATACAGCCAGCCCGTACGCGTGGGCTTCTTGCCTCCGGGCATCCCCGGGATCTTAGGTTCCCGGGGAGTCTGGGAATTGTTATCGTTACGGTCGTCGGGCATCTTACGAATAAACCTCCGGTTTCAAAATGCCCAGATACGGAAGGTTGCGATAGCGCTCGGCATAGTCGAGGCCGTAGCCCACCACAAAGGCATCGGGGCAATGGGTTCCAACATACTTGGGCGTGACGGCCGAGGTACGGTCCTCAACGTCCTTCCACAGGAAGGCGGCAACCTCCAGCGAGGCGGGCTTGCGGCTCTCGAGGTTCTTCATCAGATACTTGAGCGTCAGGCCCGAGTCCAGAATGTCCTCGACGATCAGCACGTCGCGACCGCGGATGTCGATATCCAGGTCCTTAATGATACGCACGATGCCCGAGGACTTCACACCGTCGCCATAGCTCGAAACAGCCATGAAATCGATGTTGGTCGGCAGCTCGATCTTGCGCATCAGGTCGCCCATAAAGACCACGGCGCCGCGCAGGACCGCAATCAGCACCAGATCCTTACCCGCGTAGTCGCGAGTAATCTGCTCGCCTAGGCGAGAGACGATACCGTCGATATCCTCCTGCGTAAACAGAACCTTCTCGATATCCGGATGTTGAGAAGCCATGACAACCCTTTCTTGTGCTTATCGCCCACGCACCGCCGCATGGACGCGAACTACACATTCTAGCAGCGCACGGGGTATATTTACCAGCACGTGCGCCATCAGCGCGGGAATACCGTCAACGTCGCACAGAATAGCTGGCGCGAAGCGCTATTCCGCATCGACCACACGAAGCAGATATGCCACGCGCGTTGCGGCCGTGCATTTAAAACGCTCGTCCGCGCGAACGCCCGCGACCCATACTACGGCACCTCCCGGAGCCGTTCTTACCACGGGTACGCCAGAGCGGTCTGAAACAGGAATGCGCGCCTCGTTCAACAGGTCTGACACTTTCTTGCTTCGGCCGTTCATCCCCAACGGGCACATCACGTCTCCCGGCACAGGGCTATCCACCCACAGGCGCGCCGATCGTGCCTCGGTGGGAATCTCCCCGCGCGAGCCGGCTAACATCCGCTCGCTATCGCGGTCGGCAAACCCCAGGGCCGCCGCATCCACCAAGGCCGCAACCTTTCCGGCAGCAGCAAGCTCGCGGGCACGGTGCACGATATTGCACCCCGGCTCCACAGCCATCGGCTCCGCTGTCAGCATATGCCCCGCCCCCAGCGGCAGACGACCGGGAACGGAGATCCAATCGGCCACTAAACCCTCGCGCGCCGCCGGGGCCTTGAACGCCAGCGTGCCAAACTCCACACGGGCATCAATTCCCGCAGGAAGCGTAACCGAGCCCGAGCCCGCAGCGACGCAGGCGAGCACGCGCTCCACGTGCCGCATCTCCGGTCGCGCGTCGGGATCGATGCGCTTAATCGCCAATCGCACGATACGCCGTGCAATCACAACCTCAGCGGCGGCAAGACGGCGCGCATCGAGCACAAGTGCGCCCACCGCTTCCTTGCGCAGGCAGCTTCGAAACGCCTGTGCCGAAAGCTGAGAAAGAAAGGCATCCTCATCGCCTAAGATCTCGCAGGCGGCGCCAATCGTCTTGCAGACGCTCGCATTGCGCTGCGCCACCACCGGCATCACTCGATGGCGCACATAGTTACGCAAGTATGACACGTCCTCGTTGCTCTCGTCCTCTCGCCACGGCTGACCATGCACCTGCAAATAGCCCACGAGCTCATCATGAGTCAGGTCGAGCAGGGGACGCACCACGATATTCCTCCGGCGAGGAATGCTCGATAGGCCAGCGGGCCCCGAACCCTTAATCGCGTTCATCAAAAACGTTTCCGCGCGATCCGAAGACGTGTGCGCAGTGCAGATACGAGCCGCCGTTCGCGGTGCCCCCGTCTGGACGCAGAGCTCGCGAACATACCTCCGCGCCGCGGCATAGCGCACCTCGCGAGCCGCAGCCTCGATATTGCCCGATTCGTCATCAAAATAGGCATGCTCAACACACAGCGGCAAGCCGTATTGCGCGCACAGGTCACGTACAAAGGCCTCGTCGCCATCGGATGCCTCCCCGCGCAGATGATGGTTTACATGCAGCACGTGCAATCGCTCGCGCGCAATGGGAGCGACGCCGCGCCCGTCCTGGATATCCAGCTTTGATGTGCAAGCCATAAGGAGCAGCGCCGTCGAGTCCGCACCGCCTGATACCATGAGCACTACGGGGGCAGCGGCCTGCCGCGTTGCCAGGGCGCTCTTATCCGTCCTCGGCGCGGCATGATGTCCATAGTGCTGAGATACCGTTGGCATTCGCTTCCTCCTCTATTCGTCCGCACCCATTGTATCCTTTGGAATCTTATGTCTCGCCTGCACCTTCATATCCTCGGCAGCGGCTCAAAAGGCAACTGCGCACTCGTCGAGGGGCCTCAGGGGCTCATCATGATCGACAACGGCCTGTCCCGCCGCGAGACACTTAAACGCATGGCGGAGCTTGGCCTCTCGGCAGACGACGTCGCCTCTCTTGTAATCACCCATGAGCATGGTGACCATATCAAGGGGCTCGATGTATGGTGCAAGCACTGGCATGGTCCCCTCTTTGCCAGCAGGGACACCCTTTCATGCAAAGAAAACCTCGCGCACCTGCCCGTAGAGGAATTTGACCCCGGCGACACGCTCCCCATTGCCGGCATCCACGTGCAAACCTACTCAACATCGCACGATGTCATCAATCCTGTCGGCTATCGATTTTATGCTCTCGATGATTCCATTGGGTTTGCCACCGACACCGGAGAGTTATCGAGCAAGGCCATAGGCATCCTCAAAGACTGTCGAGTTCTCGCGCTCGAAAGTAACCACGATGTAACTATGTTGCGCGAAGGAGCGTACCCCCGCTTTCTTCAGGAGCGCATCCTGTCCACAAAGGGGCACCTCTCCAACAACCAGGCCGCCGAAGCCGCGCGCGAACTTGTTACCGATCGCACCGAACAGCTCATCGCCATGCATATCAGCCAGGACAATAATCGTCCAAGCCTTACCGTCAAAAGCTATGCCAACGCGCTTGATGCAAGTCTCGATGATGAACTCGGCAGTTCTGCCACCCGTCTTCAAGGGCCACGGAAGCTCTCGATACGCCCTGCAAGCCAGTATCAACCGACAACCATTCAATAGCCCCTCAAGACAACAAAAGGGGGCTGGGAATCACTTCCCAGCCCCCTTAACTCATACTCTCGATTGAAGCAGAGCCATCGTTAGTCGATAGAGATCTTCGTGACGTTCTTCTTCTCGACAATCTTGGGAACCGTAACGGTCAGGATGCCGTCAGCATACTTAGCCGAAAGGCCCTCGCTCGAAGCGTCCTTCAGATACACGCCGCGCGTCGCGCTGTACGAGCCGAACTCCTTCTGGAGGAAGTTCTTACCCTCGTTTTCGGCGCTCTCCTCGACGTTCACGCTGATGGACAGGCGACCCTCATTGAGCTCAACGTCGATGTCATCCTTGGCGACACCGGTCAGATACGCCTTGACCTCGTAGCCATCGCCCTTGTCCTCAACGTCAACGGGGAACGCCTTGGAGGCAATCGAGTTGTTTGCAAGGTCGGTCATATCATCAAACAGATCGAACAGCGAGCTAGCAGAAGGACGAACGCCAAAAACCGAACGATAAGGAACCATGCTTGCCATGTTTACCACTCCTTTTAAGGACTGCCGAGCCATCTTCTAGGTGACTGGGACTTCTTTTGACGCTCTTATATATGCCCACCCAGTGCTCATATATACATCGACTATAAAGTTTTTTGAGTCCAGTACTATAAGCATATCTAAGTGTGTATGACTCAGGTCTTAGTAAGGTTAAGGTTCTTTGAACCAGAGCTTAAATAAGAAGTATGTTCGCAGCTACAAATAACAAGGGGCTTACAATGAGCGCGTACACGTTGTTGGTAACGAGCTAAAGGGCATCATGGACGACCAAAACCAGAACAATATGTTTATGCCGACGCAGGGCGAAGATACTTCTACGCAGCCGCCACGGTTCCATCGCCCCCACATCTCGCAAGAGCCCATTAATGATCCTGAGCCCGATTATGTGACGAGAAATCGATATCAAACGCTCGAGGATGCCCAAACGGGACGTAAACATATGGGCGTTGCCTCGGGAGACCCTGTATATCTGAAAGACGCACCATTATCTAAAAACAGCGCAGCTAGCGATGAGCCGATGAAAGCATCCGCCGCTCATCAACAAAGAGGGCCTCGACCCAAGCAAACCTTGACGCATTCGGCTCGCTATCTCGAAACGCCAAAACAGGGAAAATCAATCTTCGTTTCGTCAAGTAAACGACGCAAGCAGCATCAGCTGACAATTCTGCTTTTGATCATTGCGGCCATAGCAGTTGCCCTTGTTATACGATTTATTTTCTATAAATAAAGGCTCAATACCAAAAACAACAAGATCGTCTGGTGTAATTGAGTCATTTACACCCCGTAAACGCAAAAAAGGGGGAGGCCGCGAGGCCTCCCCCTTCTTCAAGTCATCCGACGG